>CAYJGT010000035.1:0-14917 GCA_964370035.1 uncultured Oscillospiraceae bacterium
AATTAAATATTCTTTACTAATTGTTTTTTCCTCCTCAAAACAAAAATGACAGATTCCACTGAAATCCGCCACAAACAAAGACATCGCTTAAATGTTCATATTAACCATATTAGCTATACTTATGGTGAGAAGCGGATAACTTCTTCTTTATTACTAAATAATAATACCACTTAAGCACAAGCCTGTCAATATATTTTATTAATTAATTATGTAATTGTGCGGGCAGGCTTTTATTCTATTAATTAATTGTTGTAGTATTTTTTTATTTTTTTAATTAATTCTACATTCCTACTGGACATACTACTCGTTCATCTATCCCTGTAATAATTCTCTTGTAGCCAGATAGTTCCTTATCTAATTCTGCATCGCCAGTATCTACAATTAGGTTTCTGTTTTTTAATGATAATAGTTTTTCTTTTGTTGCAATTATTTCAATATTATCTTTTCCTACATATTTTATTATTCTCGGACTAATCTGCTGATTACCCCTACCTAATATATGGCCTTGTCCCCCTATGGGAGTTAAAACTATAACACATTTCCTGCTTTGTATTAGCTCCCAAAGTTCCTTTTCATAAACATCATTTGCAACAAGTTTTTTATTACAAACAACATCTATTCCTATAAGTGTGTTTTCTAGTTTCAGCATTCCCATAATATTTCTAGTAGTTGTTCCTGCCCCAATTATATAATAAACATCATCCTTCATATTCCCTACAATATCAGTTGCTATTGAATCAAGTGTAACCACAGTAGAAACAGATTTTGCTTTTACATTTTGCATTCCTTTTTTCACACTAGGTATTTTCATATACCCATAGAGCCTTGGACTTACAATTCCTTTTCTGTACAAATCCTCATCAAGATCCATAACTTCTGCATCTTTAAACTCTTCAACTTTATCAGCAATACAATCAAATGCAATTCTTCCTGCATTTTTAGGAGTTGTTCCGTAAACGGCAGAATGTATTTTTACACCTGCAGGAATACCAATTACACATATATTGTTTTCAATAATATTATATACATTTCTAGCAGTTCCATCACCACCTGAAAAAATCAAAATATCTATGTCTTCTTTCATAAGTACTTTAAGTGCAGCTTCAGTATCTTTATAACTTGTTTTAGTGGTTGGCTTATATACCACTTTCGTGTCAAACCCAAGGTGACTCGCTTCAGAATGTCCCATATCCCCATCCGCTGTTATAAACTGAATTTTATCTTTAAGTGGTAAAAGTTCTTCGAGCGCAAGTAAAGTTCTTGCTGGAGATAGCGGCTTTGCACCTCTTTCAAATGCCATTTTTACTATTTCTTCTCCATCACTGCCTTTTAATCCCACGCTTCCACCAATCCCTGCTAAAGGGTTTACAAGTAATCCAATTTTTTTAGGTTTATTCATTTTAAGCAACCTATTCTTTCTTAATTTAAATTCACATCGTTAGTCATAATAAATATGGTGGTAGCATAACTTTGCTACCACCTTTTCGAATTCTTATTTATATCTCTTCTTGTATGCTCTCCAAGTTGTAGCAAGTAATTTATAATCTTCTTCTGATGAAGTTGTTGGGATGCTTGCAGCTTTATGTCTAGCAGCCTTATGTGGTGCTGATTTCACCATTTCAGGGTTTTCTATGCATTCCATTGCGATCTTCCTCAGCACTTCAACATAATAATCAATATCTGTTTTATTGTAGCTTTCACAAGGCTCTGGTGTAAATGGTTCTGGTACAGTAAATGGGTGATGTGACATCCATAATTCAGTTATACCATAATCTACTAGTCGAGCATTAACTTCTGTAATTCCACAACCTGTTTCTTCTAAAAGTTTGTCGAAAGAGAGTCTAGTTTGTTCCATTCTTCTTCTGCCATCATCGTAATGGAGCGATGTTCCTGGAACTCTTTCAAGAATTTCCTTTGTCATATATTGATTATTTAATACTGAAATTACAGCAACTTCTCTTAAACCATCAATACCCAGATTCATACACCACATATATGCACGTAGTACAGCAGTTGCATTACCCATAAATAATTTTATGAATCCAACACTATCATCTCTATCATAATCTAAATAATATCTTCCATTTTTGCACTCAATTGTAGGTTTAGGCAAGAACTCTGCAAATTTTGCTCTAACTCCTATAGCTCCACATCCTGGACCATCAGCACCATGAGGTGATGAGAATGTTTTATGTAAGTTAAAATGCATTAAATCAAAACCAGCTTCACCTGCTCTTGATACCCCAATAAGCGCATTTGCATTTGCTTGGTCATAAACACAAACCGCATCTACAGCATGTGCTGCTGCTGTAAACTCGTCAATTTTATCGTTGAAAATACCTGTGTCTTCTGGATTAGTAATAAAAATTGCAGCTGTATTTTCATTGATTGTTGCCATATACTCATCCCAGTTTGGAAGGCCTGTTTCGTCATCTGGCATAAGTGTAATAATCTTATAGCCTAATGTTGAAGAAGCTGCTGCATCCACCGGATGAGAATGGAGTGTTGTTACGATTTCATTCTTGTGAGAATTCCCCTTTTTTTCGTGATATTTTTTTACAATTTGAGCATTTGTGTAGATAGCCTGGCCACCTGCACCAGGCAAGAATGAAAACTTATCCATTCCTGCTAGTTCTTCCATTATTTTACCCGTCTTATAATAAATTTCAAGAAGACCTTGCATAGTGTCTACATCTTGATATGGGTGAACTTCTCTTAAGCCCGAATGCCCTACCATATGTTCTTGAACCTTCGGATTATACTTTAGCGTACAAGTACCTTGTGAAATTCCAAGAGTATTATCTGATCCCATCATTTCTTGAGTAACTCTGCTATAATGTCTTACTAATCTAGGTTGATTTACTTCTGGAAGTTCAAGATTACTTGTTCTCTTCATTGTGCCCAAAATTTCATCTATTGATTCAGTCTCAGCTTCTATTCCTTCATCAACACTAGGAAGTAATACCGCTCTTTCGCCTGAGATAGAAAGTTCTGAAACAATTGGCTCATTCCACCTTGCTTGATGAAACTCTCTTATTATTGTTTTTTCCATTTTCTTCACTACCTCCTTATTTTACAATTGTTTGTATAGCATTTACAAACTTATCAATATCTGCTTTCGTATGAATTTCTGTTACACAAACAAGCATGCAGTTAGTTGTTTCTTCATATTTACCTGTTAAATCATATCCGCCTATAATACTTTCATTTAATAGTTCTTTATTAATTTCCTTAACAGTTTTTCCTGTTCTAGAAAAATCAACAACAAACTCCTTAAATGAAGGTCCTGTAAACTTTACATTTACCCCTTCTACTGCAGCCAAGCACTTAGCTGCATATCTACTATGTTTAATGATAATTTCCCCAACATCCTTCATTCCTTGTGGACCCATTGTTGCCATATAAACTCCTGCAATCGCCGTCCATAGGCCGGCACTAGTTCCTGTAAACTCAGCAGACTTTTCTCTAATCTCATATGAAGTTCTATCAAAAGCAGCCTCAAAGTTAAATGCTATTTCTCCATCAACTACAGATGGTGAAGCGGCATACATCATATCTTTTAGTTGGTAGGCATATTTTGCTTCGTCTTTAACCATTACAAATCCACCTACGCCAGCTCCAGCAAACATGTATATACCAAGAGTATGAACATCTCCGCATACAATTGTTGCTCCATAAGCTCCTGGAGCTTCAATTATTCCTAACGAAATTGGATCAGCATAAACGATAAACTCTGCGCCCACAGCTTTAGTCATTTCGCCAATTTCTTTTGCATTAATCTCAACATTACCAAGGAATGTTGGATTTTCAACAACAACTCCAGCAACTTCATCAGATAATTTAGCTTTTAGATCTGCAAGATCCATTAACCCTGTCACTTTATCATAGTTAACTGGTACCATTTCACAATATGCACCATCAATTTGAGAAAGGTAGTTTGTACAAATCTCCAAAACAACTTTATTTATGCTCATAGGGTATAAAATTTTCTTTCTTCCTGTCATTCTTCTTGCAATTCTAACAGCATGACCTAGTGAACTGCCCCCATCATATTGAGGAAAGGCTATTACATCCATATCAAGAAGTTCTGCCATTTGACTTTGATATTCAAATTGAAGTTGCCCTCTTCCTTGATCTCCGTAAACGCTTGTGTAAGATGTGTAGAACTCTCCTCTTTTTAATACTTCATCAACTACCGAAGGCACAAAATGCTGTGCGCATCCTGCACCTAAAAAGCATAAATGTGTTGAAGCATTTGCGTTTTTATTAAGTAATTCGTTTGTATGTCTTTTCAATGTATATTCATCAAGCATTGGCTCTGGTAAGCTGAAATTCTTATACATCAAATGGTCTGGTATAACATCAAAGATTTCTCGCTCATCCTTTGCGTTAACCTCATCCATTAATCCTTTTTTTATTTCATTTACTGAGTTTGGAATATATGGATATACTATATTTTTTTTCATTATAAGTTTCCTCCTAAAACAACATATATGACCTAGTTCATTTTATTCATAGTTTTTAAACTTAATATCCAGCAGTTAGGCCACAATCTATCGAGAGAGTAGTTGCTGTAACTGAGCAAACTTTATTGGACGCTAGGAACAATACGCATGCAGCAATTTCAGATGGTTGTATGAACTTTGCTCTATCTCCTTGAGGATATTTTCTTAATAAGTTATGGTAATACCCTTCGATATCTCCACCACCATACACTTCAGCTTGTCCTACAAGCATTGGTGTTTCTACATCAGCAGGAGCAACAGCATTTACTCTAATCCCCCTAGGCGCTAATTCTAAGCCTAATGATTTTGTAATAAGTGTAACTCCACCTTTTGATGCATTATATATACAGTTTCCTGGGTTTCCGCCTATACCTGCATCTGATGAAATGTTTACAATGCAGCCACCAGTTTTTTCGAGTTCAGGAATAGTTCTGCTGCAAACAAAGAATGTGCCTTTTAAGTTTACATTTATAGTTTTATCCCAGTCATCCTCCGTCATACTATCAGAGTCACCTTCAACCCAAACTCCTGCTGTATTTACTAGAATATCTATTTTCCCCGCTCTCTTTACAACTTCTTCAACCATATTTTCAATATCCGAAACACTTGTAACGTCTGATACTACATAATCAAGTTTGCCTAGGTGCCCATAATCTCTAATTGCATTTTTTAGTCTTTCCTCATTAATATCTGTAAGATAAACCTCTGCACCTTCATTTAGAAAGCTTTCTGCGATAGAAAAAGCCATTCCACCGCCTCCACCTGTAATAATTACTGATTTACCATTAAATTCACTCATTTTTCTTTCTCCTTTATTCTTTTACTATTCTTTCTTTGATTAAAACAATTTATTTATGCTACCTTACATAGTAAATCCTACAATTCCATAAATAATAGCTGTAATCACGGTTGCAATAATTCCATATGGCAAGCAACAAATTCCCATATCAAAAGGTTTTTTCTGAACTGACTGAGAGCACATTAGCATTTGCTCTCCGTAGAAGCAGTTTGTTGCTCCTGCTACACCACCTGACAATATAGCCGCTAGTACAAAGTATGGATCTAGTGAAAACTCTAATGCAAGAGGAATAATTATTGGCGCCATAAGCAACGTTGCAGCAAAGTATTCTATCCCTAAGTATGTTATTATTGCAAGTAATAAAAATGCTAACAAAGGAATTACTGAGCCATGCAAGTAAGTTGTGCCTACCTCAATTAAGTATTCATTCATTCCAATTTGTTTTAGACCATCCCCTATCATAAAAGCAAACAGTACAACTACAATTGTTTCCGTCATGCTATTCACACCTTTAAGAAAGCTCATAAAGAACTCATCTACAGTCATAAGTTTTCTAAAAATATACATTACAAAGGCAACTAATAAACCTACAATTGCAGCAATTTCTAACGTGCTTGTGTATGCCATAACCACGACTACAGCTACCATTGGCAGAATAAAATCTAAAACCGTACCGTTTTTTCTCTGTTGCTGTGAAGACTCATCAACAGATTCCACAACATCTAGTTTTGGCCCCTGTGCATCTCTTTCATATGCTTTTTTCATAGCTCCAAGTTTTGGTAGCACCCCTAACGCAAACAATAATGCAACAACAATTATTACCATGGGATAGAATAAATATTTATTCATTTTTAGTACTTCTGTTATCATATTTGCATCAGCCCCAACCATGCCTACTTCTTGCATTACACCAAACATGAATACAGAAACTGCTGTAATTGGAACCAGTGCAATAATCGGAACGCCCATCGCAATAACTATAAATCCTATAGCTTCTCTAGGAACATTGTATTTGTCAGTTATTTTTCTAACGGCAGGCCCTATCGCTAAGTTGTTTATATAGTCATCTACAAATAGAGCAACACCTAAGAACCATGTGAAAATCAAACTACTTTTTTGTGACTTGATATGTTTTGAAGCCACTCCGCCAAACCCATTAACCGCTCTTGAGTCAATAAATATCTCAATAAGTCCTCCAAACAACGCAAGTACAAGCATTAGCCAAATAAAAGTACCTTGATCCACTACGTTATAAAACGAATCTGTTGCTCCTGTAATAAAGTTAAAGCCATCCTTCAATATGAAAATTATAATCAATATAAAAACCATTGAAGGAATTATCTTCTTTGTTACACAAACTAAAATCAATAATGCTATTAAGGGTAACACTGAAACAAAACCTAAACCTTCCATCTTCTACCTTCCTTTCCTTAAATATTATTAATAGTATAAATAAATTAACATCTAACAATAATTATTTGCAAATTTCATGCCAGTATTATATTTATTCATTTATATGATTATATTTCATTGAATTCGCATAGTTAAAATATGGATATTTAGTAATATCATACTATTTATTTGGTAATTTTTGTAAACACACCCTGCTAGATTTATCATTTTTAAAAAATATTTATCACTTTTGATAAATATAAAAAACAGGCTGAACCTGTTTTTTTATAGTAATTTCTGTATTTTATTATGTTTTTGAAAATATAATTTTAACATTTTTTGTTAAAACCCTATCCTTTCAAATCAATATTCAACTTTTTCATTTTTCTATATAATGTGGCTTCACCAACTCCAAGTGCTTTAGCTGCTTGTTTTTTTCCTTCAACGCTATAGCCTGTTTTACTTAGGCAGTCTAAAATAATTTTACTTTCACATACTTCTAATTGTTTTTCTAGTCCCTCTTCTTCAAGTTCATCTCCTATCATAAATCTAGGAGGCAAACTTTCAATGTTAATTACATTCGTATCCTCTATATTGACTGCATACTCTATAACATTTTCGAGTTCTCTTATGTTTCCAGGCCACGAATATCTTTTCATAAGATTTAAAGTTTCGGTAGTGATTCCACTTACATCTTTATTTAGCAAGGAAGAATATTTTTTTATAGCATTACTTAGTAATAAATATAAATCTTCCTTTCTTTCTCTTAACGGAGGAATGTGAAGTGGTATTACATTAAATCTAAAGTATAAATCTTCACGGAATGATTTTTCTTTAACCATTTGCTCTAAGTCCTTATTTGTAGCTGCAATTATTCTCACATCTACAGTAATTTCTTTATTTCCACCAACTCTTTCAAATGTTCCTGTTTGAAGTACACTAAGGAGTTTAACCTGTAAATGGAGTGGTAAGTCTCCTATTTCATCAAGAAAAATGGTACCTCCGTCTGCAAATTCAAATTTACCAATTTTCCCATTCTTCCTAGCACCCGTAAATGCCCCTTCCTCATAACCAAACAATTCGCTTTCAATTAAATTATCAGGAATGGCACCACAGTTTATTGTTACAAAAGGTTGATCCTTTCTTACTCCTAGGTGGTGTAACATCTTAGCTGTCAAGCCTTTCCCAGTTCCGCTTTCGCCTGTAATCAGTACTGTTGACTTGCTATTAGCAAATTTACTGACATGATTTTTAAGTAATGAAATTTTCTTACTTTTTCCCAACATCCCTTCGTACTGAATTTCTGTATTTTGTTCCACAATATCATATGCCAATTTTCTAATACTGATCATGTCAGAAAGAGTTATAAGTGTTCCTGTGTATATTTTTTCTTTTTTTTCATCTTCTTCCAAGAACAAAGGTTTAATATGCATAAGCACTGGTATTTTATTTCTATTTTTATCGATGCAGTTTTCTTGTAAATTTTTTCTTACTTCCTGTTTTAGTATGGTTTCTGACACAGTTTCTTCGTCTACAATATTGCTAACGTTTAATCCTATAATTTCATTAGCTGAATAATTTAATAGTTCCAAAGCCTCTTGATTAGCTATTACAATTTTCCCCTCTTTATCAACAAAAATAAGGCCTTCATTAACAGCTTCTAGAATTGCATTAATTCTATTAGTAGAATACATTTCACTAGCTTTACTAGCTAATAATCCTGCCATTTTTCTACAAAATTCCAATAAACTTTCTTTTTTATATATCAGAAAATTTCTTTGCGATTCATCAAAAGCTACTAATCCAATTACTCCCAAAACTTTACCTTCAAGCTTAATAGGACAACATACCTCAGCAAGTTCTCCTTCATCTCCCCAGTAATTTGGGTCATCAAGAGCATTCTCAACTATGTGCTCCATTCCTGTTCGTATAGTCACACCATATATTTCATTGGTAGATTCGTCTCCACAAATTTCAATTTCCCCAATTCGTTCTCTATATCTTCCTGTTCCAGCAACGATTGTTCCATTTACATCTATTATCTCTGTTTCTATGTCAAAAGCAGCAGAAATAGCTTCTGAAACTGCTTGAGCGGTTGCTTTAATAGCGAATATATTCAAAATTGCCTCCTTTTGTTGATTTAATCTTATACATTCTAACAAATCGCCAGTTTAAAAACAAGGAGCTAAAAACTAGCTCCTCGCTTTTATTAAATTTAAAAAGTGGCAAGTAAATTATATTTCTTTCCAGAAGATTTGAATTTGATTAGACATATACAAGGGATGAAGTTGATCTAACATACTATATGTTAATCGGAACAATTAAATATTAGTACATTGTTTGAGGGTATTGATATTAGATAAATTCTACTCATCCCAAATAAAATACTTATTTTTCCCAGCTTGCTTTGCTTTATATAAAGCTTGATCAGCTAATCCAACTACATTTTCATATTGTTCTCCATGATCTGGCACAAGGGCAACTCCACCACTTATTGAAGTTTCTAATAATGAAGTTCCTTTTATTTCTATGTCACTTACAGTTTTTAATATCCTGTCAAGAATATTACTTACATTCTCTCTTTCAGCTATATTGTTCAAAAGAATTATAAATTCATCTCCTCCTAGCCGACCAATTATATCCCCCGCTCTCAAGCAACTCTTTGCTGCTCTTACAACTTCTTGCAAATATATATCTCCTGTGCCATGCCCATACTTATCATTAACAAGCTTGAAGTTATCCACATCGAAAACAACTATTGCATGTAATTGTTCTTTCTCTTTTGCGTTTTCAATAGCCTGTGATATTTTTTCAATTGCGGTACCTCTACTATAAGTTCTAGTTAAAGTATCCGTCTCCACACTATCTTGAAGACTACTTGCTAAGAAATAACTTGCTTCAAGAGATTTCTTAAGTTCATTTTGATTCTTATTTAGTATCTTAAAGGTAAAGAACAAATAGAAAAACAAAACTACAACTAGTAACAATGTAAATATTGTCATTGCGAAACTAATTGTGCTTGCAGTTGAAATTACTGCTTCATCTAATACTATTGTAACTATGCACCAGTTTGTTCCTGGAACAGGTATCATAACACAAGATCTATTATTGCCCTCAATAGAATAGTCAAGTAAAACGGTGTTTCCACTTTCCATTTCTTCCCTTATAGAATCAACTGTATATCCGTTGGAAATATCTAATGTAGCTATAAAGTCATACATATCCCCAGATTTAAACAAATTATTGCTATCTCCACTTATTATTATAGGTGTTCCGTCAACCTCGCACAGATGGTAGAAAGCATCGCCTCCAAAGCTTTGTATGTCCAAAACTTCTCTAAACTTTTCTATATTATAAACACCATATAACTCTCCCTGTGCAATCCCATCATCATCTATAATAGATACTCTCATTGAAAGAAGTTCATTATCACTTTCCTTATCTATCATAGGTGATAATAATTCAACATTAGTTTCACTTGTATAGTTAACCTGGGCATTAGCAATATCTATATCAAGTTTCTTACTTTCATAGTTAAATAAAGTTTCACCATCATAAGAGATATATAAATCATCAAAACCAGAAACGGCTCTTAAAGATTCAATCATTTCATTTGTATCTACTTCATTATTCATGTTCTTAGAAATAGCTTCTTCTGCAATTAATAATGCTGATTCAGATCCATCTAATTCAGACTTGATTTTTTGAGAAGTACTGTCCGCTAGTTCAAGTAAAAACTCATCATTTAAGTCTTTTGTAGTTCCTTGAATAAACACAGAAAAAATAGATATTAAAACTATTGACACTGCTATTGTAATTATACCGCCAAGACGTATATGTTTTGACTGCTTTTTAGATAGTTCCTCAATTTTAAATAAGTTAGAGTCATTTCCCTTGCTATTAGAGTTTTCATAATCACCTATTTTTTCATTATCCGTAGAAACTATTTTTAATTTTTCTAAAGACATTGGTTTTGAGAAAAAATATCCTTGCGAATATCTAATTCCTTTAGTCACTATACTTTTTTGCATAGATGCAGTCTCTACCATTTCGGCTACTAACTCAACATCCATTTTCTTGCTTAAATACATTATGCTATCTAATATTTGATCATATCTTGTGTCTGTACCAAGTAATTCTGTTAGTGATCCATTAATTTTAATATAATCAATTTCCAAATTACCAATTTCAATAAAATTAGAGTATCCAGAACCGAAATCATCTATAGCAATTTTGCTACCGAATTTCTTAACTCTTCGAATAAACTCTCTTATTTCTCTCCTGTGTGAATATTGCTCCGTTTCTACAAGTTCAAAAATAAAGTTTTCTGGATGCTTTGCTTTACCAAGTTTTTCTTCCACCATATCTAGAAAACCATCTTCAAATATATCTAAAGCTGAAATATTTAGAGTGATAACTTCACCTCTATCTCTAAATATATCCAATACATTCGAAACCATAATGTAACTCAAAGCAAGGTAAAGATTGTGTTTTTTGGAAATTTCCATGAAATCTCCAGGGAATAGAATATTCCCTTCAGATAATTGTAATCTCATTAATGCCTCATATGCAAAGAAATTCCCGTTTTTATTATCATATATTCCTTGAAAGTAAGGAACTACTGTTTTATTCTTAATTACTTCATTAATTGAGACAACAACTTCAAATTCCTTTTGTAATACATCAACATCTTTTGATCCTGCATCAGAAACAATATATTTTCCTTTTATATTCTTTTTATCTAACTCTGAAATTTTTTCAGATAAATCATACACCTTTTCTCCAGAAATAGTAACAGCAAAGTCGCATTTTTCTGAAAGGCTAGAACTTGAATCATCCCCTTTACAATGTGAATATAGTTTTTGCGATAATTCAATAAATTCTGAGTCTCTAGTTTCATTACTGACAGCTATAAAAAATGAACTTTCATCATAATTATATATATCAAATTCTATATTTTTGAATTTTTTCAAAATATATTCCAATGCACGTGAAAAAATATTTTTGTAAAGCTCTCGATTATATCCAGACTCAATAGCGTTTTTCTCAACATAATTTCTAAAAGAAATCAAGCAAATTTTAGACCTTCTTTCAATTGATTGTTGCTTTAAAAAATCCGACATGCTTTTTTGTGCTATATGACTTTCTTCTTCAAAGCTTTCTTCCTTTACTCCTCTATTTTTTATGGCTTCAATTAGCATAGTAGGAGTAATGCCTCCTTTATCTTCTGAAGAAAACTCACCAAAATGCGCACTATTAAACTGTTCAAGTGACTTTTTCACTGTTTCAATAGAATCAAAGGGTTGTAAATTAATATCTAAGTAATTTTCTTTTTCCGCAAAAGTAAAAATACTAAACGCACCATTCAAGTAATGGCTTTTTCCGCTTCTTAAACCTATTGTGCCCAAGCATATTGCGCCTGAAATGTTTGTTTTATTAAATATTTCAAGCTCCCAATTTACTAAATCTCTTGTATTAGTAAGCCGGAAAAGCGAAGCATAGCAGAAAACACATTCAGCCGAAGTAGTTTGCAAATCGTCACAAACTTCTTGCCATTCCTTTTCAATTTTGCTAGTGCTAGAAAATCCAAATCTAATTTTTTGACCTTCTTTTATAGAAACATCATAAAGTTCGATTTTCTCTCCTGATGGATTAAATCTTAAGTATCTACTAACCTCATCTTGGTCTTCTAATAGAATAGGGAATCTGAGAAGTAAGTCTGAAATTAGAGAATCCTCTATTTCTACATCTTCCTGCAGTCCAAGGTTATTCACCTCAGAAACTATTAATTCCATGGCATCTTTATTATTAATTTCGTCTATTGTAGCTGTACTTTCATCAACCTTTGTAATAGTAAATTTTTCACTTAAAGGGGCATGCCCTATAACCGTACTTCCATAAGCAAGGACATAATCTTTCTTTATTAGAGTGTAAATCAAACCTTTTTCAAAGACTCTTTCATGATCAAAAACAAATGAATGAACCGAATTATTTTCATCTGTGAAGCCAGCTCTTCCCCCCATAAGGGTTGCCTCGGAAAAATTTTTCCTTAAATATTCTACTATTTTCGCAGGATTACTTCTTTCTCCGCCAAAAAACATAAAAGCACAATATGTATGATCTTCATCCATATCATTTACAATTTGTCCATAAACCTCTAAATAGTTTAATTTTTCGGTAGAAATTGCTCTGCTTATTATTTCAGTATTGGAGAATTGATTTATTGAAACTAATATTCCTCTTTCTAATATTTCCCCTTTATAAATAATTGCATTTACAGAAAGTCCCATAACTGCACTATTAGGTAAGATTTTCTTAACTTCTTTTGCAACTAAAAGAGCATCTTCTTGGCTCGCTCCAGCGATGTGAATTCTTGCTACAGCACCTTCTCCCGCTCCAAAATTAAAAGTGTCTATTTCATTTTTAAAAGTTATTGAATTCTTATAAAGTATATCAATAGTTTTCATAAGTACCTCACTAAGATTTAAAATTATAATGACCTAATTATAACATTTTTTTCTCTTTTTTCGACAAATTTTCTGACATAAATTGGTTTTTTTCGATAAATTATAAAAAACAAACAACTTTTATCTTATACATTTGTGAAAGCTAAACATTTTGTCTTATTTTAGTTGCATTTCTACTTTTACGATGCTACTCCGAAGTTGATTTTTTGCACTTAATAAAATTTTTTTATGGTCGTTTAAAAGTTCAAGCGCTTCAACAAAACAAAAACTTTACCAATACTAGTCAACATCATTCTATTATTTATGGAACTTTTCTTCATATATTATAGTATTTCTTTGCGGTTTTCATATTTATTACGTATACAGTATTTCTTTTTAATGTTGCTATTTTAGGTTGATATCCTATTCTACAATGATATAATATGGTTTAGATAGTTAAAGAATATTCGTTTATATTTACCGTTCAATTTTCGTTGTGTAGGTAAATATTGTTGCGGATGTGAATAATTTAATGTTTTATATTTAAAAGGAGGACAAATTATGTCAGATGCTAAAACTTATGTTGCTAGTTTAGTGGAGAAAGCAAAAGCCGCTCAAGCAATTGCAGAAAAATTTACTCAAGAAGATGTAGATAGAATAGTTGGAGCTGTTGCTTATGCATTAACTAAGCCAGAGGTTGCTCTAAAGTTCGGTGAAATGCTTGTAGAAGAGTCAGGAATGGGAGTTCCTGCTGATAAGCAAGCTAAGATGTTCAGTAAAGTTAAAGGAACTTACGCTCAAATGAAGGGCAAAGGTTCTGTTGGACTTATTGACTACAATGAAGAAACAGGCGTAGAAACTTATGCAAGACCTATGGGCGTTATAGGTGCTATCATTCCTGTTACAAACGGAGAAGCTACTCCAGTAGTTAAGGCAATTATGGCTCTTAAGACTAGAAATGCTGTAATCCTTGCTCCACATCCAAAAGCAAGAAAAACTAACATGGCTGTAACAGAAGCAATCAGAGAAGTTCTAGTTAAAGTTGGAGCTCCTGCAGATTTAGTACAAGCTGTTGCACCTGAAATGGTATCTATCGAAGCTTCAGGAGAAATCTTCAAGCAAGTAGACTTTATCTTAGCTACAGGTGGTACACCAATGGTTATTGAAGCTTACTCTTCAGGTACACCTGCTATCGGAGTTGGAACAGGTAATGTTGTAACTATCGTTGACGGAACAACAGATCTTAACGCTACAGCTGATATGATCGTAAGATCAAAAGCTTTTGATAACGCTACATCTTGTTCAACAGAGAACAACATCATTGTTCTAGAAGAATGCTATGATGCTTTCGTTAAAGCTATGGCTGATAATGGTTGCGTACTAGTTAAAGAAAACACAGATGAGAAGCAAAGACTTCTAAAGACTTTATGGCCTGAGTCACCTGCTAACCACGATTTAAACAGACAAATCGTTGCTCAAAATGCAATGACAATTGCTGCTGCTGCTAATATCGAAGTTCCAGAAGGAACAAGAATGCTTATGGCAGAAGAAAATGATGGTTACGGAAATGACTTCCCATTCTCAGGCGAGAAACTATCTCCAGTATCAGGAGTTAGAAAAGCTAAAGACTTTGATGATGCTGTAGATAAGTTAATGAAAACTCTTGATTATCAAGGTAAGGGACATAGCTGTGGTATCCACACAACTATTAAAGAAAGAGTTGACAGATTAGGTGCAGAAGTTCCTGTTTGTAAAGTTTGTTGGAACCTACCTCA
>CAYJGT010000036.1:0-14653 GCA_964370035.1 uncultured Oscillospiraceae bacterium
CTTGAGAAAGCACCAATTACAAAGTGGGCAAGGTGTGCTAATTTATTTTTGTGCAGAGCACAAGTAATAATATACTATATTTTCACTTATTTTTCAAGTGTTTTCTATGTTTTTCTATTCATTTTCCTTTTTCCTTTTTACCTGTTTTCTTCTGTTTTCTTCTTTCTTTGTCAATTCACCTTGCCAATTCACCATTTTTTCTTTTTCTTTTCCGAACAAATATATCTTGCATCAGGGGTAAATATCATTTATATGAAGTAACCTCTGTTTGGAATAAAGAAAAAGGAAGAGCACAAAAAAAGACAGGGAAGTATCTAGGAAGGATAACAGAAGAAGGATTAATTCATCCTAAAAGAGAAAGCATTTCACATAACAACAAAATTAGTGTGAATAAATATGGCGCAAGTCATATTTTAAAGGCGCTAGGAGAAGATATATACAAAAAACTTTGTGATAGCTTGCCGAAAGAAGCAGATACTATTTTTACATTAGCTATACTGAGAATGATTGAAAAATGCTCATACAAAAGAGCTTCTCTTTTGTATAAAAAGTCTTTTTTATCAGAAACTTTTGGGGAAATACCGCTCTCAGGAGCTAGAATTTCTTCTTTTTTAAGATCATTAGGACAGGAAAGAGAAAAAATAATCGAATTTACGAAGGAATTCACAAGTGGTACAGAATATACTATTTGTGGTGACACAATTTCATTTGCACTCATTTGCTCCATATTTAAATTTTAATTTTGCCCTGTCTAAAATATGACCTTCCATGTTTTTTCGTAACTTGTTATATGTAAATCCTTCCTTTAGACCCAATACTTTGTCTAGCGCATAAATATTTATCTCATATTCATGTTCTCTGTCTGGTGCAGGGCCGCCATATCTGCATAATAGACTTTCACATATATTTTCATATGGACCATAGGGAAGCACCCAACTATTTATCCCCTGGATTATTTCACCATTTTCTCGACTTGCATCTTCTTTTAATTCGCAAATATTTTCATTAATATCAGCAACTAGCCAATGAATCCACATCACTCCCTCATCTTCAATATTGTCGAAATCCAAAAAAGTTATTGTAAATGACTTTGTATTTTCTGGTATCCCTTTCCAACTTAATGGAAAAGAAATTTGAGGGATACCATCTATAAGATCTCTCGACTTATTACCATATTTATCTTGTAGAATATTATCTTTCACACCATCACACACTAATTCAAACATTTTCTCTCCTGACTTTTGTTTACGATTAAATCATCCTAGCTATTTAAACTCCCTCAATTATAAGTGGGCTTTGTTTAATTATTCTTGCACTGTTTTTACCAAATATTCGTAGCATTACTTTTGACGGGTTATCACAGATTATAAATGCTGCTTTTTCTTTAAACTGCCTACAATATAGTTCCACTCTGTTATTCATGCTACTTACCGCTACTCCTAATCCAGTTTTTGCTACATTCTCCAATGCCTGTTCAGAGGGGGCCTTACATTTTATCAATTCAAATAATAGTCCTTCTTCTTCAATCCCATAGCATATCTCTCTAGCAAATAAAACATTTTCTTCTATGTAAAAAACTTTTATAGTCAGTTTAAATTCATTATCTCGCAAACATTGTTCTAATTCGCCGATATCATTCATTTTCAACTTCCTCCATATATGACATTATCAATCCTGTGGCAACTGCATTTCGAGGGCCTTCAACCTTCCTTATATTGGCTTTTCCACTTACAATACCATAATATGATAAGTTTTCCGTAACCATGTTTCCTATTTCAAAATCCAAGGAAGATCCTCCCACTAATATCACATGTTCAAACTCATTCAAACTTCCGGTTAGTGAAACCCTTTCTAAAGACCTTATTATATTTTTGATAATAACTTTTTCTTTTGCATTCCTTCTAACTTGTCTGATTTTTTCCATATTTTTCTTAGTCGTTACAGCTTGCATACCTGACGGTTTTAAGACTACTGTCCTTGCAAAAAACTTTTTATCTATTGCATCTTTAAAGAACTTAACAGTTCCATCTTCATGCCTTACATGATATAGTGATTCGACTTTCGCTAAGGGATATTTTTTGATATCCTCTGCTTGCACAAAATCTTCTAATCCTAGTTCGGCACTTATAAGCATTGTTACCATATTACCTGCACCTGCTAAATGTATAGGATTACAATTTCCTTCTCTATCAATAATACATGCATCCGTAGATCCAGCCCCTATATCCACCACAACTAAAGGTTTGTCTGTTCCAGGAGTAGTTAATGCTCCCTTTACTGCCATGCTTCCTTCAACACCGCCTATTTCTACCTTAATATTAAATTGATTTGCAATTTCCTGCTGTAACTTTTCTATATGTAATTTCTTTGTCTTAACCATAGCTGCTATTCCAACAGCTTTTTCCATAGAAAACTCCCTTGCCAGATTCCCCTGGACTTCCTTTGGAATTATTGTATCAACTGCCATTATGTCTTTGATTGCAATTTCATTGCAATCTTGTTCCATAATATACGCCATTTCACTTCTTACATTTTCTAGCATTCCGCCTATATTTGTGCCCTTTGTGCCAGTTACATCATCTATTTCTTTAAGCTTTTTCACAGTTTCCATTATTTGGTTTGAACCCTCGTCGACACGCACTTTATATTTTTTCCCTTTACCAGAAATTATAATTTCTCCTGCCGGAATTATCCTTTCTTTGACTTCTCCACTAGGTGTTTTTATTACTACCGCAGATCTGTTTCCTATAAGTGCTTTTGCAATTGGCACAATCTGTTTTGTTTCATCAGGTGTTAAATTAAAAACAGTTGCAATTCCATATGGATTCGATAAAAATTCTATTTGAGCCCCTTCCTCAGCAACTTCTACTGCACATAACATATCAATTGGAACACGCTCTATTGATTCCACCTCATCTACAATAGGCATTTTTTTATTTAGTCTATTCGCAACAAGCACAGCATCATCGTTTTTTAAAATTCCTCCCACTATTAAAATACCCTCTCCAAGATAGTGATTTATTTTTTTTGCTGCTTCTAGAAAATCAACTGTGTCTGGAACAACAACTATATATTTCACTCCTATTTTCGCATCCTCTAATGCATTAATGAAAATGGTCTTCCCTAATGCAAGCCCTAGCCCTCCAGGAGTATCAGGGTTATGCCCTATCAAAGTTGATTCTGTGATAATAGTTTCTGTAATTGTTTCCATTGCAAAATCTCCTATAACAGGGGTCGCTTCGTTAAGTCTTATGAGATTTATGTCTTCCACATTTATATTTATTTTTTTTGTAGCATTTTTAAGTGAGTTTACTATGCCTTTAATGTTTTCTTTAGTGCCTTTGATTCCTGTAGTATCTGCAATTCCACTCACGCATTTTAAAATAATATCATCTTCAATTTCAGCAAGAGCTACCTCTGTTGTGGCATTTCCTACATCAATTCCAGCTATATATTTTTTCATAACATTCTCCATGCATCCTCTATTTTGAAAATCGCAATGTGAAGACTTTTATCCTTTTATTTGCGATTTTTAAACTATATTTTTTTAAATTCTTCCTCTATTGACCTTACATGCTTCCTTCCATATGTCAAATAGTAACATATGGCTATCGCATATACAAGAAGTACCCATTTGAGAACAGTGATATTATAAGCCAAGATACATCCTAAAAGTAAAAGTACAGTTACCAATGCAATGATTGGAACAATAGGGTATTTCACTTTAAATGGTCTTTCCATATCAGGCTCTTTCTGTCGAAGTATAAATGTTGTGATTATCACAGTAGTATACATAACAATAGCCGAAAATACTGAAATTGTAACCATCATTGCTGTTTGACCAGTCATTATAAGTGCCATAGCTACTATAGATGGAACTAATAATCCCACTGTCGGGCATCCGTTTTTATTCAATCTAGCAAAAACTGAAGGCAATTAACCAGTTTTACCCATTGCAAAAGTTTGTCTTGAAAAAGCTAGGACTATCGCTAAAAAAGATGCTACCATTGAAAACAGGGCTGCTACTGCAATTGCCTTTGGCCAAATACTATCCACATCAAGTGCCATCTCTATCGATTCCGCCAAAGGGGAATCCAATTGTGAGACTTCCCTATAGTCCGCAATACCTGCAGGTAAAAGAATTGCAATCAAAGCACATACAAGTAGTGTGATAAATGCAGGTATGTAACCTTTTTGAATATCCTTCTTCGGATTTTTCATCTCTTCTACTTGCATTGCAGCGCCATCAATAGCGAAATAAAACCACATCGAAAAGGTCATTGCACCTGCAATTCCAGCCCAACCATTTGTAAATGCTGGTTCTGTAAATAAATTCGTGCTTTTACAGTGTGGCGCAACGACTATTGCATAAATAATTAAACCTAACATTGCAACAACGGTTGCTATTATTTCCAATTCCAAATAAATTTATCAAAACAAAGAATGAAAAGAAGACAACTGTTGCTCCTGTAGCAGGTATTGCTGGTATTAAATAATTTATTAGTGCACCTGTTGTGATTGCGATCGCACATAGAGATACTAAAAATGCAATAAGCGCAGAAAATTCCGTGATAAACCAGCGAATAGTCCCTTTTCCCATCTTGCATACGTCGAAGGGTCTCTCCTGCATGCGCAATACTCGTTGCAAGTTCTGTATAGCATAAAAGGAACGTTATATACATAATTGTTACAGGTATGAACGAAACTAAAAAAAGAGACTGATCCACCACTTGCAAATCCACAACTAAAACCATAGTAGTTCCCTGATATTACAAGCCCTACAGCTATCATCTATAATATAAGTGTAATGGGTTTAGTACTTTTTTCAGCTCTTGTTTGTTTTCTAAACTTACATCTTTTCAATATTTTTTATTTTCTTGCCTTTCACCTAGTTTAGTAGTTTCATATTATCGTTTGCATTAGCAACGAAACATCTTATGCCACTAGCTTCAATTGAAATACTCATTCTACATTCTTTTTTAGTAAATTTCTAATTTCATATACTTGAGCAGCTTCTCTAATTAGAGCCGCATTTATTGCTGCTCCATATTTATCCTCTATCTCATTTGCTATTGAAAGTAATTCTTGCTTTGTCGAAACATGTGGTCTCAAACAGTTATATATTTTTAATATCACTTTGTCTGGAATTTTTATCATTTCCGCTGCACGCCTAAAATTACCTGCAACTTGGGGGTTTCCAAATGAATCTTGTATTTGTGCTTGATACTCTAACGTTTTAGAATTGATTTTGCAATCATCAGCAGTGATACTACCGGATAAAATATTTTCTGTATTTATATCATTTATATCTTTTTCTGTATATGTTTTTATATATTCAGGGTGTTTTTCATAAATCGGGTAATCTCTTAAAGCATCTAATGTTTTCATCTTAGCTCCTTTGTAAAACTTCTATATCAACTACTTTTCTATTAATGTCTTTCATTTCTGCTTCTTTAAAATGCATAAGTGTAGACTTTATTAAAAATTTAGATGGCACCATAAAATCATTTAAAATTTCAATCGGTTCTGGATTGTTTGACTTGCCATATTTCGCAGCATTTTTACCTATTTTTCTATAAATAGCTTTGTCATAAAGAGGTGATTGTGGAAATAATTCCAAATTACTCAATGGTAACAAATCTCGTCTATGAATTACTGTTGTACCTCTAGATTGAATTCCTACACATATTCCCGAGCCTGCTAAATGTGATCCTCGGCTTGCAATTATTGCCAAATCTATTGAGTTATATATTTTTACAATCCTATAGTTCATACCTTCTTCTTCTATCCCAGCACAAAGTTCCTTAAGAATATCCCCTAAATCAATGTCTGTTATGTTTTTTAATAACTTTGTGCCGAATGCAGGTGAAACTGCTATAATTATTTCTTTTGAATCTATTCCTACTTTAGAAACCTCAAGTTCATTTAATTCAAAATTCATTATTTTTCTCCTTTTCATTCATCACATGTCTTGGGGTTTTAACGCACTATACTTTTCTTTTAATTCACCCCACCTTTTATCATCTAGCCTATACCCTGTGCCTGGCCCCATATAATCATTTTTATCATTAACAGCACTATACACTTTATAATTTTCATCAAAAAATGCCGATGTATGTAAATAGTCGCCTATTACTCTTTGTTTTAAGAAATTTGACAAATTATCCGCTACATCTTCAAAGTCATTTTCATGGATAATTTTTATAATATCTAAAATTGTAATATTCCCTTCCATTAACTCTTCAGCTGCTCTCATATCTTCCGCTTTATTTCTTTGTGGCATATCTTCATGGGAATATGCATATGTAGCAGCTTCCACTTCATCATCTGTAATTTCAGGCAACCCTAAGTTTCTAAATACAATTTGCATTACTCTTCCAGCCTTATTTCTGATTTTTATTGCATCCTCTTCTTTTATAGGTTTAATTCCCCCATCAACTTTCATATCTCTTTGTAATATATACCAATCGTCAAAATCGTTACAATCTTGATTTGATCCTGCAAACACATTGTCAAAGTTAGGAATGGCGCCAAAACCTGATGAAATATAATCAGTCCCAGGCATAAATTGCATCATCACCTTAGCACCACGCCTAAAATCAGAATGAGTAAAAGCGGTATCATTTCCAGAGGCAACCTCTATGTTAAGCATAGACGCTATTAAATTTTCTGCAGCTATAGCTCTAAATCCGTTCGGCAATGCCGCAATCAAAGGAGACGCATTTATTGATCCATTTTGTATTCCTTGTACTCCACAGGCTTTTGTTAAGAGTAAGCATCTAGCCTCAAGATATAACGCACTCTTACCTACCGCATCCCCCATCAAGACTTCCGAGCCTGATCCTGATGTAAATCTAACTTTTATTCCTCTAGAAATATATGCTGAAGATAGAAAAGCTTTAGAGTATGAGGTGTCGCCTCCATCAATAAGAACAGTTTCTGTTCCATAAACTGACAATGTTTCTGCATATGACGTGAACCCTTTCATACCAAGCTCTAGTTCTGTTGCTTCTTCCATAGAGCATTGCGTTAAAGCTCCTGCTCGACCTGTTTGTGCTCCGAGCATCAGTGCAATAGCATTAAACGACGCATACCTTGCTACTGCACATGTGGTTTCTAATTCTGCAAACCCTCTCAATGCTCCCTCTGCTGCATCTGCTGCAATTAAAGCGGGATTATCCTCTAAATTTGTTATATGAGCTTGGTTAGCTGGAGTTTTTCTAGCTCTCATTTTCATCTGTGCCATCATTATTTCAACGACATTTAAATGATTTACAATTTCTATTAATTTAGCTGGTGTACACCCAGAACAAATTTTCACAACTTCTTCTCTTGAAACATTAATATCTACTAGCATTCTTGCTATCTCTAATGAATCCATATTCATTGAGGTTTCTGCAGCTTTAATGTCAATACCGTAATTTGCAGTAAATGTATCTAGCGAATCAAAATCAGCAGATTCAATACCGTCCATTTCAACAATCTTACCATTTTTAATTTTAATGCTAGGTTTAGGGTCAAGAGATGACTCCATCGCGATTAACCCTACTTCTTCCCATTCATAGGAAAATCCATCTTGATTAATCGGCATTTGACTTAACTTTTCAAATCTTTTTGATCTTTTCATTTTCATCTCCAATAGTTTAATTTTTATAAGCTTTTATCAATCTAAAGTATGTAGTGCTAAAATAGAAAATTGCTGCTATAAAAGGGACCTGTACAAACATAAATATGTCTGACAAAAAACTTTCGTTTACAAATTGCAAAATCATCATTGAAATTGCAGCTACAGAAGCAATGCTTAAAGTAATTCTTGCCGAGCGCCTAAGTTCCATAACATATACACTGCCAACACCTGTTACTTTTTTTATTCTTGCAGATAAAATTTGTATGACGATTAATACAATCACCCATAGAACGAACACTACTGAAAACACAACATTTATACTCGGTCCCATTTTTATACCTCCCTCAGATATTAATCCTGCTTTCATTTACAATTATTTTAAATTCTGTAAATTCCCACATGATTGGTGCTAATTTCACAATTAAGCCAGGTTATTTCTTCATTGATCCAAACAACGCATCTTCAACTTCTTCTTTTGTTAAACTGTCACTTTCTCTTTTTCTTATAATATAGAAAATAACTCCTATAATTGACCACGCTACAAATGCTATATTTGTAATAGGGCCAAGATATCCAGGAAGTCCTGGCACCACACTATTTATAGTTAATAATACACAGATAGCAAGCGCTAGGTATGCCATTTTTATACCTCCAGGCATACTATATGGTCTATGCATTTCTGGCATAGATATTCTTAGTTTTATTGCGCATGCTGCAGTAAAGCCCCACGTAACAACAAAGCATGTTCCTGCTAAATTTATAAATACTATCAACAAGTCTGCTGGCAAAAATGGTCCTATTACAGTTACAGATCCTAAAAGAAGAATCGCTGCATATGGAGTGTTATGTTTAGGGTGTAATTTGCCAAACACCTTAGGAAGTAATCCTGCTCGCCCCATTCCTAATGTTACTCTTGTAGCTGCAATATAGAGCCCATTCCACGAAGTAAGAATTCCCGCAATAGTTGCCACAAAGCATGTCCAGAATAATATTTCTCCCAAAGAACCTGGATATAAGTTTAATAACAAATTACTAAATGCGGGTCTATCGTATGCCGCAAACTCTGTCCAACGAAGTGGTAACGCTGATGCGGCGAAAATAAATAAGTAGAAAACTCCTGCTACAATAAGGGCTTGCATCATTATTTTTCCAATCGCTTTTGATTCTACTCCTCCAGCTTCTTCTGCAGCTTGAGGAATTGTATCAAAGCCTGAGAAATATGCAGGTGCAAGCGCAAACATTGTAATCATACCGAACATAAATGACGTATGAGCCTTACCCTCAACCTGTTCATATAATGGTAATGCATTAGATAAATCTGCTTTTGCAATACCAAAAATAATACAAATCACACTTCCCACAACTAGCAAAATAACTAGACTACTTTGAAAAAATGAAGCTTTCTTTATACCAAACCAATTTACAAGTATAATGATTCCCGAAAAAATTAAACCTATTACAACACTTCTAAGAAAGACATCCGTTCCAGCTATTGTATAGAGTATTGTGCCTGCTTTAATCTCAGGAACAACCAAAGATAATAAATCTGATATTGCAATTACTTCATATGGCAAAAAACTTGCATACGCCATTACTGCAAGCCACCCTGCAGCAAAGGCCACTTTAGGGCTAAAGGCTTTATATGAGTATGCAACTATCCCTCCTGAAACAGGCATTGCTGGGCACAACTCTGCATAACAAAGTGCTACTGGCAAGAAAAATATAACTGCCAATGACATACCAATTGCGGTACCAATCGGACTCCCTGAGTTTAGATATAAATCGTTAATTGTTACTGACCATCCTATACCTATTATAGAGCCAAAACCCAAACTGAAAATATCAAGTTTACTCATTCCCTTTTTTTCTTTTTTCATAATTCAATCCTTTCTCTTATAATGATTTAATGCGCTATTTCAGCAAATTAAAGCCAATTAATCTCTGTTGGTTCAATCATATTCTCAGAAGGCTTAATATTAAGCATCTTACAAACTGTAGGTGCAACATTAAGCTGCGATATAGTTTTTTGTGAAAAATCTCCACATTTTACTTTGTTTGAAATAATATAAAAAGCTACTTCTCTCTGTGATATTGAATTTCCTGCATGCATGCCTTGTTCACACATCCCGTGGTCAGAAGTTAAAATAATATCATACCCATCATCACGCCAAGATTCAATCATAGACATTAAATGTTCCAAATTAAGACAAACACTGTCATTGTATTCTATGCTCTCTCCACCTGTTATATGTCCTTGGTAATCTACACCCATTGGATGAATATATAAAAAATCCGGCTTAATTGATGTACGCAAATACTCTGCATCATAGTATAGATGATTGTCTGGGTAATCAAAATCGTGATAAAAAATACCATTCATAATATCGCCTGATCCGTTAAACAAAAATCTGTCTTTCCTTCTATCATGTGCCCTATCTTTTCCACTGTATAGCTCAGATACCCACATGAAAGAAGCAGTCGCATTTATCAATCCATTTTTTTTTGTGATTCCAAATAAGTTTTCGAACTCACTTGGTCCTGAATATACATTTGTTGTAGTTTTATGAACATCTGGTGATAAACCAGTGAGTACTGTTTCATACAACGGGCGTGAGATAGACGGCATTTCACATTGAATTTTATACTTCGCAGCCTTCTCCTTTACTACTAACTGTTCAATATAGCCTGCTCTTGCAACGGCTGTATCAAATCTTAATCCATCCACTAAAACCATAATAACTTTAGTCATTTTTTTCTCCCTTCTTATAACGTATAATACCTTTACTCATTTTCCCCCTTCCTTATAACACATAGTAACTTCACTCATTAGCTATTAACTTATTCCTCTATTTTTTTAGCTTTAAATGAGAGAAGTACTAAGATGGCATACATTGACGAAACTATGATGAAGAATGCAGTCCAGCTGTATTCACTTACATATCCAAACAATACTGATTGAATAACTGCACCCATAGCTGCTGCAAATTCCAGTAAGCCTGTAGCTGTGCTCGCATGTTCCCTAGAACCTATATCTCCTGCAAAAGCCCAAATCAATCCATTAACGGAGCTAAAGAATCCAAGAATTAATAAAAGTGTTGATGCAAATATTGCTGTAGTTACAAACGGAAAAATCATGATTCCAAGAACAGAGATTGTGGAACATATGATTAGAATCGGTTCTCTTTTTCCATGGAATATTTTATCACTCAAAAATGGCATTAAGAAATATGCCAGAGTTTGCCCAATAGGCAAAAGAATTGATGCCAAAATACCACTACTTGCATCCATTTTTAGCACTTCTATAAAGTATGTAGGAACCCATGTCAACAAACCATATCTAGCAAGCGAAGCTATTGAAATAATAATAAGAAATATTCTCATTTTTTTCTTTTTTAGCAAAATTTTAAACGGAACTAAGTGTTCCTTCATTTTCATTTTCTTATCTTTAGGCCTATCCTCTTGAAATCTTGTTCCGTCTTTCTCAGCATAATCTTTAAGGCCAATATCCAAAGGGGAATTCTTTGCAATCACAGCAAATACCACTATTGCAATTAGTATAGGTATCAAGGGCAATCTAAACGCCATTCTCCATTCGTCAATTGCAAACAAGTTTAGTGAAATAAACACACTTATGTATACAACAATTTGTGCAAAACCCGTTGAAGCTGAAATGATTCCTGTCGCATAACCTCTTGTGTCAGAAGGCCACCACCTATTTATAAGCGAAACTCCTGGTGCCCAAACCATAGCTTGCGACAATCCATTGAAGCACCATAAAACTAATAGTAATGCAAATGATGTCTGAAAACTAACTGTAAAATTTACAACCACAGATAGAGAAATACCAATTAAAATAATTTTTTTATTTCCAGTATGCTTCCCTATAATCCCAGATACCAATTGTCCTATTCCATAAAAAACGAAAAATGAAGCTGTAACATATCCCATTGAAGATTTACTAACCTCAAATGATTCCATCAGTAATGGTATTGTTAAAGACATATTCTGCCTTCCGCTATAAATTGTACTGTAAATTAGGAAAAACCCCCAAAGCACATAATTCCCATATTTTGTAAAAACCGAATATTCATTAAGTGTATATCCATATTTATCACCATTAGTTACATTCTTATCATTCATTTTCATCCTCATTCTCTAATATATAATAATATACTCGTATTATTTTAAATAATATTACTCAACATTATTCAAAATGCACCAAATCATTTTTGCAATTTTTTTATGCATTTTGCAATTTTTTTATAATATAAAAGCATTGTACTATTATACTCTTAATATGTCAATAAAAATATTTTGTTTTTTTGTTTTATTTTTTTAACTATATTTACAATTCCTCAAATATGTATATAATTAATATAAGAATATTGTTGTGCAATTAACAAATTTGCACAATTTAAAGGAGGGCCTCACAGTGCAAGAAAGTCGTTTATATAAAATAATCAACTACTTACAAAAAAATAATGCTAGAACTTTTTTAGAACTTGCAGATCATACTGGAGTTTCTGTTTGTACAATACGTAACGATATTTCTGTGCTTCAGAAGAGAGGTCTTGCATCAGCAGTAAGAGGAGGTGCAATATTAAATAATATTGATTTTCTTAAACAACCATTCAATGTCAGAGCAATTAATCAACAAAATGAAAAATCAATACTTCCACATCTTCTTGAAAAATTCATTAAAAATAATATGACAATTGCAATTAGCGGTGGATCAACTAATATAGAGGTTGCGAAATTTTTAGCAAAAAAATATAGTAATCTAAACATCATTACAACAAATTTAGGTATTATACCCTTTCTAAAAGGTGCAACTGATTTTACAGTTACAATACCTGGCGGGTTATACGATAAGAAAGAATCTACTGTTTATGGACAAGAAAGTGAAAATATAATATCTTCTTATCCTATTGATCTTGCCGTTATTTCCGTTACTGCTCTTTCAGCGGAAAAAGGAGTAACCGATTACAGAATAAATGAAGCTTCTATGCTACGTACTATGATAGACACTGCAAAAGAAACTATCATTGTTGCAGATAGTAGCAAATTTGATAAGGTTAATTTTATAAATATATGTGAATTTGATAGAATTTCGTTTGTAATTACAAACGAAATTCTTCCTACAACCAAGGTTATGTCGTATAACAAATTAGGTGTTAAAATAATTACAGGAGATTCTTAAATATGTTGCAGGCTGAAAGAAATACAAAAATATTAGAATTACTATCAGAGAAAGATATCATAACTTTAAAAGAAGTTGCGGAATTAACAAAGGTTTCAATTGATACTGCAAGACGGGATATTGATAAATTGCACACACAAAAAAAAATCAAAAAAGTTAGAGGTGGTGCTGTTTGTTTGGATTTTGATGAAAATATTCAAAATATCGAATTTAGGGCCTCAGTCTTTAAAAATGAGAAATCCGAAATGTCAAAGATGCTTTCAGAATTTTGCAAAGATGGTGATGCTATAGGGCTAAGTTTTGGCACAACATGTACAGAAGTTGCCCATTTTTTAAGCGAAAACAATACTCAATTAAGCATTGTTACATGTAACTTAGATGCTGTTTCTGTGTTTTCCGAAAAAGCAAACTTTAATATCATCATACCTGAAGGACAAGTTGATTTTTCTGAAAATTCAATCTATGGAAGCACATGTGCAAATAGTATATTAAAATATAATTTGGATATTGCTATTATTTCTCCATCTACTATTTCCATAGAACATGGAATGTGTGATTTTAGGCATAAGCATCAAGATGTTATGCAAGCAATGATTAAAAGTGCTAAAAAAGTTATTGTTTTAGCAAATCATCAAAAATTTGATAAAGTTTCTCCCCTGAAAATTTGTGAATTAGATGAAGTAGATATAATCATTACAGATTGCCAGTTACCTATAACGTTAAAGCAAAAATATATATCATCCGGGATTAATCTTATAGCTACACCTTAAGTCTGTATTCATCAATGAATTCCTTTTTATTTACCCTCTTCGCTATTTGAAAATTTTCCACTTTCTTTAACTAATTTTTTTCTTGAGATTTAACTCTCCTTTCTAATTTCTTTAGTAAGCGCCACAGTTCCACGCTTACCAGAAGTGGCAAGCCCCTTAATACCTAGAAGCATAGCGTCAGCTTCACTAGTAGGACAAATACTCTATAATAAATTTTACTTAGTCCTTCGATTCACTAGACAAGAATCCAAGTGGTATGATAAAGGGCTATCTCTCCCTAGAAGTGCTATGGCAAGTTGGTGCATTTATGTAAATGATAATTATCTAGGAAAGCTAGTAAATCTAATTGATGAAGAGATAAGTAGTAAATGCGAAGTTCTTCACATGGATGAAACAACAATCCAATGCAATAAAGAGAAAGGGAGAAAAACTAGCACAAAGTTTTTTGTATATATCTTCTCATAGCGCTTTTAAAATATGACTTGCGCCATATTTATTCACACTAATTTTGTTGTTATGTGAAATGCTTTCTCTTTTAGGATGAATTAATCCTTCTTCTGTTATCCTTCCTAGATACTTCCCTGTCTTTTTTTATGCTCTTCCTTTTTCTTTATTCCAAACAGAGGTTACTTCATATAAATAATATTTACCCCTGATGCAAGATATATTTGCCCCTTTTCTTCTTTAGTTTTCTATCCACTCTGGATATGCCATATTATATAGCATAAAAAAAGGCTAAAACAATAAAAAGTCATATTTTTTAACCGTTTTTTAAATTTTTCTAAATTGTTATTACTTGCTTTTCTGAAAGTTAGGGTTTAATCCACCCATTTGTTTTCTTATATCAACACTTCCTGAAAAAACATAAAACTTCTTTCTTGCATATTCACTCATAAAAATATCCTCCATACATGAATTATCATCTCACGAACGGAGGATGATTAGCCATGTGTCACGGTTTCACACTTACAACTAATACAACTTAGGCCTACTAATCTCTAAAAAAATAACACTCTATAAAGAGTGTTAAGTTTATGGTGCGCGCGGAGGGACTTG
>CAYJGT010000037.1:0-10828 GCA_964370035.1 uncultured Oscillospiraceae bacterium
GGCACCATTAAGCAGTTTCTCGATGCTAATGCACGAGGGATTGTTTTTTTTTAGAAAGAAAGAGGTGATATCTATGGCGCAATTATTTTTTAAGTATAGCACAATGAATGCAGGGAAGTCACTGGAAGTATTAAAAGTTGCATACAACTATGAAGAGCGAGGAAAAAATGTTCTGTTGCTGAGCCCATTATTAGATACTGAAACGGGTAAGGCTATAATTAAAACTAGATTAGGTCTAGAGAGAGAAGCTGTTTCTGTTTCTGATGATACAAATATTCTAGATATCTTTTTGAAAGAGAATCAGATTAAAAAAATTGATTGTGTTATTATTGATGAAAGCCAATTTTTATTAAAACACCATATAGAAGAAGTTGTTGAGATAGTAGACAGTTGTAATACTCCTGTTTTAGCTTTTGGCTTAAAGAATGACTTTAAAAATGAACTTTTCGAAGGATCTTATTACCTACTTGTGAATGCAGATAAGATAGAGGAGATAAAAACTATCTGCTGGTGTGGGCGAAAGGCAACTATGATTGGTAGGGTTCAAGATGGTAGAATTATTAAACAAGGAGAGCAGAAAGTTATAGGAGGCCTAGATCTATATGTCCCGTTGTGTAGAAAACACTATAATGACGGAAGGATAAGTTCAAACAGGGAAACTATAGATAGTTAGCAGATATATTATTGCGGCCTATAGAGAAAAGATGATGACAAAAAAAGAGCTAACAAGCTCTTTTTTTCTATTGGACAATTGGTTCGTCAGAATCAAAGTCAGAATCTCTTCGATTACGTTCGTAGATATAATAGTAGACCCCACATAGGATTAGCATTACTACTGCTGCAAGTACAGTTGATAAGCCTATTGTGAACAGGGAAGAATATTCCGTAGTGCTAATAAAATAAGCGAAAGGCACTTTGACAACACAGGCGCCTAAAAGGCCTTGTATCATGACAAATTTGGTCTTTCCTACACCGACAAAATACCCTGTGAAACAGAAAACTAATGCTAGTAATCCAGTTTCTAGGGATGTGGCCTTTAAGAATTCAAAAGAGGCTTGAACTACAGCTGGATCAATGGTTTGGCTACCGATAGCTACGGCTGAAATATCAGATGTTTGTGCAAATCTAGACACTACCCATAAGTCAACAACACCATATAGGAATTGAAGGGCTAGTGCTCCCATTATTGGAAGGGCAAATTTAACTAGTGGTGAGAAAATTGGTCCTTTAATAAAGTTTGATTCTTGATTGATTTTCATGTTTTCCCTTTTTTTTACTATTAAGCTGTCTTCTAGTTTTTCGTTTTTTACGCTTAAGCTGGTTTTCGTGATTTGCCTTTTTTACACTTAAGCTGGTTTTCATGATTTGCCTTTTTTACACTTAAGCTGGTTTTACGTTTTCGCTTTTTTTTAGATTAAACTTGTTTTATGTTTCTAAGCGATAAAATACTACAAGACTGATTGTAATTTTGAAAGTGTTAAGTTTCTGTTAACTGAATTGCGTTACCTTGTATTAAATTCCGGTTTCTCATTTTATGAGTTATTTGGTTTAGAATAGTCAATTTGTTATAAGACCAAGGTGGAGAAATAAGCAAACTTCTTGGAACGTCAGCAGTAAGTCTGTGAATTGTGATATCCCAGGGAATATAAGTTAATAAGTCTGTAACCATATCTGTATATTTATCGATACTTGTGAAGGAATTATAGCAGGGGATTGTTTGAGAAAAGGTGGAACCCTTAACTATATTAAGCATATGAAGCTTTAACCCGAAAATTCTCTTGTTGTTGTAAGGTTTAGAAGCTTCTATTACGCTTTTTTTCATCATGTCAGGGCTTTCCCCAGGAAGGCCAAGGATTAAATGGGTTACAACTTTAATATCATTTTCTAATAGTTTTTTAACACTGGATTCATATTGGGAAGTTGTGCATTGACGGTTTATATAATTGGCCGTATTATCATGATATGTTTGTAAACCTAACTCTACCCACAAAAATGTTTTTTTATTTAAGTCTGAAAGGTAGGATATAACATCATCACTCAAACAGTCGGGTCGAGTAGCGATTGCTATTCCAATAATTCTATCACTGTTTAAAGCTTTAGAAAATAAAGATTTAAGTTGCTCAACAGGAGCATAGGTATTTGTGTGATTTTGGAAATAAGCTATATAGCCATTTGCCTTAGACCATTTTGGAGAAAGGAGTTCTATCTGTTGGTCTAGGCTTTTTTCAAATTGATCAATAGCTTGAATAGTACTAGACATTTCTCCAGAACCGCTACTAGAACAAAAGGCACAACCATTATATCCTTTAGTTCCATCTCTATTGGGGCAGGTAAACCCTCCATCCAAAGAAAGCTTGATTACTTTATGACCAAAATATTCTTTTAAATAGTTATTCACAGTGTGAATTCTTCTAATATCTGTAGTGCTTTCCATTAATAATAATCTCTTTCTGTTAAAAAACATTTTTTTAACATGTGACTAAAAAGTGAAAATCTATGTTCCTATATCAAGATTATATAGGCCTGTAGTGAAAAGGTCAATAAATCTCAATGTTTTCGCTAGTATTTATGCTTAATTGATAGAAAATAACATGGAATTGTGTTAATATATCTAATAGGTGAGTTTACTTTTTGCGCCAAAAGCAATAAGCAAAACTTGAATAAAAATCAACTTAAAGTAAAAAGATAAATGTGAAAGTGAACTTTACTAAAAAATGAGAAATTTACTACTGCATAGCTGCTGTGGACCATGTAGCACATCTGTTCTTGAAAGGGTAATAGAGGAATATAATGTTACTATATTTTTTTATAATCCTAATATTACAGATTTAGAAGAATATGAAAGACGGCTACAGGCTCAATTAGCAGTTATTGAATGGATAGAGAAAAAAAAGAAAAAAAAAATAGGATTGATCAGCGGAGATTATAACGTAGAAGATTTTTACAGTGAATGTAAGAAATATGATAGCTTGCCTGAAGGGGGGAAGCGTTGTGAAGTGTGTTTTGAAATTAGACTTAGAGAAACTGCATATTTAGCAAAACAGAACAACTTTGATGCCTTTACTACTACATTAACTGTAAGCCCCCAAAAAAATGCGGAAATAATTAATGATATTGGAAGAAAAATCGCTATAGAAACAGAAACGAATTTTTTGGAAGAAAATTTCAAGAAAAAAGCTGGATATCAAAGATCTATTGAGCTTTCGAAGCTGATTGGAATATATAGACAACACTATTGTGGCTGCGAATACTCATACGGAAGGAAAAGTAGGAAGCTCTGAGAATGAAAAAAGTAAATGTTGTAATTGATAGTAAAGCAAACCAAACTGATATAGAGTATACCTACTTATGCCCAGAAGAAATTGCGCGTATAGGAAATATTGTCAAAGTTCCATTTGGCAGGGGAAATAGAGAGACGAGAGGGTGCATAGTTAGAACAGTCCAGGATGAAGGCGTTAGTAAAAATTTAAAGACTGTTAGAGAAGTAACGGATATTTCTTTGACGGAAGAAATTGTTGAAACAGCCAGGTGGATGAAGGGAAGATACTATTGTAGATTTTTTGACTGTTTAAATCTGTTTATCCCTACAGGAACACCCCCTAAAAGAGAATTAAAGGATGTTTATAATGAAGAAATAGTTCCTTTTGAAAAAATAGAGGAATTAACCGATGAACAAAAAACCACATTAGAGTCAATAAAAAAAGCATTTGTGAAAGAAAAACAAGAGCTTTTCTTAGTACATGGGGTAACGGGGAGCGGAAAAACCCAGGTTTATATAAGTGCCATTGAAGAACTCCTAAAAATGGACTCAAGTAAAACAGCTATCGTGATGGTTCCTGAAATAGCATTAACGAAGCAGATAATTGATAGATTTGCAAAAGTTTTTGGGAAGGAAAAAATTGCAATTTTACATAGTCGTCTAACTGCGAAGCAAAGATATCAGCAGTGGGAGAATATTAAAAGTGGGCAAGTAAATGTAGTGATTGGAGCTAGGTCTGCAATATTTGCACCACTTACTAATATAGGCTTAATTATTTTAGATGAAGAACATGAATCCACATATAAATCAGATAAGACACCTAGATATGAAACAGTGGAGATAGCAATAAAAAGAACAAGAGCATATGGAGGCACAGTAATACTTGGAAGTGCAACGCCTTCTGTGGTAACTTACCAAAGAGCTATGGAAGGTATATATAAATATTTGCCTATGAAGGAAAGGTATAATAAAGTAGAACTTCCAGATGTTGAAATAATAGATATTAGCAATGAACTTAAAGAAGGAAACAAGACTTCCATTAGCCGAAGATTATATGAGCAAATGAAAGAGACCTTAGAAGGAAATAAGCAAATTATCTTATTTCTGAACAGAAGAGGATATGCAACATATATAACTTGCAAATATTGTGACTACATAATGAAGTGCGAAGATTGTGAAGTCACACTAACATATCATAAGGATACGGAATCTTTTGATTGCCATTACTGCGGAAAAAGAATGGCCTCCACTGTGACCTGTCCTAGTTGTAATGAAGAGGGTATAGTCAAACGAGGGTTCGGTACAGAAAAGGTTTTGGAAGAGGTGAAAATTCTTTTTCCAGAAAAGGTGATTGAAAGGTTAGATTTAGACACAAGTAAAAAGGCTGGGTTTTTAGAGAAAACACTTAAGAACTTTGGCAAAGGAAAAATTCATATTCTAATGGGGACACAAATTGTATCAAAAGGGTTAGACTTTCAAAATGTTGGATTAGTGGGTGTTTTATCGGCAGACTTGGCGTTGAACATACCAGACTACAGATCTTCAGAGAGATGCTTTCAACTTGTGACTCAGGCAGCAGGTAGGGCAGGCAGAGGAGATGAAAAGGGAAGGGTTGCATTACAGACATTTAATCCTGACCACTATACAATTAAAGCTGGCGCAAACCAAGACTATGAAGGGTTTTTTCAAAAAGAAATTGAACTTAGAAAGTTTTTAAACTACCCTCCATTTTCAGACATTATTCAAATTGTAATTTCTAGTAAGGAACTTGAATTTTCAAAATATAATGCTGAACAGTGTAAGCTAGCGCTAATAAAAATGCTTGGTTGTGAAGCCGAAAAGAATATTTTCAAACCAGAAGAAATGATAAGTTTAGATAAAGATATGTATAAATATCAATTAATTGTTAGAAGCCCTAGAGAAGAAAAAGCTAAGTATTCTGGAGCCTTAAAGGCTCTAAGAAATAGCTTCGTTGAAAGTGAAAGCAATAAAGATTTAGGCAAAATGAATTTACAAATATCAATTGATGTAAATCCATATAATACATTAAGGGGATAAATGATGGCGATAAGAAACATTTTTGTAGAAGGCGATGAAGTTTTACGAAAAAAAGCAAAGGAAGTAACTGAGATAACTCCAAAAGTTATTGAGTTACTCGATGACATGAAAGACACTATGAACTCTGCAAATGGAGTAGGAATTGCAGCGCCTCAAGTAGGTGTGTTAAGGAAGGTGATAATTGTTCACTATGATCCTGATGATGCAAATACTTATTATGAGTTTATTAATCCGGAATTACTAGAAGAAGAAGGGAGCCAAGAAGGAACTGAAGGTTGCCTAAGTCTTCCAGGACATCTAGGGCTTGTTGAGAGACCTGAGAAAGTAAGGATTAGAGGGCTAAACAGAGAGGGTGTTTCTAAGGAATACATTTTTGAAGGCTTCCCAGCAGTAGTTGTTTGTCATGAGATGGATCATTTAGAAGGAATTTTATATAAAGACAAGTCCAAAATCTACGGCAAAGAAGAGGAGTTTGCAGAATAATGAAAATAGTTTTTATGGGAACACCAGACTTTGCAGTACCAAGCCTAGAAAGAATTTACCAAGAAGGTCACGAAGTCGGAGCTGTTGTAACTCAACCAGATACAGCAAGAGACAGAGGTAAAAAACTAAAATACACTAAGGTGAAAGAAAAAGCATTAGAATTAGGGCTAAAGGTTTTACAACCAGAAAAGGTAAAGGGGAATTCCCAGTTTATAGAAGAAATTACAGAGTATGAGCCTGATGTGATAGTAGTAGTTGCTTATGGAAAAATATTACCTAAAGAAATTTTAGATATTCCAAAGAAAGCCTGCCTCAATATTCATGGTTCACTTCTTCCAAAGCTTAGAGGGGCAGCTCCAATACAAAGAGCAATAATTGAAGGCCATGAAAAAACAGGCATTACCATTATGGAAATGGGAGAAGGCCTTGATACAGGAGATATGCTTTTAAAAGGAGAAATGAAAATAACTAGAGAAAATACAGGAGAACTTTTCGAGAAGTTAAGCCTTATGGGTGGAGAGTTAATTGTAGAAGCATTAGATGATATAGATAATCTGCTGGACAAAAAAGAAAAACAAAATGAGGATGAAGCAACTTATGCCGCAATGATTTTTAAAGAGGAAGGTCAAGTGAATTTTGAAAAGACAGCAGCGGAAGTTGATAATCATATAAGAGGGATGACACCAGCACCAGGAGCTTTTAGTATATATAAGGGAGAAAAAATCAAATTGTTTTCACCTGAAATACTGAAAGACGAAAGTGAACCAAATGAACCAGGGAAGATTGTAAGAGTTGATAAAGAAGGCCTAGTTGTAGCAACAAATGATAAACTTGTTGCCATTAAAGAAGTTCAATTTCCAGGGAAAAAAAGAATGACTGTAAAAGATTATATAGTTGGAAATAGAATCGACGAAGGGCTACTGCTAATGTAGATGAAAGGGTTAAAAATGGATAAGAACAGAAAAACTGCCTATCAAGTGTTAATGGATGTGGAGACGAAGCATGCTTACTCAAACATAGCACTAAATCACAGGATAATTATGAACAAGCCTAATTCACAAGGCTTTGTAAGAAGTCTGGTATATGGAGTTTTGGAAAAAAAATGTTTCCTAGATTATATTATTAATATTCTTGCAGATAAAGGCATAAAAGATATGAAGAAATCGGAGCTTACGATTTTGCGTATGGGAATTTATCAAATTATGGAGATGCATTCAGTTCCTGAGTATGCAGCTATAAACGAAAGTGTTAAACTGGCAAAGTCATATGCAAAAGGTAAGGCGAAATTTGTTAATGCAGTTTTAAGGAACTTTACTAGAGATAGATATGATATTAAACTTCCAGATCGAAGCGTAAATGAGATGGAATACTTAAAGGTTAAATACTCCTGTGAACCTTGGATTATAGATCTTTGGTTAGAATCTTATTCAATAGATCAAGTTGAAGAATTATTAGCCTCAACTATGGAACCGACGGATGTAACAATCAGGGTTAATGAAACTAGGGCTAGAAGAAAAGATTTAAAAAGAGAACTAGAAGAAAGAGGATACAAAGTAACTGAAGGAAAAATTGCAGCAAACGCTTTGCATGTTGAAGGTGCAGAGGTTATTAACAGCGATCTTTACAAGGCTGGCCTTTTTTCTATTCAAGATGAAGCTTCACAAATGGTAGGCCAAATGCTTAAACCAAAATCTTCAGATTTCGTTATTGATGTTTGTGCTGCTCCAGGGGGCAAAACTTTGGCCATGGCAGAATTAATGGGAAATTATGGAGAAATATTGGCTCAAGACATTTACAAGAGAAAAGTTGAAATTGTAAATAAAGAAGCTGATAGGCTAGGCCTTCGAAATATAAACACAAGGGGCTGGGATAGCACAAGAGTAGATTCGACTTTAATTGATAAAGCCGACAAAGTATTGGCGGATGTACCATGTTCAGGCCTTGGTATCATTAGAAGAAAACCAGAAATTAAGTATAAGAAGTATACTGATGAGATAAAGCGATTACCAGTAACACAGCTAGCAATATTGTCGGCAGCGTCAAAGTATGTGAAAAAGGGTGGAGAACTACTTTACTCTACTTGTACAATTAATAAATATGAAAACGAGGGTGTGATTAGAGATTTTATTAGCAAAAATAAGCAGTTTGAAGTAATAGAAGAAAAGCTTTACCTTCCGAGCGTTGATGGAGTGGATGGTTTTTTCATTTGCAAAATGAGAAGAGATAAGAGCATTACATAATAAATTATTAATATATAAACAGAGAAAGGATTAAATTCATGGTGAGTCTAGGATTTAAGAGTAACACAGGATTAAAGAGAATAAAAAATGAAGATGCACTTTTTGTAATGCCTAAAGAAGATGTTTATTTAATTGCAGATGGTGTAGGAGGAAGTAGCTCTGGAGAAGTAGCAAGTGGAGCTGTTGTAACGCATATTGCAGAGTTAATTAAAGAAAACCCAATAGCTAAACAAAGTAAGGATAGTGAAATAGCTAAGCAAATACTGGATTATATTGAAAGTGCAAATAAAAAAATAATACAAATGGGAGAAGAAGCCCCTAAGTTAAAGGGGATGGCGACAACACTGATAGTTTTAGCATTTAATGGGTCAAAAGGCTATATTTTCAATGTAGGAGATAGTAGAGCATATGTTTATAAAAATAAAGAACTGAAGCAAATTACAGAAGATCACAGTTATGTCAACTCATTAGTAAAAATGGGTGTAATCACTGAAGAAGAAGGTGTTAACCACGAAGGTGGTCATATGATTACAAGAGCAATAGGGGCTGACATTGAAGTAGAGCCAGATCTGTTCATGATAGATATTGAAGAAGGCGATATAATTTTACTTTGTACAGACGGGCTTTATGATGAGATAAGCAAAGAGTTAATGATTGAGTTGATTGAAGAAAATGACAGCATGGCAAATTTGGCAGAAGAATTAGTTGAAGAGGCCAATAGAGCGGGTGGAAACGATAATATTACTGTAGTTTGTGTGAAAATATAGGAGGAAGACAGTGAGTACTAGGATAATTGCAGGGAGATATGAACTTATTGAAAAAATTGGGGATGGAGGAATGGCAGTAGTTTACAAAGCAAAAGATAAGCTACTGAATCGTTTAGTTGCAGTTAAAATTTTGAAACCAGAATTTACAAAAGATGCTAAATTTATAGAAAGTTTCAGAAAAGAGTCCCATGCAGCAGCAAGTTTAAATCATCCTAACATAGTTAGTGTATACGACGTTGGCAGAGAAGGAAATATTAATTATATTGTAATGGAACTAATAGAGGGTACAACTTTAAGTGAAATTATTTATAATTCTGCGCCAATGCCATACAAGCAGGTTGTAAATCTAGCTAACCAAATAGCTGCAGGCTTGGCTGTTGCCCACAAGAGAGGGATAGTACATAGAGATGTTAAGCCTCATAACATTATGGTTACAGAGGAAGGGGTTGCAAAACTTACTGACTTTGGAATAGCAAAGGCAGCATCATCAGCTACAGTAACAACTAGCACTAGTGACAACATAATGGGCTCTGTACATTATTTTTCGCCAGAGCAAGCTAGAGGTGGTTTCGTTGATGAAAAATCGGATATTTACTCTCTGGGAATCGTTATGTATGAAATGTTAACTGGGAAAATACCTTTTGATGGTGAAAACCCAGTTTCAGTAGCGCTTATGCATATTAATAATGATATGCCATCACCTTCAGATTTAGTAGCAGGAATTCCACCTAGACTGGAATATATAGTGAACAAGGCTACATCAAAACAACCAAGTGATAGATTTGGATCAGTAGAAGAAATGATAAATGAGTTTAAAAACATTGATGTTGTTGTAAGAGTAGTTGGTGATTCTATTTCAGAGTCAAGAGGGATGAAAAACAATATTGGAGAAGAAGATGAAAGCGATTTCGAAGAAATAGCAGGCTCATCAAAACCAAGTAAAAAGAAAAAAATAATAATGATTTCAGGGGTTTCTGTAGGAGCATTATTAATTCTCTTTGCTGTATTTGCACTGACTACAGGGCTTTTTGGAGGAAGTGAAGTAGAGGTTCCTAATGTAAAAGGATTAACCTACGAAGAAGCTGAAGCAAAACTTGCAGAGGTGAATCTTTTGATAGCTGAAGGCGAGCAGGTTTATAGCGAAGAATTTGAGGAAGGGTTAATAGCAGAACAAAATCCTGATGTTGGAGAAACTGTTAAAGAAGAAAGTACAGTTACGGTTAACATCAGTAAAGGGACTGAAGAAGGATCAGTTCCCAACTTGATAGGCCAACAAGAAGATGATGCAATAAAAGCAATTGAAGATGCAGGATTTAAGGTTGGAACAGTGACAACAACAACGAGTACAGAAGATGAAGGAGAAGTTATTCAGCAGACTCCGTCAGGTGGGACTACAGTCCAAATTGGAGGTACTATTAGTATAGTAATAAGCGATGGTAAGGGTGTTGAGGAAAGCCCTGTCCCTTATCTAATTGGAAAAAGTTGGTCAAGTGCTCAGCAAGCTATTAAGGATGCAGGATTTGTTGTTGGTGATGTTTCTTATGAAGTAAGCTCTAGTTATGCAAAAGATCAAGTCACTTGGCAACAGTATGATGCAAATGCAAAGTTGGAAAAAGGAACGGCTATTGATGTAAGGATCAGTACTGGACCAGCACCTGCACCAGAACCAGAGCCAGAACCATAAGAATAGATAAGAAAACTATGAATGAAAAAAAATGTTTACTTATTAAAGGCATTGGTGGGTTTTATTATGGCTTGGCAAGTGACGGAAATATAATTGAATGTAAACCAAAAGGGTTATTCAAAAAAGATGGGATTATTCCAATAGTTGGAGATAATGTTCTTATTAAGAGCGAAGATAATAACCATTTTACTTTGACTAAAATACTTGAAAGAAAAAATTCATTTATACGACCACCTGTTGCCAATGTGGATACTATGGTAATAGTGGTTTCTGAAAAAGACCCTAAGGTTAATCTGGACGTGTTAGATAAGTTTCTAATAATGGCAGAAAAAAACCA
>CAYJGT010000037.1:10928-14628 GCA_964370035.1 uncultured Oscillospiraceae bacterium
CAAGTAATTAAGCAGGTGGAATTAAAAAAAATATCAGAAGCTAGATATGAAAGCTATAAAAAAAATTATGAATGGCTAAAAAAACAGAATGATCAAGTAAAGAATAAGGAGAAAAAATGAAGAGATTAGCTCCGTCTATTTTATCAGCAGATTTTGGGAAATTAGGGGAAGATGTTTCGGAAATTGAAAAAGGTGGGGCACATATCATACATGTTGATGTTATGGATGGCCATTTTGTACCCAACATTAGCTTTGGTAGCACTGTGATGAAGGGGTTGTTGGGCAAAACTAATCTCCCTTTTGATGTCCATCTTATGATAGAAAATCCTGAAGTTTATGCAAAGGATTTTGTAACTGAACAAACAGAATATATTACGGTACATTATGAAGCATGTCCTAACCTTAAAGATGTAATAAAGACTATAAAAGATTTAAAAGTAAAGGTTGGGCTGTCTATTAATCCTGATACTAAAGTAGAACAAATCACAGATTACTTAGAAGAAGTTGACTTGGTTTTGATTATGTCGGTATACCCTGGATTTGGTGGGCAAAAAATAATATGGGAAGCCATAAACAAAATACCAATATTAACGAAGCTTAGAGAAGAGAGAAAATTAGACTTTGAAATTGAAGTTGATGGGGGAATTACAATAGATAATGTTAGAGAAGTAGTTGAAAAAGGAGCGGATATGATTGTTGCTGGCTCAGCTATTTTTGGCAAGGAAGATATTACCATAGAAACAAAAAAATTTGTAGATACTCTCGATAATGAGATATAGTAGAGCTATTAATGTGAAACATATTATCTTTGTTGGAAATGGCAATTTAATTTGGAAAGACTATTAAGTATTGCTTAACTCGTTGCCTATCGTAAAAAACAATTTCAAGTAAAAAATAACATTGAATAGAGAATAATATATAGAAAACCTAATTGCTTGTATTAGGAATAGGAGAAAACTGTGGCAGACAAGTATAGAAGAAAATCGGCATATTGGGAGAAGAGAGAGCAAGAAGAAAAGGCTAGATTGGAAAGTAGTAAGAACTATAATAATCAGAATAGCCAACAATTATTTGAAGATGAACACAATCAGGCAATTAGGAGATGGCTTCAGGTTGGAGAAGAACAGGAACGAGAGCAAGCGCCTACCCAAAAACCTGAAATAGCATATAATCCTCATGAAAGAAAAAGAAATAAAAAAAATAGAAAAAAGAATGTTCCAAAATTGACCAAAGAAGAATATTATCAGTTGTCAAAAAAAGAACAAAAGAGATATAGAAAAGCAAGAAAGAAGCCCTCATTTGTTAAGAAATTTTTCAAGTTTATATTTATACTATTAATGATTAGTATAGTATTAGCCGGGGCATTGGGAGTATATGTTTGGAGTCTTTTAGGAAAAATAGACACTTTGGATATAGGTGCAGACCTTGGTATTTCAGCAGAGGCAGCGCAAAATCTGGCTAACTATGAGAATATTCTTATTGCAGGTGTGGATGCACGGCCAGGAGAAAGCTACGAGAATACAAGGACTGACGCTATTATGATACTAAGTTTAGATAAGGTTAATAGAGAATACAGGCTAATATCTGTATATAGAGATACTCTTATGGAAGTTGAAACAGAAGAAGGGGAAACTTATTTAGGGAAGATTAATTCCGCAAATACTGAAGGTGGAATTCATAAGACTGTAAAAGCGTTAAATAAAAATATGGACCTTAATATAGATGAGGTTGTTGAGCTTAATTGGGAAGTTGTTGCTCAGGTTGTAGATGGTCTAGGTGGAGTGGAAATAGAGATTAAAGACTATGAAATAGAAGAGATGAACAAGTATATCTATGATACTGCAGAAAATATTGGAGGGCCTACGGACCAAATAACAAGTGCTGGAGTACAAAACTTAAATGGAGTTCAGGCTGTTACATATGCTAGGATTAGAAAAGTTGGAAATGCTGACTTTGAAAGAACTGAAAGAATGAGAGTTTTAGTTGAAGCAACCATAAGTAAAGCCTTTAAAACAAACCCAATTACCATAAACGATGTGGCCAATGATGCGGCAGACGACCTAGTTACAAGTTTAGATAGGAAAGAAATATTAACTTTAGGCTTTGACTTATATAGATATGATGCAAAGGATAGTATGGGGTGGCCATATTTAGAAATAGAGAATGGAGAATATTTAACTGATACAGCTATTGTTGATGGAGCATCTACAGTGGTGCCAAGAACTTTATATGAAAATGTAATTAGGCTGCAGGAAGAAATGTTTGGCCAATCAGAATATGTTCCGTCAGATACAGTGGATCGAATTGATGATGCAATAATCTGGGAAACAGGGTTGTATTAATATTGGCAGAAGTAAAAAGCATCATGCAAAGTTGATGCAATGGAGAACAAAACAGGTAATATACTATTGTTGTGAATCGGATATATAAAACGATAAAAATTAAAACATAATATGTTAGAACAGGATTTTGATTAATGAAAAAAACAATACTAGTGATTTTTGGAGGAACCTCTTCTGAGCATGAAGTCTCATGTAAGTCGGCGGCTTCAATTATTAAAAATATTAGCAGAGAGTCGTATCAAGTAATCCCACTTGGAGTGACAAAAGAAGGGCAATGGTATTTAACAGAGGCAACCTCAGAGGAAATATCAAAGGGGCTGTGGTTTAAAGAGGATAAAATAAAATCTGCCATACTTTCTCCAGAAAGAAAAGAGAAGTCTCTGATTGTAGATGGAAAAGAAAAAATAGAAATTGACTGTGTATTTCCCATAATACATGGAAAGTTTGGAGAGGATGGAACACTACAAGGCTTGCTTGAAATTGCAGGAATTCCTTATGTGGGATCAGGAGTTATGGCTTCTGCTGCTGCTATGGATAAGGCAGTTACTAAAATGTTTGTAGATAAAATTGGAGTTAAACAGGCAAAGTATTTTTCCACTGATAGAAATGATATTATTGAAAATATTGGGGCAAGACTAAAGGAAATAGAGGAATATTTTCAAGGTGAATATCCGCTATTTGTAAAGCCTGCAAATGCAGGATCTTCAGTTGGAATTACTAAAGTAGGTAATATGAACGAGTTGTTTGAAGGAATAAAAATAGCAGCCAAAGAAGATTATAAAGTCTTAATAGAAGAAGCTATAGATGGAAGAGAAGTAGAGGTTGGTGTACTGGGAAATAGAAAGCCTTTGGCATCACCAATAGGAGAAATATTACCAGTTCATGAATACTACGACTATGAATCAAAGTATTTAATTGATACCGAACAAACCCAGATTGCAGAGGATTTGTCAGAAGAAACCGTAGAAGAACTTCAGGAGAAGAGTAAAAGAATTTTTAAGGCCTTAGGGTGTAATGGGTTAGCTAGGGTGGATTTTTTCATTCAAGAAGGAACTGGTGAAGTAATATTTAATGAGATAAACACACTTCCAGGATTTACGAATATTAGCATGTATCCAAAATTGTGGGAGGCTGATGGTTTAACCATGGAAGAGTTAATTGATAGATTAATAGTATTAGCCCTTGACAATCACGACATAGACTAAAGCTTTCGCAGAATAAAATTGGTTTCGGAGACAATTGGCTAAATAATGAGTTTTGGATTGAAGTAAAAGGATAATAGTTGATCGCAAACAAAGTGCCGATAAATGAAAAAACTTTAAAGAATCACGGATAAATATTGAACATAATAATTAAAT
>CAYJGT010000038.1:0-14568 GCA_964370035.1 uncultured Oscillospiraceae bacterium
CAAAAAAATAGCAAAACTAATATAAATTGTTGGTTTTGCTATTTTTATTTGAGTTTAGATTTGTAATTATTAATTCGAAGTTTTGAGTTTACGCTTGTTTTTATACATTTCCTTGTCAACCTTTGAGAAAAATTCTTCGAATTCTTGCTTGGTTTGTCCTTCGAATTTATCAAAACTAAAAGCTATAGAAAATTCATACTCCGATCTTTCGTTAAATTTCTTAATTTCTTTAGCTAGCGTAGCAAGGTTATGCTCAATAGTTTCGACTGTGCAGTCAACTGTATCTGTTAGCAATGATACAAATTCATCTCCACCTACTCGATAGGTTTTTCCCCAAGCAGAGAATAAATCATTAATACGAGTATATGCAGTCTTTATTGCAAAATCACCTTCAATGTGACCGTACTTATCATTTATTATTTTCAAATTGTTCATATCGAAAATAATACACCAAAATGGAGCAATTTGAGTTTTTCCTCTAAATATATCAGATATGTCTTCGTGGTAAGCATTTGAATTGAATCCGCCAGTCAAAGTATCTTTAAAAGTGTATTCAAGTAAAGTGGACTTCATTTCATCAACCACTTTAGCAATATGGCCAATTTCATCATGAGTAAAAAGGTGTTCTGGAATTGGGCTTTTTAAATTACCTCTAGAAATGGTATTTACTGCAGTCTCTAACTCAATTAAGTTTTTGCTCATGTTCTTTGCAAATGAATTTAAGAACAGTAAGATGAATATTCCTGCTGCAATAATGGAAACCACTATTAGAAAAAGAACCATATAAACAATACCTTCGTTTCTTTCTAGAACTTCTTCCATCAAAACTTTTTCTGCATCTAAAAATTTATTTATGCTATCAAAAAACTGATTTGCTATAGGGGTCACTCTTGTAAGAGCTTCAAGAGCAACATCAAACTCTCCACCATTAAGGTGAACATCTGCCGATTCTATCATACTGTCTTTATATTTGTCTTTTTCGGAAATAATGCTACTAAATTCTGTAGCCTTTTCTCCATCTAATCTAATTAGGAAATTGTCCATTTGGGTATCTAATGAGTCGAATTCGGCCAGGTAATCATCGTACAGTTCACCGCTTTTTTCAAGATCTGATTCTAGAAGTATATCTCTCCCTAGAACTCTGCAGGCGTACATTGTACGTACAATATTATTTAGGAATTCAGTGTTTTTTACATTTTCGGTGAAAACTTGTTGAGAAATGTTATTTACACTATTTACTGAAACTACAGAAATTAGACCTATGATAAAAATCATAAGTGTAGCAAAAATTCTGGTTGGAAAAAATTTTCTTTTAATCGGGGCGTTTGATAGCCAGTTATTGTACTTTGAATTCATTTCTTTCCTTCTAAATAGTTTTACGAATTTAAACACTTTTATATTTCAGTATACCATATTATTTAACGAATGAGTAAAAAAAGATTGAATTATTTTAAATTTTCTGGGTTTAAAGTAAGTAATTCATCAATTACAAATAAACCATCTTTTCTAATTAAAACATCATCAAACCAAATTTCCCCGCCACCGAATTCTGGTCGTTGGATCATTACTAAATCCCAATGTATAGCAGACTTATTGCCGTTAAATGCATCTTCGTATGAGGAACCTGGCGTTAAATGAAAACTTCCTGCTATTTTTTCATCAAATAGGGTGTCTTTCATAGGGTTTAAAATAAATGGATTTACGCCAATAGCGAACTCTCCAAAGTATCGAGCGCTTTCATCTGTATCTAATAATTCGTTTATTCTTTCTGTATTATTAGCAGTTGCCTTAGTTATTTTACCATTTTCAATTTCAAAGACTATATTCTCAAAAGTGAAGCCTTGCTCCTCAGATGGGGTGTTGTAAGAGATGATTCCATTCATAGAAGTCCTTACAGGAGCAGTATATACTTCTCCATCAGGGATGTTTCTTTCTCCATCGCATTTACGAGCAGGTATATCTTTTATTGAAAAAGTCAAGTCTGTACCAGGGCCTAGCAATCTCACTTTATCGGTTTTATTCATTAGTTCTACAAGTGAATCCATTGCTATACTCATTTTTTTATAATCCAATGTACAAACGTTAAAGTAAAAATCTTCAAAGGCTTCTTGGCTAGTGCCAGCCATTTGCGCCATTGAAGGGGATGGGTACCTAAGAACTACCCACTTAGTTTTGTTTACTCTATAGTCAAGAACTGGCCTAAGCCCTTTACTGTAAATGTTAAGTTTCTCGCTAGGAACATCTGCAAGTTCAGAAGAATTTGCACCTCCTCTAATTGCAATATATGCATCAATATCTTGCATTTGAGAAAGTTGCCATTCGTTCATTAAATTGACTTGAGCCTCATCACAATCGAGTAGAATCTCTCGACTTATTTGAGAATCTCTAATTTCTACAAAAGGTGTGCAACCTAAAGCATACACATCTTTTATTAATTGCCTAATAAGGGGTTTTGTTTCATTGCCTTCATAGCTTATCAAAACTTTCTCGCCGCTTTTTAAAGAAACTGAATATTCGGTTAGAAGTTTAGATAGCTTTATTATTCTGTTTTCCATAGTTTTTTCCTGAATTTAAGTGAAAATTCAGTGGTTCCTTTCATAATTAATAGAATTTAAAATTTAAATATACTTAAAGTATACATCTAAAATAGGTGAAAATAAAGAATATTAGATGAAATTTACAAGAAATCTAAAAGAAATATCTTAATTATACTAGTATTAAATAGCTGAAAAGTAATAAACTTTTGAAGTTTATTTAATTTATAAGACTAAGCCCATGACTCTATGGTATTTATATTGAGAAGAGCACAAATTAATGGTAGAATAATATAATAATAACTAAAGGAGGTAGGGGATACGGAAATAATAAATGCCAGTTGGAAACAACTGTTAAAAGAAGAAATGAAAAAACCCTATTATGTAGAATTATGTAGATTTATTAATGAAGAGTATGAGAATAATACTATATTTCCTCCAATTAAGGAAGTTTTCAGCGCCTTTGATGCAGCAGACTATGAAAATATAAATGTAGTAATTATGGGGCAGGATCCTTATCACAAATTTGGGCAAGCAAATGGACTGAGCTTTTCCGTTAAACATGGTGTGAAGATACCCCCTTCTTTAAATAATATTTACAAAGAAATGTGTGAAGATTTAAAAGTAAAAAAACCTAATCACGGTTGTCTGAGCAAATGGGCCAAGAATGGAGTGTTTTTATTAAATAGTGTCCTAACGGTAAGAGAAGGAGAGCCTAATTCACATAAAGGAGCAGGATGGGAAAGATTTACAGATAAAGTAATTGAAATATTGAATGACAGAGAAGAGCCTATTGTATTTATTCTTTGGGGGTCTAAAGCAATAGAAAAGGAAAAATTAATAAAGAACAAAGGACATTTAGTTTTAAAAGGACTGCACCCAAGCCCATTATCCGCGTATAAAGGATTTTTTGGAGGAAAATATTTCACTAAGGCAAAGTACTTCTTAGAGGAAAATGGAAGAACAATAAATTGGGATTTAGATGATTAGTTTCAATTATGTGTTTTGAAAATTTATGTAGTTTGATTTTCAAGTTGGTATAATACAAAGTTATAAAAATGTCTAAAGAAATAGGAGGAAAGCTAATGGGTAAAACACTTATAGGCAAAATGATTGCATATTGGATTTTTTTACTAGGAGGAGTATTTGTTGCTAGAGTAGTACTGCAAATAACAGCACCAACTGCTTATATTGTATTGTTTGTGTTAATGACTATTGTTTACTGGGCATTTGCTTTATATAACGATAGAAAAAGAGGTTAAAATGGAAAAAATAAAATTAGAGGTAAATTCTGAAAACTATAAATTTTTTTCTCACAAAAAATGTGAATGGTTTCCGTGTCATGATGTGGAATGGAAAGATGATTTCAATTGTTTATTTTGCTATTGTCCTCTTTATGCTTTAGGAGAGAAGTGTGGAGGTAACCCTAAGTTTTTGGATAATGGAGTTAAGGACTGCAGTCAATGTTTGTTACCTCATAAAAGATCTGGGTATGAACACATAATGAATAAATTTGAAGAAATTTCAAAACTTGCACAGAAAAAATAAAGGGGAAAATTTATGGCATTTACACATTTACATCTCCATTCAGAATATAGTTTGCTAGATGGTGCCGCAAGAATAAATGATGTTGTTTCTAGAGCAAAGGAACTAGAGATGACATCTGTTGCTATTACAGACCATGGGAATATGTTTGGCGTAATTAATTTCTATAAAGAATGTAAGAAACAAGGCATCAAACCAATTTTAGGTTGTGAAGTATATACAGCGAGAAGGGATAGGTTTTCAAAGGATCCTTCTAGAGACGGCTCACAGGGTCATCTTGTATTGCTTGCATATAATAATATAGGGTATAAAAATTTGATGAAAATAGTTTCTTCTGGATTTTTGGAGGGGTTTTATTATAAACCTAGAGTTGACAAGGGCCTACTTAAAGAAAACAGTGAAGGAATTATAGCGCTTTCGGCCTGCTTAGCAGGTGATGTTACATCTAAATTAATTTATGGGGATTATGAAGGGGCTAAAAAAGAAGCTTTGGATATGATGGAAATTTTTGGTAAAGAAAACTTTTTTATTGAAATCCAAGACCATGGGCTAGAGGAACAAGCCATTACAAATCCAGAATTAATTAAGCTTAGTAGGGAACTAGGAATTGGATTAGTTGCAACTAATGATGTTCATTATGTAAAAAAAGAAGATGCAGAGGCTCATGATGTTCTATTATGTATTCAAACTGCAAAAACTATAGATGATGAAGATAGAATGAGATTTTCAACCGATGAATTTTATATGAAATCAGAAGATGAGATGAGAATGCTCTTTCTTAATGTTCCGGAAGCCTGTGATAACACGGCGATTATTGCTGAGAGATGCAATGTTGAGATTGATTTCGATTCCCTTCATTTGCCTGACTTTGATAGTCCGGAAGGGTATACTAATGGGGAGTATTTAAGAAAACTCTGCAATGAAGGCCTTGAAGAAAGATATTTTATAAATAAAAAACTTTCAGACGAAAAGAAAAATTTTTTAATTCAAAGACTTGAAATGGAACTTTCAGTAATTGAAAAAATGGGATATGTAGAATACTTTTTGGTTGTATGGGACTTTATAGATTACGCAAAAAGAAACGGAATAATGGTAGGCACAGGAAGAGGCTCAGCGGCAGGAAGCATTGTATCTTATGTTTTAAAAATAACTGACATTGATCCGATAGAGTATAATTTAATTTTCGAAAGATTCTTAAACCCTGAAAGGGTAAGTATGCCAGATATTGATATTGATTTTTGTATTGAAAGAAGGCAGGAAGTAATTGAGTATGTTAAAAATAAATATGGGGAAGATAAGGTTGCCTTAATAATCACCTTTGGAACTCTTGCGGCAAGGGCCGGAATTAGGGATGTAGGTCGTGCCTTAAATATCAGTTATGCGGAGGTTGATGCAGTTGCAAAGTCTGTTCCTGAGGCACCTGGAATGACATTAGGAAAAGCTTTGGCCATGAGTCCTGAACTTAAGAAAAAATATGATTCTGAAGAAAATGCTAGGAGAATGATTGATTTTGCATTAGCCCTTGAAGGTATTCCGAAAAATTCCTCAACACATGCAGCTGGAGTAGTAATCTCTAAAGAACCAATTGGTGAGTATGTACCTCTTTATAATGGCGGAAAAGGCACTGCTACTCAGTTTACTATGAGTACAATTGAAGAATTAGGCCTTCTAAAAATGGATTTTTTAGGGCTAAGAAACTTAACTATCATTAGAAATACTATTGAACTAGTTGAAAAATCGCAAGGAATTAAAATTAACTTAGAAGATATTAAATTAGAAGATGCGGAAACATATAAAACTATCGCGGATGGTAATACCCAAGGAATATTTCAATTAGAGAGTCAGGGAATGACTCAATTTATGAAGAATTTAAAACCTACATGTATAGAGGATATTATTGCTGGGATTTCCTTATACCGACCAGGGCCGATGGATTATATTCCTATGTATATAGAGAACAAAAAAAATCCAAAGGGGATAGAATACCTACACGAAAGCCTTAAGCCAATTTTAGAAGTTACCTATGGATGCATAGTGTATCAAGAGCAAGTTATGCAAATCGTAAGAGAACTTGCGGGTTATTCTTTTGGCCGTTCAGATTTAATGAGAAGAGCAATGGGAAAGAAAAAGATGGACGTGATGCTTCAGGAGAAACATAATTTTATCTTTGGGCTTCCAGAAGAAGGTGTGGATGGCTGTGTTAAAAGGGGAATACCTGAACATATTGCAGAAGAAATTTTTAATAATATGGTATCATTTGCTGAGTATGCATTTAATAAATCTCATGCTGCGGCATATGCTGTAATTGGATATCAAACCGCATATCTAAAAACCCATTATCAATGTGAATTTATGGCGGCCTTAATGACAAGTGTAATGGGCAGACCTGAAAAGGTTGCTATGTACATTCGAAATGCAAAAGAAATGGGGTTAGAAGTTCTACCTCCAGATATTAATGAGAGTGAGCTTGGATTTATAGTAAAAGATGGGAAAATTCGATTTGGCCTTAAAGGAATTAAAAGTGTAGGGGAAAACAGTATAATTTCTTTAATAGAAAAAAGAGAAAAAGAAGGAGGGGCGAAAGATATTGCCCAGTTTATTAGTAAGCTGGACACTAAAACTATAAATAAGAAAAGCCTAGAAAGTTTAATAAAAGCAGGCGCTTTAGACTCACTAAATCCTAATAGAGCTCAAAGTCTTGTGGTTTATGAAAAGCTTTTAGAATCGGCTCAAAATTTAAATAAAAGAAATGTAGCAGGCCAAATATCTATGTTTCAAACAAATAAAGACATTATGGAAGAAGCTTCTGCCAGTGTTAATATGCCAGAAATCTCTCCTTTTTCAGATCAAGTTTTAGGGTTGATGGAAAAAGAAATGACAGGAATCTATATTACTGCCCACCCTTTAGATAAATACAAAGAAGAAATAAGTAAGTATGCGACCTTATTTGCGGAAGACATAATGGATAATTTTGATGAGGAAGAAGCTATATCTGATGAAAATTCTATTAGTAACCAATTAGAAGGCAAGCACAATGATGGAGAAAATGTTGTTGTTGTAGGAATAATTAATAAAATAAGAACTATAATCACAAAAAATAATAAAACAATGGCCTTCTTAGAATTAGAAGACCTTACAGGGATTATAGAGGTAATCGTTTTTTATAGAACTTATGAGCAATATCAAAGCTTACTTAAAGAAGACAGTGTGGTGATTATATCGGGAACGGTAAGCATGAAAGAAGATGAGGCGCCAAAAGTGCTTGCTAATAATATTGGTGATTTTGATGAAATAGATTTAAATAAATTTAAAGCAAAAAACATTCAAAGTGGTTTGGAGAATAAGGCGAAAGCCAATGATAAAACAAAGAATTCAAATTATAAAAAAGATGTATCAACTTTAGTGAAAATCAGGATTGATAATGAAGAAAATTTTGAAGAAGTAAGTAGAATTATGCAAGAACATAAGGGGCAGTCTCAAGTAATTATTTATTTACCTAATAAAAAAGCCCTAAAAGCTAAAAACGAAATGAATGTAAATCCTACAAATGAGTTTTTAGAAAAGGTACGAAACCTACTAGGCGAGGCTAATATAAAAGTAGAGGAAGAAGAAGGATAGGATTTGAGAGGCTAATATATTTACTTTATAATTTTATGTTTTAAAAAAGATAGTTAATCTAGAAAGGCGATGCTATGAAAAGAGTAGGAATTTTAACTAGTGGTGGAGATTCACCAGGAATGAATGCTACAATTAGAGCTTTAGTACGTGCAGGAGATTATGAAAATTTCGAAATGATTGGAATTAACAGAGGTTATGAAGGGCTGATTGATGGAGATTTTAGTCAGATGGATTTACGATCAGTAGGGGGAATTCTTCATAAAGGAGGAACTATTCTAAAGACTTCAAGAAGTGATAGGTTTAGAACTGAAGAAGGCCAAAATCAAGCTGTTGAAAACCTTAGTAAATCCCAAATTGATGCCTTGGTAGTAATAGGCGGAGAAGGGTCTATGAAAGGTGCCATAGAACTTAGTAAAAAAGGTGTTACCTGCATAGTTCTGCCTGGCACAATTGATAATGATATGGGATATACAGACTATACTATTGGATTTGATACTGCAATTAACACTGTTTTATCAGGAATTTCAAATATTAGAGACACGGCATCTTCTCACGGTAGGGCAACTCTTGTAGAAGTTATGGGAAGAAGATGTGGTGATTTAGCCCTTTATGCTGGACTTGCAGGCGGGGCAGATGCAATTTTAATTCCTGAAATTCCAGTAGATTTAAATGTGATATGTGCAAAGTTAAAAGAAGGAAAAGATAGAGGGAAAACCCATAGTTTTATTATTAAAGCGGAGGGAGTAACTGCGCCCAATGGAGAAATTGAAAAAGCTATATTGGAAAAGGTAGGCCAAAAAACTAACACCATTGTACTTTCTTACCTTCAAAGAGGGGGTTCACCAACTGCAGAAGATAGGTTAAGAGGGAGTTTAATGGCAATAAGAGCTATTAAGTCAATTGAAAAAGAACAGGGTTCTTTAGCAGTAGGTATTTGTGGAAATCAAATTATTACGATGGAACTAGAAGCAGCTTCTGCTATTACTAAAGAAGCAGATTTAGATAAGTTGGCAATAATGGATATGTTGTCAAAATAATAACTGGTTTAAGGCCCCTGTAAACTCTGAAGCGTAGAGTTTGCAGGGATCTGTGTAGTTATAGAATATTTACTGCATCCCTATGAAAGAAAAATTCTGATTAATCTTCGTCTTTATCAATATGGTGTTTGCCTGAAATTCCGATATCATTGTTGATTAGACTACCAAAGGTAAGGGCAGTATCCCCAAATTTAGTTCTGATAGAGTCTAAGGTCTTATTTACAGACTCTTTTTTTTCTTTCTTTTCGTTATCCTCATCCCAAAAGCTTAGTTGTTCGTTAGTATTTTCATCAATAAGATTTATTGCAGTAAGGGTTATTAGCCGAATAGGTTTGCTGAGGTCCCAATTCGTAAGGATTAACTGAAAGGCAGCCTGATAAATATCTTCTTGAGAGTTAGAACTATTTGTTAATTGCTTTTGCCTAGCAATAGTTATGAAACTAGGGTTTTTAATATCTACTTTTACGCCCAAGGCCTTTAATTGTTGCTTCCTTAGTCTTGCGCAGACTTGATCTGAAAGTCCTAGCAAGGCCATTTTTATATCTTCCTCACCAAGAAGATTTCTTGTAAATGTCATCCCATTACCAATTGTTCCTATTTTTCGTTTCTCTAATAAATGAGAAACAGGACTATTGTCTAATCCATTTGCATATTCATATAGCTGAGCTCCTGCTTTGCCAAAATTTTTCTCTAGAAAAGAGAGTTCTAGTTTAGCTAATTCTCCAATCTTTGTAATTCCAATTTTATTTAAATTTTCTGCAGTTTTTCTTCCAACAAAAAACAATTCGTTTACAGGTAAGGTCCAAAGGATACCTTTAAAATTACTTGGAGAGATTAGAGTGGTAGCGTTAGGCTTTTTATACTCACTACCCATTTTTGCAAAAACCTTATTGTAGGATACGCCTATGGAAAGGGTAAGACCTAATTCAGAATAAACAGTTTTTCTAATGTGGTCTGCAATTGCAGTTCCGACAATTAGCTTTTCTTCAAATAAAAGAGGTTCTTTTAAATTGAGCTTTTTTATAAGTTTAAACTCTTTGCGGCCAGTGAGGATTTCTTTGATTTCATTATCTTGAGAAAATAAAGAAATGCTGTTTGTTACATCTAACCAGGACTCATCAATACTAAAAGGTTCTAAAAGGTCTGTATACCTTTCAAAAATTAAGTTGATGGACTTGGACATTTCCTTGTATTTATACATGTGCGGCTTTAAAGTTTTTAAGTTAGGACATTTTTTCTTTGCCTGCCAAAGAGTTTCGCCCGTAGCTATTTTATATTTTTTTGCAACTTCATTTTTTGCCAATATTATTCCATGCCTGTTCTTTGGATTTCCGCATACAGCAACCGGCTCATGGACTAAATCAGGGTGTTCCAAAAGCTCGACAGAGGCGTAAAATGAATTCATATCACAGTGTAAAATTACTTTATTCATACAATAATTATAGCATACGGTTATTTTTCTATAAACAGGTGAAGTGATTTTTTACTAGAAAATTATGGCAAAATAAGGTATAATATATATGTTATATTACTAAGGAGGAAAAACAATGAATGTAATGGTGTGTGTTACACAACAAAAGTCATGTGATAGATTAATATTAGAAGGCTTAAGGAAACTAGCTATTGGGAAGGCAGAATTATATATTATTCATGTTGCTTCAAAGAAAACTAGTTTTTTGAATAGTGAAACAGAAATAGAAGCTTTAGATTATTTGTATGACAAGGCTCAGGAGATAGGTGCCAATCTAACAGTAATAAGAGCGAATAATGTTTTGGAAGCTTTAGTTACTTTGGTACACAAAAATAAAATTAAGCATATAATTATGGGAACCTCAGGTAAAGTTGAGAAAGAAGTTGGGCTTGTTGAGGCATTTCAACAAAGAGTAGGGAATGTTGCCGAAATAACTTTTGTTCCGCCAGAGGAAATGAAGGAGGAAGTTAGTTAATGGGAATTATAACCCTATTTACAGGATTGCTTGTAGTCTTAGCAGGCATTTTTACAATTGCAAATACTGGAAGCACAGTAGCGTCAATTGCTTTTGTTATTGGAATTACAATTATTTTATTAGGTATTGTAATGTTGATTGGGTATTTTGTTGGTTCAAGGTATAGAACAAGAATAAAACATAACTGGGTTTTAGTTGATAGTATTGTAGCTATTTTAATAGGAGCAGTACTCTTAGGAAATTTGGTCACTGCAGAAATAGTAATGCCATATATGTTAGCTATGTGGGTAATTTATTCAGGAGTACAAAGAGTTGTAGCTTCTACTAATATTGATTTAAGCGAAAAGAAAACAAACTTTTTTGCGGCTTTAGGAATAGGACTGCTATTAACAGTGGTTGGAGGCCTTGTTTTTTTCAATCCATTACTAAACCTAGCATCCCAAACAGAACTTATTGGAATGCTTCTAATAGTTCAGGGAATAGCTGCGGTAGAACTGGGAATCAATAGCCCTCACAGCAAAAAGAAAGTTTCTGATGAAATTTCAACCGGAGATGAAGGAAATTAAGAAGTGGAGTGAAAAATGTTTGATGTAGTTATAGTTGGAGGCGGAGCTTCAGGACTAGTTACTGCAATTTCAATTTCAGCTAAAAATGATAATGTAAATATAGCTATAATTGAAAAGAATGATTTACTTGGGAAAAAGATATATGCAACAGGCAACGGTAGGTGCAACTTGACAAATAGTAATTGTGAAGAAGCAAAAGAAACTGTTGCCTTCTTTAATTCTATTGGATTACTAACGGTGGAAGAAGAAGGAGGAAGAATATATCCTAACTCAGAAAAGGCAAAAGATGTAGTCGCAGTTCTTGAAAATCAAATAGCCTTTAGAAACATTAAAGTATATAGAGAAATTAATGCAGAAAAAATCGAGAAAAAAGATGATGGTTTTCATATTTTTTCTGTGGATAAAAAAAGAGAAAAAAAGAATATTATTAAATGCAAATCTCTAATAATAGCAACTGGTGGAAAGGCAGCACCTATTCATGGAACTATTGGAGATGGTTATAGGTTTGCAAAAGAACTAGGACATAGTGTTACGCCACTTGCACCAGCCCTAACACCAATAGAATGTGTTGGTGATTTTGAAGGTCTAAAAGGTGTTCGTGTAAATTGTAAACTAAGCATTATAGAAGAAAAATCAACTATTTTCTCTGAAGAGGGGCAGGTCCAATTTATTAACCATGGAATTTCTGGAATTGTAGCCTTTAATGGAAGTCATCATGTAAAGAAGGACACTTCTAAGTTAGTAGCGCATATAGACTCTCTTCCTAGATTAAGTCATAAAGAAGTTGTTAAGCTGTTAGAAAGCAGAAAGAACATAGAAGGATTTACTGCTAGCCAATTACTCTTATCTATTGTAGATGATAAGCTGGGGCTAGTGATATTGGAAAATAGCAGGTTAAACCCAGAGAGTTTGGCAGCAGATTTGAAGAATGAGGATATTGAAAAACTTGCAATATCTATAAAGAATATTGAATTTCCGATTAAAGGGCTTAAGGGTTGGAAAGATGCACAAGTTAGCCGTGGTGGTGTGGATTTAAAGGATGTTAATTTGAGTACCATGGAATCAAAGATAGTTGATAATCTATTCTTTGTAGGTGAGGTTTTAGACTTGCAAGGATATTGCGGTGGATATAACCTGCAAATAGCATGGGAGACGGGGTTAAGAGTAGGTGAAAATTTTGGAAAGTAATATATATAGAATTAGTGAAATAAAGCTAAATCTAAATGAGAGCAAGGATGTAATTCCAGATAAAATAAAAGAGAAAAAAGGTAAGTGGGTAGATATTTCAAATTGGGAAATTGTAAAAGAATCTATTGATGCTAGAAAAAAGCCTGATATTAAGCTGATTTATACCGTTGACTTTGAAACTAATAGTAAATTAAAGTTGCCTTTAGCAAATAAGGAAAAGATAGTTTACAGCGATAACAAGGTAAGCCATGTAAGAGAAGAAGAAAGGCCAATTATTATTGGCTTTGGGCCAGCAGGTATGTTTGCAGCCCTAGCTTTGGCTGAAATGGGGTTAAAGCCTATTGTCCTTGAAAGAGGCAAGAAGGTAGAAGAAAGAGCTAAAGATGTGAAAGGCTTTTTTGAAAAAGGCATATTAAACACAGAATCAAATGTTCAATTTGGAGAAGGTGGAGCAGGAACCTTTTCCGATGGAAAGCTGACTACAGGAATAAAAGATAAGAGAATACAGATAGTATTAAATGAATTTTATGAAGCAGGTGCCAGTAAAGAAATTTTGTATAAACAAAAACCGCATGTAGGTACGGATGTTTTGATTAAAGTTGTTAAGAATATTAGAGAAAAAATTATAAATCTAGGAGGGCAGGTTAGGTTTGAGACAAAGGCTACTAAGGTTTTGGTAGAAAAAGAAAAAGTAGTTGGAGTTGAATACGAATATAGAGGAGAATTACATAGTCTCAAAACCAATCATTTGATTATAGCTTCAGGTCAAAGCGCTGTGGATTCATATGAGATGATGGATAAGGCAGGAATAAAAATGGGACAAAAGCCTTTTTCTATGGGCCTTAGAGTAGTGCATAAACAAAAACTAATTGATAAATCTCAATACGGAGATGAGAAATTAGCGGAAAAACTAGGCGCAGCTGAATATAAGCTTTCTCATAAAGGAAAGAATGGGAGGGGAGTCTACACTTTTTGTATGTGCCCTGGGGGAGAGGTGATTATGGCTTCAAGCTCTGAAGGAGAAGTAGTTACAAATGGTATGAGTAATAGCAAGAGGAATAGCCCCTTTGCAAACAGTGCAGTCTTAGTAGATGTAAGGGTTGAGGATTTTGGAAGCGAACACCCTCTAGCAGGCCTTGCTTATAGAAATAGATTTGAAAAAAAAGCATTTGAAATTGGTGGAGAAAACTACAGACCATTAAAGGCTACTTGGGGAGAAGTTAAAAAGAAAAATATATTCTTAGAAGCGCTTCCTGGATTTGTAATTGAAGGCATAAGAGAAGCTATGCCTGAGTTTGGAAAAAAAATAGAGGGATTTGATAGTGAAGATACAGTCTTCCTTGGAATTGAAAGTAGAAGTTCTTCACCTGTAAGAGTCTTTAGAGATGAAAATAAAGAGTCAAACATTAGGGGGATATATCCTGCAGGAGAAGGGGCAGGGGCTGCAGGAGGAATAACATCAGCTGCAGTTGACGGGCTTAAGATTGCAGAAATAATAAGGGGAGAATTATGAATTTAATAAAAGAAAATGCAAAGCATGTAGTAACTTTTGATGAAGCAATACCAACAAAGGCAAGTAGCCAAGGATTAAATAAAGCTTTAAAAATAATTGTATGTGTAATTATAGGAGTTCTGTGCTTAGGCACTCTTGTGTTTGGTGAAAATTTATTCTTGGAAATAAATCCGTTCGCATTGATAATGCTAGGTGGCCTTGCTATTAGCGTGTTTTTTGGCGGTAAAAAACAAATGAAAGCAGCACCCATGGAGATTTGGTTTTTTGATGATCATTTAGTAATATTAAAAGTAAAACATTATTATTCTAAAAATTTGTCAAGGAAAGAATTCAATAAAATATATTACAAAGATATAAGCGGAATTAAGTGGAATGAAATAACACAACAAGTTACTTTTCGAGGAGCATTTGAGATTGAATGGTATAAATATAATGAAGATGGTTCACTTGAATCTGCTCCTTCGGACAAGAGAACAGTTGAAGGCATGAGTTGTTTTTATTTTAATCTATGCCAAGAAATAGATTTTTTGGCTTTGTTTAAAGAGTATATACCTTGTGATATCGATGCAACCTACAAAAAAAGTAGCAGAAGTGTAGGTTGATATTTTAATTAAATTTTTT
>CAYJGT010000039.1:0-14482 GCA_964370035.1 uncultured Oscillospiraceae bacterium
TAAAGCTGTATCTAGACTGAATGTTAAGCACGGCGGAATGAGAAGAAAGAGATAAGTTAAGACGTCTATAGATAAAATGGATTGTTTTAAAATAATTATACGTTTAAAAAGCCTTGCAATTGCAAGGCTTTAGTATTATAGTGGTATTTTTATTCAAATCCACATTAAAAATCAAGTCAACATTTATTATTAAAGATACAGATAATAGAACTGTCAATATAGTCTTTTTTTGACTTATCCTGCACCTAAATATAGATTGATCCCTTTGCTAGAATAGTACTACTACCGCCTACTCGAATTTTGACTTCACTGTCATATTCAGTTAAAATGGTAGAAATCAAAGAAGACCTTTGCATTTCTCTTCCTTGCAGAAAAGCAGAAACACCGCTGGCAGGAAGCAACTTATTTTTATATAAATAGTATGTTAAGGCGCCATTAGCTGTTCCAGTTGCAGCCTCTTCGTCTATTTCGTATAAAGGTGCAAAATTTCTGCAGTATGCTGTAATATGCTCTTCGGATGACATTGTAAAAGCATGAACTCCAGTGACATTATATTTTTTTGAAAGTTCTGTTAGTTTTATAAAATCAGGAGAAATGCTTGATAAAGTTACATCGTTTTTAACTGGTAAAATAATATCAGGAAGGCCAGTAGAAACTATAGAAGGTAAAAGTTCCGAACTTGAATCATAGGTAATTCCCATTGCATTATATAACTCTTTTAAGGCACGGGTTTCTGTGATGATAGACAGCTCCTCTGGTTTTGCCATGTCCATTAGTATTGATTTTGCAGTAACCTGTACTTCAATAATGCCAGCTAGAGTTTGGATTTTATAAATTTCCCCTTTTTCAACTAGACCTGCATCTTCCAAGGCTGAAAATGATCCAATAGTAGCATGACCGCAAAGATCCACTTCAGAATTAGGGGTGAAGTATCTAATATTAAACTCATTATTGGACAGCGGCTTCACAAAAGCCGTTTCAGAATATCTAAGTTCCGCTGCTGTTTTTGTCATAATAATATCAGAGGGGAAGTCATCTTCTTTATTCAATATTACCACACCAGCAGGGTTACCTCCGAAGGGCTCTGTAGCAAATGCGTCTACAATATAGAATGTTTTCATACTATTACCAGGTTATTTCGTATGATTATTTTTTTTACGAAACAAACCTTCTCCTTTCATACTATTTTCAACATTAGTATACCATAATGAATGTAAATTTAAGCATTTATGATTAAAAAATTTATTTTATAGTATAATGTAAAAGTAGACAATTTATGTCAAATGAAGTTTAAACTAATCTGAAGGAGTATTTGTTTGGAATTTGAGTGGCAAAGGCGAAAGCTAAAAGTTGCCCTGAATAATACCACCAAAGTGAAATCTTATTAGTAATTAAAGTGGATTCATAATAAATTCCAAATTAAAAGCACATGAATTTTAGGAGGAGAATATGATTTGTTATTTTAGTGGAACAGGTAACTCTAAGTATATTGCGGAGAACCTTGCTGAAATGTTAAACATCAAAGCACTAGATATAAGTAGAGATGAGTTAACAGAAAATATTAAAAAAGAAATAATCGAGGGAGAATATTTTGGTATAGTCTGTCCCATTTATGCATGGGGACTACCTGAACCAGTTGAGAATTTTATAAAAAAGTTGCCAGAATCAAAAGCATTTAAGTTTGTTGTATGTAGCTGTGGGATGAGCTCAGGACTTGCTGTAAAGAAAGCCTTAAAAGGGGTTTCTGGTCAAAGTGCTTATACTATTCTTATGCCATCAAATTACATTATTGGTGGAGACATAGAAGAAGAAAAAGTGATTTTAGAAAAACTAACTAATTGTGATAAGGAAATAGAAAAGGTTTTTAGAGAGATAAAAGAGAAAATACCTACGTATAGAGTAAGGGAAGGCTCACTTCCTAGGATAAAATCAAGTATTGTAAATATGGGATTTAATAAATTCGCAAGAAGCACGAAACCTTTTTACGCAACCTCTAAATGCATTTCTTGTGGATTATGCCAATTTGTATGTCCTGCTAAAACTATTTCCATACCAAAAAAATTCCCTCAATGGGAAGAAAAATGTTATCAGTGTATGGCTTGCATAAGTAGATGCCCGCAAAAATCAATAGAATATGGTAAAAAAACAAGAAGCAAAGGTAGATATTATATAGAAAATTACAAAAAATAGGAAAAGAAATGTAAGCATAAATTTCTATGAATATTTTTTTGTTAAATAGAAGTATTTCAAAAATTGCATCCGGATAAGCTGTGTGGGAAAATAGCTGCATTCATTTTAAAAAATGGGTAAATGTATGAAAAATCAAAATAAAAAATCAAAAAGCACTTGCAAAATGAAGCGAAATAAAGTAGAATAGTTTTTTGTTGCTGATGTTGATGAACTAAAGGAGAACATAATTATGGAAAGAAGAGTAGGTACTGTTGTACGTGGAATGAGAGCTCCAATTGTTAGAGAGGGAGACGACATTGAAAAAATTGTAACAGATGTGATTTTAGGAGCTGAAAAGGCTGGAGAGTTCACTATTGGTGATAAGGATGTAATTGCAATTACAGAAGCAGTTGTTGCGAGAACTCAGGGCAATTATGGCACAATTGATCAAATTGGCATTGACATTAAAAACAAATTGGGTGGAGAAAATGTAGGAGTTATATTTCCGATTTTAAGTAGAAATAGATTCGCAATTTGTCTAAAAGGTATTGCTCGCGGGGCAAAGAAAATAACATTAATGTTTTCTTACCCAAGTGATGAAGTAGGAAATCATATTATTGATTTCGACCTTATTGATGAAAAAGGAGTTAACCCATATAGTGATGTGCTAACTTACAAAGAGTTTGTTGAAAAGTTTGGACATCCAAAGCATCCGTTTACAGGTGTTGATTATGTAGAATATTATAAGTCATTAATAGAAGAAGAAGGTGCAGAGGTTGAAGTTATTTTTGCTAATAATCCAAAAGCAATTTTAGAGTATACGGATACAGTGATAACTTGTGACACGCATACTAGAGAAAGAAGTAAGAGGTTACTTAAAGAAGGTGGAGCGAAGATTGCCATCGGTATGGATGACATATTAAAGGACAGTGTTGAAGGTAGTGGCTTTAATACAAAGTATGGGATTCTAGGCTCTAATAAAGCAACTGAAGATACAGTAAAATTATTCCCAAATGATTGTACTCCTCTTTGTGAGAGCATCCAACAAAGTATTAAAGAAGCAACAGGGAAAGATGTAGAAGTTATGGTATATGGGGATGGAGCGTTTAAAGACCCTGTAGGGAAAATTTGGGAACTTGCTGATCCAGTAGTATCTCCAGGATACACAAAAGGCTTAGAAGGCCTTCCGAATGAAGTGAAAATAAAATATCTAGCAGATAATAATTTTGCGGACTTAAGTGGAGAAGAGCTAAAAGCAGCAATTTCTAAGTACATTGAAGAAAAAGATTCTGACTTAACAGGAAACATGGTGGCTCAAGGAACGACACCAAGAAGATTGACTGATTTAATAGGGTCTCTTTGTGATTTGACTTCAGGAAGCGGTGATAAGGGAACCCCAATAATATTTATACAAGGATATTTTGATAATTATACAAAGTAAGACATAAAGAATATAATGAAAAAGGAGTTTTTATAGGCTCCTTTTCTGAAACCATCAATTTTTATTAAGTCTATTGAAATTAAATTACTAATTCTTGAAAACATGGAGAAAAGCAGAGCTGATTTGAAAAAGGATAAGCTTGTGGAAGTTGTTTGTTACATTAAGAATAGGAATGGAAAATGTTTGAAAAAATTGACTATATAGTTAAAGACATATCAGGGGATTATGGAATTTTATTAAGTGAAAAAGGAGAAACGAAGGTTGCGATTTTCTTTTTACCTGATGAAATTCAGATAGGCTCTAAAGTGATATATGAAAATCTAGAATATAGAATGGGATAAAAAAATACTGCGCGATAGCAAGCGATTTTATATTAGATTCAAAGATTAAGAATAAACTCCACCAACATGATTAGTTAGTGGAGTTTGTTTATTTACATAGGTCTTAGAGTTCTTAATAGCCTGCTTATTCAAACTGACTTCGGTAAAGCTTTGCGTAGAAGCCGTTTAGTTTAAGCAATTCTTGGTGACTTCCTTGTTCAATTATATCTCCTTTGTCCATTACTAAAATAGTATCTGCGTTCTTAATTGTAGAAAGTCTATGGGCTATTATGAAGCTTGTCCTACCTTCCATAAGATTATCCATAGCTTTTTGAATTAACACTTCGGTTCTAGTATCTACAGAACTTGTGGCTTCATCTAAAATTAAGATTTTCGGATCAGCAAGGATTGCCCTTGCTATAGTAATGAGCTGTTTTTGTCCTTGGGACATATTGCTAGCATCTTCATTTAATATCATATTATATTCCCCAGGTAGGGATGAAACAAATTTGTCTACCTGTGCTGCCTTTGCAGCAGCTTTAATTTCATTATCGCTAGCATCAAGTTTTCCATACTTTATATTATCTAGAATGCTGGCATTATATAACCAAGTGTCTTGAAGAACCATACCAAAGGCAGAGCGAAGTTCATCTCGCTTAAAATCTCTTATATCATAGCCATCTAGTTTAATTGAGCCTGAATTCACATCATAAAATCTCATCAAGAGTTTAACCATAGTTGTTTTCCCTGCACCTGTTGGGCCGACTATTGCAACTTTTTGCCCTGGCTTAACATGGGCGGAAAAGTTATTGACTATTATTTTGTCTTCAGTATAACCGAAACTTACATTTTCAAAATCAACTGTTCCAGTAACAGGTATTCCAACCGTATCGTTTTGGTTTACTTCTATGGATAAAGCATTTGCTGAGTCTTTTGGTTCTTCTTTTTCCTTTAAGAATCCGAAGATTCTTTCAGATGCTGCTGCTGTTTGTTGTAAAGTCGCAGATATTTGCGATACCTGAGACATAGGCTGGCTAAATTGCCGAGTATATTGGATAAAAGCTTGAATATCTCCAATATTAATTAGTCCACTTGATACAAAATAACCTCCTACAATACAGATAACTACATAACCTAAATTTCCAATAAATATTAGGGTAGGCATCATTAATCCAGAAAGGAAATTAGCTTTCCAAGCTGATTCGTATAAGGCGTCGTTATCTTTCTTGAAATTAGCTATTGCCTTTTCTTCGCCATTAAAAGCTTTAATTACTGTATGAGCACCATAATTTTCTTCTACTTGCCCATTAACTTTTCCAATGTAGGTTTGTTGGCTATCAAAGTGTTTTTGCGATTTTTTTACTATAAATGCTACTACTATTCCAGATAAAGGAAGGGTGAAAAGTGCAATCAAAGTCATCTGCCAACTTATGGTAAACATCATTACACTTATTCCTATAATAGTTGCAACAGAACTAATGATTTGAGTCAAGCCTTGGCTGAGAATTTGATTTATAACATCCACATCATTGGTCATCCTAGAGAGAACATCTCCTGTTGTGGTTTTATCGAAATAGGATATTGGTAGCTTATGTATTTTTTCTTCAATTTCATTTCTTAGTTTATATGTTACTTTTATTGAAACTTTAGAAGAAATTAATCCTTGTATTAGCATTAAAACTGAACTTATAACATACAGGGAGATTAGCAGGCCAAGGATTTTTCCAATGGCAGTAAAGTCAATATCTCCAATGCCCTGGACCTTTGCCATTAATCCATCAAAAACCTCTGTGGTGGCCATTCCAAGAATTCGTGGGCCTACAATTGCAAATACGGTAGAGCCTAATGCAAATAAGAATATTAGCAGCAAGCCTACTTTATGGTTGGCAATATAGGACAAGAGCATTTTCATAGAACCTTTAAAATCTTTAGCCTTGTCAGTTGTATGGATAGCAGGTCCTCCGCTTCTAGCGCCTGGCCTTTTTTTTGTTTCTGTATTGTTTCCTGTACTATTCTTGCTCACTTTGTCTTACCTCCTCTTCTGAAAGTTGAGATAAGGCTATCTCTAAATATTCTTGGCAAGTTTTTAATAACTCTTTGTGAGTACCTTGTCCAACAATTTTTCCTTCGTCTATTACTAATATTTCGTCTGCGTCCATAATAGTATTTATTCTTTGTGCAATAATTATTACGGTTTCATTATTCAGATATTCTTTTAAATCAGACCTTAACTTTGCATCTGTCTTAAAGTCTAGTGCTGAAAAGCTATCATCAAATATATAAATATCACTGTCCTTTGCTAGAGCTCTGCCTATGGCTAGTCGTTGTCTTTGTCCCCCTGACACATTAGTCCCGCCTTGAGAAATTTCTTCTTGATAGCCTTTTTCTTTTTCAAAAATAAAGTCAAAAGACTGAGATACTTTTGAAATTTCTTCTAGCTCTTCAGAGGTAAGTTCTTTGCCATATTGCAAATTGGAACTAATTGTTCCGCTTAGCAATACATTTTTTTGGGGAACTAAACCAATGTGGGAACGAAGTTCCTTTTGAGTAAGAGCCTTTACATTTACTCCATCAACTAATACTTCTCCTTTATCACAATCATAAAATCTAGGAATTAAGTTAACAATAGTAGATTTTCCAGAACCTGTAGAACCTATAAAGGCAGTGACCTTTCCTGGTAACGCTTTAAAAGAAATATTTTCTAACGCATAATTTTCTGCTCCATGATATTTAAAATATACATTTTTAAACTCTACTGTAGCTACATCTTCTTTAGATATTTGCAAAGGGTGAGTAGGATCTTTTATTGTAGGATCAGTATTCAAGACTTCCATGATTCTTTCTGCAGAAACAGAAGCTCTTGGTATAAACATAAATACCATTGCTAGCATTAGGAAACTCATAATGACTTGCATTGAATATTGCATAAAGGCTATCATATCTCCAACTTGGAGTGTTGATTGTGACACATAGTCAGCGCCTACCCATATGACTAAAACTGTTGTTCCATTCATGATCAACATAATTACGGGGAACAAAAATGACATTAACCTATTTACAAATAAACCGACAGAAGATAGGTCTTTATTTGCTATATCTACTCTATTTTTTTCAAAATCTTCATTTCCGAAAGCCTTTACAACTAATAGCCCATTTAATCCCTCTCTTGCAACTAAATTCATTCTGTCAATTAGTTTTTGCATGATTTTAAACCTTGGAATGGCTATGCTCATTACAAAGATAATTGTAACTGCCATACAACCTATAGCAAGACCTATAACCCAAACCATAGAGGTAGAGGTGTTAATTGCCATAATTATACCGCCTATTGCCATAATAGGGGCATAACATAACATTCTAATTCCAATGATAATTAGTTGTTGGATTTGAATAATATCATTTGTGCTTCTAGTTATTAGAGACGCAGTGGAGAATTTATCAAACTCTTCATTTGTAAAACTCTCAATCTTAGTAAATACTTCAGTTCGTAGATTTCTAGCAAAGGCTGCACCTATTCTAGTTGAGAGTAATGTTGCAAAGATAGAGGCAATGCCACCAATTAAAGAAATAACTAGCATAAAAATTCCTGTTTTTAGTATATAAGCTGATTGGCTTGATGAAAGGTCAACGCCAATATTTTTGTAGAGTTCTCCTATTATTATTGGAACAGATTGTTCTATGAAGGCTGGGTCGGTGTTCATAGCTATTTCTTGAGACTGTGAAAGAGTTTTATCACCTTCCGACATATAATTTGCCGTAGAAAAACCAATGCCAAAAGAGGAAGAAACTTGTTCAATAGTTGCTTCTTCGTCGCTACCTTCATAAATATACAACATGCCTTGGTCTAGCTTAGATTGATCATAATCTCCATATCTTAATGGATCCAAGCTGGGGGCGTCAGCTTTTTTGAGGCTATAATTCTCTAATAAAATCTTTGTATTTTTATCAGTTGAAACAGATAAAAGCATTTCAAAATCATCTTCAGAAACTGCAAGTGGAATGGTCTCCTCTATACCTTGTTGTTGAATTCCAACATTTACTATGTTGGACATGTAATAAGGTAGATTTAAATCTGAATATGCTTGAACAAAGAGAAGTACTAAAGCCAGTATAAAGCCTCCAATAAAAGGTTTAATATTTCGTATAAACAGTTTTCTCATTTTTTCTCCTTTAAAAAAGGTAGGGAATACCTACCAAGCGATAGGTATATTTTATATTAATATCATTGAAAAGTCAACAAATAAAATAGTAGAGAAGATTAGAGGCAGGTAAAAAGTAGAAGGCTAGGGAGGGGGTGATTGGGCATATTTACTTTTTGAATAGAGCAGAGAATTAACTAGAAAATAAATGTAAAATTATTACAAAAATGTTAAAAAAAGGTTGACAACTAAAACCAAAAAGAGTATTCTGTTAATACAAAAAGAGAGGAGGTGCAAGTAAAATGATAAAGGGTGCAATGATGAATAGAGAGAGAGTTCAAGACTCAGTCGTTAGAGAAATTCTTACTGAGTATAACAAAATAATTGAAAGAATGTTGTCAAATGGCAAAACAGGAATGGAGAATTCGTACTTATCAATGTTAAATAAGAAGTTGCTTAGATGTAACGAGGTAAGTCAACTTGAAGAGTGTGGTTTAGCAGGGGAAGAGTTGATAATCGTACTTTCGGTTGAGGAAAGTAAGAAATACCTACCAGATAAGACTTGGGAAAAAATCAGATTTGGGAAAGAAGTTAAAGGAGTGGATTATAAGAGTGAAAGGGCATTAGATAAATATTATTTATATTTTTCTCTTGCATTAATGAGAACTCTTGATGAAAAATCTAGGGAAGGCCTTATTAATTATAATAATTATAATGGACATTGATTTGCAAATAATAATTGAGGAGGAGTTGTAAGATGAAGAAGGAAAGTTTAGGGAATTCCTACAAGTTTCCTAATGTACGAAATGGGGAAGAGAGTAGCTCTAAGATTTTTATCAAAAAAAAGGGCAACACAAAGTTCATAGTTATTATTTTAGTTATGTTGTTTGTAATATGGGAATTTTGGGGCAGATCTTTAATACTATATGATTCTGCAGTTGTTTTTAAAGAAGATCTGCCTAAGGGGACTTTGGTACAAGAAGAAATGCTTGATGTGATGAAAATAGAGGACTTACCGAAAAATGCAATTTTAGAGAAGGATGTGGAAAAATTATTAGGGAAAGAGGCTATACAATATATTCCGAAACAAACGGCTATATACGAAGCTAACTTTATAGAAAAAGATTTAGCTCCAACAGAAGAGAGTGGTTTGAAAATTGTAGCAGTTCCAATGAATTGGTTAGATAGCTATCCTGAAACCTTAAGAAGAGGTGACATTGTAGACTTTTATAACATTGGAAATAATGCAAATAAAGGCCCCATAGTATCGGCGAAAGTTGCCCATGTGAAAGACAGTGAAAATATAGAGGTTGCAAACACTGGCGGAGATAGAACCGTTGGTAGTCCTCCAGTAAAAACTATAGAGGTTATATTAAATAATGAACAGTTGATATTGTTAACTAGCATGGTAGACTATGGAACAAAATTTATGCTGTCGTATCAGCAGTAAAGGAGAAAAAATGAAAGTAATATCCATAATTGGTGGAGATAGCCAAGTTGGAACAACGATGATAGCCCAATCTTTAGGAGAAAGCCTTGCATTTTATGGAAAGAAAGTGATATTGCTTTTGGCAAGTGGTAATTATGGCAACGATTTTTTGAAACAAGGGGCTTATTCTATAGACAATTTGGGCGGAAAAAATGAAACAGAAAATAATGCTAATGAGATAAGAGAAGTAATTGAGTATACAGGGGAATTGGCCTTTATTGGGGGCATTAAGAAAATCCAAGAACTGCCTTTTTTTTCTATTAAATTTGTGGGGAAAATTGCCAAGGAACTTCAGAATGATTTCGATTTTATGATTGTTGATGGTGGTTCGAACATAAATAGTCCTTTGATGATATCTTCTTTATTATTTGCAGATGTTAGGTTTACAGTGTTAACTCAGCACGAAAAGTCAGTGAAAAGGTATAGAAATATCAGAGAACTTTTGCTAGAACCTAAAAACCTTAAGGGGAAGATTATTTTAAATAAATACGCAGAGGTCGAGGGGTTGTATACAAAAGAGCATGTAGAATTTTTACTTTCAGAATATGTTTCGGTCGGATTTTCTAATAGACCAGAAGGTGCAGAGAAAGAGAATGAAAGAGAAACATTGATGTCAGATGAAATATTTGCGCAAGAAATGAATGCACTTAGAGATATAGTTTTGAATGAAAAGGAAACATCTCGTGTAAGAGAATTAAATAAAGTGAAGGAAAGGGGAGATTATTATGAAAAAGCAGGAGAGCCAACAAGGGTTAAAAGGCGAGTTTTCTTTAGATGATTTTCTTAATGACCCTATTAAGTCGGAAGAGAGTTTTGTACAAACTAAAGACATTTCATTTAAAGAAATTTGCCAAATTATAAAAGATGCATTTAGCGAGGAGTGGGAAACCTCAGATGAATCTTTGAAAGAAAGCAAACTTGAAAGAGAAAAGGATGCAATAATTGGAAAAGAGTATGCAGTAAATTTTTATAGAGAGAAAATAAAAAAAGTTATATTAGAAAATAATTTAGAAAATTGCAAATGGCCTAAATACTATAAAAGTTTAGAAGATGGAGTTTTCCATGAAAATTGGGGGCTCGCGGGGTTAGCTTCTTGGGCTTATGACGAGAACGATAAGTACAAGGCTTCTTCCTCAGCGAAAATAATAGGAAATCGGATTTATTGCTTTATTGATGGCAAATTAAAACTCCAACCCCAGAGAATATCTGAAGAAAGAAGAGCACAACTAAAAAAAGCTTTGCTACTTGCCACTCCTAAAGAAAGGTTGGAAGAAGGGTTTCATGAAGTGTATATGCACAATGGGATTAGAATTACTATTTTTTCTGGAGAAAGAACTAAAAGTGGACAGGATGTAATGGTATTTAGAAAATATGTTTTGAAATCTTTAACATTCGAAAACATGGCAGCTCTTGGAACTTTTCCTAGAGAAGCTATCCCCCTTTTTAAATCAATGATAAACATAGGCTATAATGTTCTCTTTGCAGGGCAAGTAAGGTCTGGTAAAACTACATTTTTACAGGCCTGGCAAAAAAATGAGAATAGCAGCTTGGAGGGCTTGGCAATTGCGACAGACCCAGAAACACCTTGGCATAAAATAATGCCTAAAGCCCCAATAATGCAGATAATTGCTGATGGAAAAGACTTAGAACGGATTACAAAGTCGTTGCTTAGGGGAGATAACGATTATGTTCTATTAGAAGAAATGAGAGAGGCTACAGCCTTTAATATTGCGCTAGATATTACTTCTACTGGAACTATGCGAAGCAAAGGGACAATACATGCTAATAATCCTGCTAATGTCCCTTATAAAATGGCAAGTAAAATTCATGCAAAATATGGTGGTGAATTTAATACTATCGTAGCTACAATTTTTAATAACTTTAACTATATATTTGAATTTTATCAGGTGCCTGAGAATAAGGCTAAGAAAAGGCTTAAAAGTATATACGAATTTTCATACGACGAGGAAAATGATATTTGTTGTATGTATAAAATTTGTTTATTTGATCCCGTTGAAGAAAAGTGGAAATGGAAAAATCACATGTGCAAATCAAACTTAGTAATTGGAGCAACCTGCATGAAAGAAATAGAAAACATTAGAAAAACATTAGAAAAACTAGAGGCAGAGAACCCAATAGTAGGGGAGTTTGCTCTAATTCCGGCATATTATAATTCGAAATGAAACAACTGTGGAATAGGGCTTAGCAAAATATAAGAGAATAGTTAAGGAAGGGAAGAGAATGAAGGAGGATAAAGAAAAGAATAAAAGGCTAAATATATTTTGTTTAGAAATAAAAATGTTGATGGAGATTGTGTTAAACATTAAGAAGAAAAGCCTAGAAATATTTTTTGGAGGAACGCTAGGAGTGGGACTGATTATTGGAATTCCAGTTGGTATAGTTGCGGGAATTCCCTTAGGGGTAGCTACGATTTTAGTTACAATATCAACTGCTTATTTATATTTGAAAAGTAGATTATACGTACAAAGAGCAGGTACATCAAGAGAAGGAGAAGTGCTGGTAGGAGAATTATTAGCAAATTATAAAATAAGTTATTGTAATATCACAGAAGCTATTGAAACAACTGCAAAACTTATTGAAGATGCGCCATTTAGCAAAGCATTGCTGTTTGATCTTGCCATTGGATTAAATACTGCCGTTACAAAAGAAGAAGTGAATAAATTATTAGATAATTTTAAGCATTCGATTGGAACAATTTGGGCAGATATTCTAGCAACTAATATGTACTTTGCAATTACTCAAGGTATAAACATAACTAAATCTTTACAAGATTTATCTGAGAGTCTTATTAAAAGCAGAAGATTAGTAGAGTACAACAAAAGAGGGATAAATGAGGCCTCGATGATGTTAAAGTTTTTAGGCCCAGCGTGTATTGTTTTAACGGTTTTCTGTGCAACGAGCATATTTGGGATGCCTTTGGGAAAATATATTTACTATCAATTTGGGACGGAATCAGGGTTGAGTTGGTTTTTAAGTGTGGTTGTGTCATATATTGTTGGCATAGGCGTTAATGTTTATTTTAGTAGTAAAAAATTAGATTTGTAAAGAAACTCTAATGCTATGAAGCCAATAATAGGTTAGAAGTTTTGTTAAAACATTGGGAAATATGAAAGAAGGCAATTATGGGAATGAAAGGTAAAAGTATTAAAGTAAAAGAAAAAATAGAAGAATATTTTGAAAACAATAAAATTAAAAAAGAAAAACAAGCGTTAGAGGAGGAATTGTTTGATTCTTTAATAATACTAAAAAATTTGTCAATCGTTCAACAAGAAAGTCCTTTATCTGCCGACTTTATTTTTGAAAAGCTATTGGTAAATTCAAAAAAACTAAAACCATATTTTGCGGAAATGATATTGCTTTATAGGCAAGGGGATGAAAAGGCTGGGTTTAATGTGTTTATTACAAAAATCGGAACAAGACATGCTAGAACATTTGGGAGTATTCTAGCGAAATTGGATAAAATAAATCCTGCGGAAATAGTAATGCAAGTGATGGCTTTGCAAGAGGTTTTGGAGGATGAAAGGATAACTAGAGAAACAAAAAAGGCAGATAGGAATGGAGTGATTGCGACTTTATGCGCAGCGGTGACTATCTTTGTAATGCTTCTTAATTTTACAGTAGTAGTTGTGTTTATGGATACAATGAAAATTTTAGAACAGCTATTTTAATGGTACTAGAGAACAATAAAGTCGTAAATATAAGATAGAGTTTGAAGTTGATTTGAAATAAATTAAGAAAGAAGTGAGTTGGAGTAAAGATGAATAAGAAGAGTTTACTTTTTAGAGAGGAGAAAAGAAATGAAAGAATTAGTAGTGGTTATAGGATTAGTATTGCTAGGCGCAATACTAGTTTCAGTATTTGTTTTAGGTGATAATGGACTACAAGGTGCGGCAGAATCATTTTTAGGGGAAGGTATAGAGTCAATAGATAACTTATCTATCTGATTGAAAGAAAGGTAGGGTATGTATGAAAGAATTGATAGTTGTGGTAGCGCTTGCAATTTTAGGGGTTGTGTTTTTTTACATGATAATAGGGCCTTCAGATGATTCGTTAAAAAGTAAAAGTGAAGAGGTAATGATAAAAACTGTTACAGATTATGTTGGTGAGTAGGGGGGAAGTGAATGAAGAATTTAATTACTGCAATAGCCTCAATTATTATTCTTCTAGTAATATTGATGCAATTTGTATCAAATCAAGTATTGCATGATAAATTAACAAGAGTTGATAAGGTAATCTTTAGCTTTCAAGAAGTATTAAAGGTAGATGGGATTATTACAGGTGAAAATAAAGCAGAAACAGCAGAAGCGTTAAGCGAAGCAGTAGGGTGTTCTTCAAAGGATATTATTATTGAAGGAGAAGCAGAAGAGAAGTACAGGGGAGAAAAAATTCCATATAAAGTAGGAGTGCCTTTAGAAGATATAGTTTCTAGTTTTTGGGGAATTGAAAATAGTGGAACCTATTATGTTAATGGAGAAACAATTAGTCAAAGAATTGATAGGAGGTCAAACTGGTAATGAAAAACTTTATTATTACTTTAGGGATTGTAATTATTTCGATTACAATCCTTATTTTCCAATCAGAAGTGAATAAAGTACGTAGAGATATTAGCAAGGTTGAGGAAGCGGCCAATGAAGTTGTGGAAGGTGCATTTTTTATTCCAGATCAAGGTATACGTGTTGGAGAATTGTCTTACAACTTAGAAAACATTAAAAATGGTTTAGCAACTTTGGAAGTAAATGTTCCTAAAGAAATGGAGTATAGAGCAGAACTAACTTTTGAGGATGAAGATGGAGAAAAAGTAAGTAAGATAATAAAAACAAATGACTTTTATAAAGAAGAAGTAATTATCAAGAGTCAAACGAAAGCTAGCCTTGAACTTGAGTGTTCATATGAACCTTTTTCT
>CAYJGT010000040.1:0-10234 GCA_964370035.1 uncultured Oscillospiraceae bacterium
GTAAGGTCAGCACTAAAGTTAGTATCAAATACTCCATCAAATCCAATTCTTCTTAAAGACGCAGCTAATTTCCCTTCAGCATTAGTTCCTACTGGATATCCAAAATCTTCTGCAAGTCCAGCTCTAACTGCAGGGGCAGTTTGTACTACAACATGTTTATTCGGATCTGCAATAGCCTCTAGTATTTCGTCAACATTAGACTTTTCATATAAAGCTCCTGTTGGACAAACAGCAATACACTGTCCACATGAAATACAACTAGTTTCTCCTAATCCCATTTCAAATGCAGAACCGATATTTGTTTCAAATCCTCTGCTATTTGCACCTATTACTCCAACATATTGCGTTTTTTCACATACTGCTGTACAACGACGGCAAAGTATACACTTTGAATTGTCTCTGCACATATGTACTGCAGAATCATCTAATGTTGTTTCATTAGTCTCTCCAGCATAGTAATCTTCATCATCCATACCAAACTCAGCCGATAAGGTTTGTAATTCACATTGTCCGCTTCTTACGCATGATAGACATTTTCTTTCGTGATCAGAAAGGATTAGTTGTAAAGTTTTCTTTCTTGAATCCAAAACAGCTGGTGAAGCAGTCTGAATTTCCATTCCTTCATTAATAGGGTGAACGCAAGCAGCTACTAAACTTCTTGCTCCCTTTACTTCTACTACACAAACACGGCATGCACCTATTTCATTTATTTCTTTTAAGAAACATAGTGTAGGAATCTCAATGTTAGCTAGCCTTGCAGCTTCTACAATTGTCGAACCAGCAGGAGCACTTACTTCTACACCATTTATTAACTGTAATATTCTCCATTTTAATTCCTCCATTATTCTACGATAATTGCATCGAACTTGCACTTCTCAAAACAAGCTCCGCACTTAACGCATTTTTCTTGATCAACTACATGTGGCTTTTTAATTGTTCCCTCAATCGCTTCTACTGGGCAAATCTTAGCACAAACACCACAACCGATACATTTAGGACCTTCAATTCTATACACTAGAAGATCTGTACAAACTCCTGCAGGACACTTTCTATCAATTACATGAGCCTCATATTCATCTCTAAAGTACTTCATCGTAGAAAGAACAGGGTTTGGTGCAGTTTGGCCTAATCCACATAAAGAGTTTGCTTTTACGTGGTAGCATAGTTCTTCAAGTTTATCAAGATCAGCCAAAGTTGCATTTCCACTTGTAATCTTCTCTAACATTTCTAACATTCTCTTGGTTCCAATACGACAAGGTGTACATTTACCGCAAGACTCTTCAACCGTAAAGTCTAAGAAAAACTTAGCAATATCAACCATACAGTCATCTTCATCCATTACGATCAATCCACCAGATCCCATCATTGATCCGATAGCTATTAGGTTGTCATAATCAATTTCAACATCAAAGTTTTCTTCTGAGATACAACCACCTGAAGGTCCACCAGTTTGAGCAGCTTTAAACTTCTTACCGTCTGGTATTCCTCCACCTATTTCTTCAATAACTGTTCTAAGAGTAGTTCCCATTGGAATCTCTACAAGACCAGTGTTGTTAATCTTTCCACCTAATGCGAAAACTTTAGTTCCCTTTGACTTTTCTGTACCCATGCTAGAGAACCATTCTGAACCTTTTAATATAATTTGAGGAATGTTCGCATAAGTTTCAACGTTATTCAAAAGAGTTGGCTTTCCAAAAAGACCCTTCTGCGCTGGGAATGGAGGTCTTGGCTTAGACTCCCCTCTATTTCCTTCAATAGAAGTTATTAGAGCAGTTTCTTCTCCACATACGAAGGCTCCCGCTCCTAATCTTAAGTCAAGATCAAAATCAAATCCAGAACCAAATATGTCCTTTCCTAGTAGTCCCATTTCTCTAGCTTGGTCTATTGCAATTTGTAAACGCTCTATTGCAATTGGATACTCTGCTCTTACATATACATAACCTTGGTTTGCACCAATAGTGTATCCTGCAATTGCCATAGCTTCTATTACAGCATGTGGGTCTCCCTCTAAAACAGAACGATCCATGAACGCTCCTGGGTCTCCTTCGTCAGCATTACAACATACATATTTTTGATCCGCATGATTTGCAAGTGCCATCTTCCACTTTGCTCCTATAGGGAAACCACCGCCGCCTCTTCCACGAAGACCTGCAGCTAATAATTCTTCAATTACTCCCTCAGGGGTCATTTCTGTAAGAACCTTACCTAATGCCATATAACCATCTGTAGCTATATACTCTTCAATAACTTCTGGATTAATAACTCCACAGTTACGAAGTGCTATTCTCTCTTGATTTCTATAAAAATCTGTGTCCTTAAGGGCTTTTATTCCTTTGTTTGTAACTGAATCTACATAAAGAAGTCTAGTTACTGGTCTACCCTTAAGTAGGTGTTCTTCTACGATTTCAGGTATGTCCTCAGGTTTAACTTCTGCATAGAAAGTTGCTTCTGGATACACAATCATAATTGGTCCTAGAGCACATAATCCGTGACATCCTGTTTGTACTGCTGATATTTCTTTTTCTAAACCTCTTGCTTCTATTTCTGCAGTTAAGGCTTCCATTACTTTTTGGCATCCAGAGGAAACGCATCCCGTTCCGCCGCAAACCAGTATGTGTGAACGATACATATTATTCCTCCTTATTTAAGATCTGACGATTCTAAAGTATACTCAGTAACAACGTGTCCACCCACTAAGTGACGCTGTACAACTTCAGCAACCTTATCTGGGTCCATATTTACATAAGTTACTTTTTCCTTACCCGCTTCTATCACTTCAACAATAGGCTCATATTGGCAAATTCCAATACATCCTGTTTGGGTAACAGTAACTGTGTCTGCTAATTCTTTTTCGCGAACAAGATCTGCCATAGTAGTTAGTACTGGTCTTGCTCCACTTGCAATTCCACAAGTTGCCATTCCAACAACAACTCTAGTTTTGCTAGCATCATCCATTCTTACCTCTACTTGACCTTTAACCTTGTCTCGAAGGGCTTTTAATTCTTCTAGGCTTTTCATTATATCCTCCATATCTTAGCACTAATAAATAGCGCCATTATCTACTTCTTTTTTGTTTTCAACTAAAAATTCTTTTATATAGTCTGCAATCTCCGGTTCATTAAATGGTACTCCTCCTAAGATTTCTCTAAACTCCCTTGTGTCTAACGAAAATAATTTTTCGTTATATGTATATGTATAGAGATAATCAATTTCAGGATGGAAAACAATCAAGTTGTGTATAGTTGTTGTTATATCTCCCATAGGCATTCTATCAACATGTGACATTGTAAACTTCGCACTTACTTCTGTCCCTACTCCAACCTTAGAGCTTATTTCAAAAGATCCACCAGTGGATTCAGCGGCATACTTGAAAAATGGTATTCCTAATCCTACATTTCGTGTTGTTCTACTAGTGAAGAAAGGATCTGTTACTTTTTCTAGCTGCTCTTCATTCATTCCGCAACCATTATCCTTTATCTCGATCACTAGTAAATCTTCTTTTTCAAAAACACTCACATTTATTTCTACTAAAGTAGCTTTAGCTTTTGTAGAATTTTCTGCTATATCTAAAATGTTTAGCGAAAGTTCCGTCAACATTTATTTGTACTTGTCTAATATGGAAGGTACATCTTTTGGATCAAGTCTTCCATAAACCTCTTCATTAACTAACATGATAGGTGCAAGACCACAGGCTCCAACGCAACGACATGTTTCTAGTGAAAACTTTCTGTCTTCTGTACACTCACCGTTAGCTATTCCAAGTGTGTTTTCAATTTGCTTTACAATTTCTCCAGCACCCTTTACATAACATGCAGTACCTAAACATACAGATATTTTGAATTCTCCTTTTGGTTGTAGCGTAAATTGAGAGTAAAATGTTACTACACCATAAATTTTTTCTAGAGATATTCCTGTTTCGTCTGCTATCATTGTTTGGACTTCCACAGGTAGGTAACCGTATATCTCTTGTGCTTGTTGTAGCATCGGCATTAAAGCGCCCTGAGTGTCTTTTAACCTACAGATCATTTCTTTTAAAGCGATTTCTTGCTCTTTTGTCCCTGCAAATGGCACTCCCTCCATTTTTCCTTTAGACATATTAACCTCCTAAAGTTTCTTTGTGATAATAATTTTCATTTGACAATAATATAACAATAGATTAACACTTTACCCGCAACTAGTCTATTCAATTTTGTCATTTCTTTTGTATACATAGTTTTTTTTTTATAAACAACCATTTTTTGTTGAAATTTCAAGTTAGAATTTGCTAACCACATTTTATTTTTCAATTTCTTTTGTTGTGTTTTGTTGTGATATATGTTAAGATGAACATGTAAATAACTAATTTTACGTCCATTCTCAACAAATTAGTGAATTTTCCTTTATGTAATAAATGGAATTAACATTTTATAGCAAGTGCTTTGGTTTTAATTCAATAAAGACAACTTAATTCCTCATAAACAAACTACATAAAAGCACTATACTAAATTTCTCATTACTCATCATCTACTAAAAACAAAGGAGGCAAAATGTTCTTAAGAAAAAATACAAATAAAAAAACAGGGAGAACTCAACTGTCTATTGTAAAAGGTTATAGAGACTCTAACGGAAAGGTGAAACATAAAACAGTTCGGCATCTTGGTTATTTGGATGAGCTTCAAAAAAAAATAGTGGATCCAATTGACCACTATACTCGTGTCGCAAAGGAAATGACTAATGTAGAGAAATCTAGTATGTCTTTACCTACAATTAACTTACCGCTTAACCTATCAATGGAAACCATGAACCTCACCAAAAAGAATCTTGGTTACCTTGCCTATTCAAAAATATACAATGAGCTAGGAATTAGCAAACACCTAGTTAAGCATGGTCCTCATGATGACAAACACCCTAAGTCTTCTTCAATATTAAGGTATTTAACCTTTGCAATGTTGCTTAATAGTTTTAGCAATAAACAAACAGACAACATTCTTTATCCTAACAATCTAGGACAACCTTTATCACTTTTCGAGAACTTTTCCTTTACACAAAATGAAATCACTCAGTCATTTTCAACTATACTAAATCAAAGGTTAATAATTACATCTTCATTAGACAAAGCAATTTCTGGGCTTTCTCCAAGGGGGAAAAAAATCTTTCATTACAGCCTCCCACTTTGGTATACAGAAGATAACCCCAATTTATATTATTTAACACTTTACTCTGATCAAAATTTTATTCCTTTTTACTATGATATTTCAAAAGAAAGCTATCTGAATAGCCTTCCATCGAAAAACCACCTTCATCATACCTACATGGGTAAAGATCCAAATCTTAAAAATATATTTATCTCTAAAGTAGACTTTATAACAGAAAAAAGAATTATCAAGGTATTGGAAGATGGAGAGAGTTATATTTTCGAAGTGCCCCCTTTAAATTCAAGCCCTGAATTTAGAGCCTTTATTTTAAATCACAAGCATTACCCTCTTAAAACTACTCCTGGAAAACTAATTTATAAATCTAGACTGTACCCTCGTAGACTAGAGCTATTTGACGCAAGAAAAAACAGAAAAAAATCCACCATCGTCAACGAAAGGCAAATAGTTATTTATAATCATAAAAAAGCAAAAGAAGACAAAGCTAATAGAATAAAGGCGGTTGATAAAGCCAAAGAATATATTTCCAACCCTTCCTATTACGCCAATACGCTTGACAGCTTGTCCATAAGATATTTGAATAATTTTAAAATTTCTCCCAAAACTGGTGCTTACGCTGGCTCTGGCCAAGAGCTAATTTCATTAAATGAGGAAAAAATTCTTGAAGATGCTCAATTTGACGGATACATCGTCCTACTTACTAATGACCAAAGTTTAAAGCTCGCTTCTGTTATATCCGCCTACGAGAATATCAACAGTTTAGAATCTCATTTTAATAACATAGAAATCTATACTCCTCCAAAAACTACAATCCAATCCACTTTGGAGGAACGGGTAGAAGTAAGTTTCTTATGTGCTTTCATTTCTTTTTTAATTCTAACAATTATTCAAAATAAATTGGATAACAAGTTTGCTAAAGAGTCCATTAAACAAACTTTGCTTTTGTGTAATGGAACTATACTTTCTGAAAACTACTACCTCTTTAATCATTATGGCAATGCCTTAAAAGAAATTGGTAGTGTATTAAACATTGATTTTTCCAATAGAGCTTTAACAACTGCTGGTATTAGAGAAATTATAGCAAGTACTAAAATAAACTAACTCTATTTTACTTGACTTCCTATTATTTACGAATTACATTTCGCTATTGATAAAAAATTATTAAAGTGCTATTCTATACCTATCAATCGAACTCATATTTAAATATAGTATGAAAGGAGATTCAAAGTGAAACTTAAAGAGGTAATAGAAATTTTAGATGGAAAAGTACTAGTTGGAGAAGAACAGCTAGAGTCTGAAATAACAAGTGCATGCAGCGCCGATATGATGAGTGATGTTTTAGCTTTTTCACATAACCATTCAGCCTTATTAACAGGACTATGTAATACTCAAGTAATTAGAACAGCTGAAATGATGGATATTAACTATATTATTATTGTTAGAGGTAAATCCGCTACAGAAGAAATGAAGAGTATGGCAAAAGAAAGAGGAATTGTATTAATTTCCACCTCTCACATGATGTATGTTGCAAGTGGCTTATTGTATTCTCATGGGCTAACAGGAGGTGGAACTAATGACTGATTCAATTGTTTTTGAATATACTGTTTCTGGCGACGATTTTACTCGAGCTGGTGAGGCAAGCAGCGATGTAAAAAGTAAATTAAAGCAACTAGGGATTAATCCTGAATCTGTCCGTAAAGTGGCCATAGCCATGTATGAAGGTGAAATCAATATGGTAATTCACGCTAACGGCGGTGATATTACTGTTACAATAACCCCAGAAACCATCACGATGGTATTAGACGATGTAGGCCCAGGAATACCTAATGTTCAAGACGCTATGAAGGAAGGCTTCTCAACTGCTCCTGATGCCATCAGAAGCCTTGGCTTTGGAGCTGGAATGGGTCTACCGAATATGAAAAAATATACTGACAGTTTAGACATTGACACAGAACTTGGCGTAGGAACTACTATAACAATGACCGTCGATCTATAGTTCAGTGTAAGTGGTTTTAGTATTAACCTAGAAAGGAAACTACTATGGGTGATTTTTTTCATTCAGTAACCTTAAACGAAAGTTTGTGCAAAGGTTGCATAAATTGCATAAAAAGATGTCCTACCCAGGCTATACGGGTACGAAACGGCAAGGCCATAATTAATCCTAAGTTTTGTATAGATTGCGGAGAATGTATCAGAACTTGTCCTCATCATGCAAAGCGGTCCGCTTATGATAAGCTAGATACAATGGAAAAATTCAAGTATAAAGTAGCCTTACCTGCACCTTCTTTATATAGCCAGTTTCACCATTTAGATGACTCTAACATTGTATTAAATGGTTTGCTTAGTATGGGCTTTGATGATATTTTAGAAGTTAGTGCAGCTGCAGAATTAGTATCTGAAGCAAGCAGAGATTTTATGGCAAACCACCAGGAAAACCTACCTTGGATTAGTACTGCCTGTCCTTCTGTTCTTCGTTTAATTAGAGTTAAGTTCCCAAATTTAATTCCACATCTGCTACCGCTAAGACCACCAATTGAAGTAGCCGCAAGAATAGCCGAAAAGAGAGCTTTAGAAAAAACTGGCCTTAAAAGAGAAGAAATTGGTCTTTTCTTTATATCTCCATGTCCTTCTAAAGTAACTTACGTAAAATCTCCTCTCGGAACAGAGAAAAGTGCTGTAGATCATGTTCTTGCCATCGAGGATATTTATCCTACTCTAGTATCCCATATGAACAAGCTCGAAGATCCTTCTAAGGAGATTTCACATTCAGGTAAAATGGGAATAGTTTGGGGAAGACGAGGTGGTGAATCAAGTTCTCTATTAACAGACAAATATCTTGCTGCAGATGGAATCGAAAATGTTCTTAGAGTATTAGAAGACTTAGAAGACGAAAAGTTCGAAGACTTAACTTTCATAGAGCTAAACGCCTGTCACGGCGGTTGCGTAGGAGGAGTTTTAACTGTGGAAAACCCCTTTGTTGCTGAAGCAAAGCTAAATCACCTAAAAAAATATTTACCAATGTCTCTTAACCACTTAGACGATGATGCCTCTACAAAAGAACTTATACCTTGGTCAGAAGAAGTGGTTTATGAACCAGTTTTCCAACTGGGCGATACCATGATTGAAAGCTTTTCAAAGCTAAACCAAGTAGAAAGAATATATAAAAAATTGCCAGGATTAGACTGTGGGTCATGTGGCGCTCCAGATTGTAGAGGAATGGCAATAGATATTGCAATGGACGAAGCAACAGAATTAGACTGTATTCATCTGTTAAGAGAGCACTATGGTTTCTAATTAATTATTTATGTACAAATAGCCCTATATGAGGAGGAAGGTTTATATGAAAGTAAAAGATTTGATCGATGAAAATTTATTCACCATACTACTAGAAGGAGATAATTTAGAGACGGAAATCACAAAACCTTTTTGTTGCGACCTATTAAGCATTGTAATGGGGAAAGCACTAGCAGGTTACATATGGATTACTGTAATGGGCAACATAAATACAGTAGCTGTAGCATCATTAGCTGATGTTAGCTGTATAGTATTAGCAGAAGGAAGCATTTTTGATGATGTGGCTCTAAACAAAGCCAAGTTAGAAGGTATTACGGTTTTAAAGACTAAAGATTCAGTTTTTGATGCAGCCTTAAAAGTCCACCAACTAATAGAGAAGGGATAAAACGTAATGGAAAAACTCTATTATGATTTGCACCTTCATTCTTGCCTCTCCCCTTGCGGAGATGAGTTAATGACCCCTGGGAACATTGTAGGACTTGCTCTTATCAACAAATTAGACATTATTGCACTAACCGATCATAATTCCTGCAAAAACTGTCCCGCATTTATGTCTTTCGCTGATAAATATGGTATTCTTGCAATACCTGGAATGGAGCTGACTACTTCTGAGGAAGTTCATGTTATCTGTCTCTTCCCTACACTAGAAAAAGCTTTAGCTTTTGACAAATATGTATATTCTTCTTTACTACCCTTAAATAATAAAGAAGATATTTTTGGCTCACAAGTCATTTGCGATTTAGAAGACAACCCTTCTTCTAAAGAAGAGCTCTTGCTAATAAACGCAACATCGATTTCCTTTGATGAGGTTTTTGATGTTGTAAATTCATATGGCGGAGTTGCTTTTCCTGCCCATATTGACAAAAGCTCTAATAGTGTAATTTCAAATTTAGGCTTTATTTCTCCTGATAGCAAATTCAGTACTTACGAGCTTGCCGATCTAAGCAATAAAGAAGCTTTAGAAAAGTCAAACCCCTTTTTATCTAATTGCCTTCTGCTAAAAAATTCAGATGCACACACAATTGCTGACATTTCAGAAAGAGACAACTATCTAGAAGTAGAAGAAAGGTCTGTAACAGCTTTTCTTGATTTGTTAAAATAAATGTTAACATTCAAATAGTTTTTGGTATATATTATAATGTGCAAAATCATTTCAAATGCATTCATAAGAAAGTATTAAGGCTGGTTTTGAAGTCCAGCAATTGTTCTTCCTATGAATTATAATGAAAAACACAATATAACAAACGCACAACTTAAACAAAAGGTATAATATTTTAGCACAAAATAAATTCGAAAAAACTCAAATCCCTTTTAATCGAATATTAATCTTATCCTTTAAGGGAACAAACAAACTGGAGGTAAATAATGAAACTAATTTCGTGGAATGTAAATGGTCTTAGAGCCTGTGTTGGGAAAGGATTTTTTGATTTCCTAAATGATGAAAATCCTGACATCTTGTGCTTGCAAGAAATAAAGATGATGAAAGATCAAGCTGATTTTCAGTTTGATGGCTATTATGACTTTTGGAACTCGGCTGTAAAAAAAGGGTATTCTGGTACTTTAATTCTTTCAAAAGAGGAACCTATATCTGTATCCTATGGGATAGGAATTGAGGAACATGATCAAGAAGGCAGAGTTATTACTGCCGAATACAGTAATTTTTATCTTGTAAATGTATATACTCCAAACTCTAAGGATGGCCTTGCACGAATAGATTACAGAATGATATGGGAAGATGAGTTTAGAGCTTATCTAAAGAATTTAGAAAGCAGTAAGCCAGTTATTGTGTGTGGCGACTTGAATGTAGC
>CAYJGT010000040.1:10334-14020 GCA_964370035.1 uncultured Oscillospiraceae bacterium
AAGATGCCCAAATCCTCTCAGATGTTATGGGGAGTGATCATTGCCCAGTGGTATTAACCTTATCAAATTAGCTTCAAGTAATACCTCTTTACAATCAAAAGCTGCCTTCCAATAGTTTAAACATTACCTTTTTAGCCTTGGCTGTTATCTTTAAATGTGAATTGATTAACAAGAAACAAAAAGACCCTAACAACTTCTTTCTTTGTCGTTAGGGTCTTTATTTTCCCACTTTATTATTGCTTTGCTCTTATTAATAACCTTACCTTAAATTCTATTTTGATTATTTAACCCATTTTTCTGAGTTGAACAATTCGCTTAGGTCTCAGCATGCTTAAATATTAATAGTTCATAAAGCTTTTTTCTTTTTTTTCTTACTTCCACAACTCTGTGTTATCTATCCCTATTGAAGAGGCCTTAAACACTGGGTCTTTTCCTTCTTTCAGCTGGAATCGGAAATCATCTAATGCTTTAATTGCATATTTTCCTAATATAAACATTGCTGCAATATTTACTAGAGCCATTAATCCCATTAATACATCTGCAAGATTCCAAGCAGTGTTAAATTGCATCTGAGCACCAAAGAATACCATTGCTACGCAAGTAAGTCTAAATACTAGTAACACTGTTGGGTTTGCTGAAATAAACTTAATATTTGACTCAGTATAGTAATAGTTTCCTACCATTGATGTAAATGCAAATAAGAATACAGAAACTGTTAAGAATAATACTCCTATTTCTCCAAATACATTTAATAATGCTCCTTGAACTAGTGGTACTCCAGCTGACTCTGCAGTTATTTCTGTTCCTGATAACATAATTAAGAATGCAGTTGCGCTACAAATAATAAGCGTATCAATTACTACTGACATAAATTGGGCAAGACCTTGCTTTACAGGGTGGCTAACTTCTGCAGTTGCCGCAGCGTTAGGCGCAGATCCCATACCCGCTTCATTTGAGAATAATCCTCTTTTAATTCCTAGCATCATTGCAGAACCTGTAATTCCACCAAAGAATGCTTCCCAGCTAAATCCACCTTCCATGCCTGGTGCATAAAATGCTGCCGAGAATATTTCCCCAATAGCCTTTGGCAACATATCAATATTCATGAATGTTACTACTAGTGCCATTCCCACATATATTATTGCCATTACAGGAACAATTAGCGAGGTTATCTTTCCTATTCTCTTTGCTCCCCCAAATATTGAAAAAGCTGTAATAAGAGCAAACCCTATTCCAATTATCATTGGAATCATAGTTGAGTCGTAGTTAGGCACATAGTAAGCTATTGCAGAAGAAGCATTGTAAGCTTGCAGTCCATTAAATCCATATGCAAATGTAAGAATAAGTAATATTGCGAATAAAATTCCTAATGGTCTACATTTTAATGCTGTCTGAATATAATATGCTGGTCCTCCTCTATAACCTTCCCCATCTCTTACTTTATAAATTTGCGCTAAAGTACTCTCTACAAATGCAGTTGCGCAGCCTATTACAGCTAATAACCACATCCAGAATACAGCTCCTGGCCCTCCAATAGCTATTGCTGTCGCAACTCCAGCTATATTCCCAGTACCAACTCTTGATGCAGTCGAAATCATTAAAGCTTGAAATGAAGTTACCTTTTTTCCATCTTTGTTTGATGCATCCTTTTTTGTTAATGTTTTAATTGCAGTTCCAAATAATGTGAACTGAACACCTTTTGTTCTAATAGTAAATACTATTCCCGCTACTACTAGTAAAATAATCAGCACATAAGTATAAAGCCAATCATTTAAGGTGCCTAAAATTGTGTTAAACGCTTCCATTTTTTCTCCTTTTCCTTTTCCTTTTTTACGCTTCACAGCGTTACTTCCCCTCCGAGTTTCTTTATTACCTTATTAAATTCCTCTGGAGGATTCACTTTAAACTCCAGGAACTCTCCCGTTTCTGGATGTTTAAATGCTAACAGATATGCATGCAGCATCTGTCCTTTTATATTAAGTGGGTTTTTTGATGGACCATAAAGGTCATCTCCCACAAGTGGGTGATTTATATGTGCCATGTGCACTCGTATTTGATGTGTTCTTCCCGTTTCTAATCTTGCCTCAATTAAAGTGTACTTCCCGTAATTCTCTATTACCTTATAATGGGTCACAGCTGGCTTTGATTTAGTGTCAGTAATAATTTTTTTATGAAAAACTCTCTTATCAGAACCAATAGGCTTATCTATGGTCCCTTCTTGTTCACTAAAATTATTATATACTAAAGCTACATATCTACGACCAACCGTATGCTCCTCTAATTGCTTTGCCAAACCTCTGTGAGCATTATCATTCTTGGCCACTACTAGCAGCCCACTAGTATCTTTATCAATTCTATGAACAATTCCAGGCCTTATTTCTCCATTTATTGTTGAAAGATTATCGCCACAATGATACATTATAGCATTTACCAAAGTTCCATTTGGATTTCCTGGGGCAGGGTGAACAACCATTCCTCTAGGTTTATTAACAACCATCAATGATGAGTCTTCATAAATTATTTCCAAAGGAATATTTTCTTTTTCTATCTGTACTATTTCTGGTTCAGGGATTAGAACATTAATTACATCCCCTCTTTTCACCTTGTAGTTTTTGCTAACTCTCTTTACCCCTTCAATCTTTATATTATTTTCTTCTATGAGTTTTTGGATATAACTTCTAGAAGTATTTTCAACAAGGGTAGATAAAATAGTGTCTATCCTTTTATTCTCTTCTTCTTCCGTTATTACATATGTATTTGCTTTACTCATTATTTTTTCCTTCTGCCATTATCTTCTTCGGATCTTTACTTTCAAAGAAAATCAGGTACAGAAACGCTAATCCAGCACCAACAACAACGCATATATCTGCAAAATTAAATACTGGAAAATCCCAAAAAGATAAATAGTCAACTACATACCCTCTAGTTATTCTGTCGATTAGATTCCCCACTCCCCCAGAAATAATAAGTGTAATTGCCCACAAAGCCAATTTCCCTCTCTTATTTCTTTCCTTCCATAAAACCACAAGAAGAGCCGCAATAAGTGCAGCGGTCATAATCGTGAGGAAGTCTACCTCCCCATTTAATATTCCAAATGCTGCCCCCTCATTGCGGATATAAGTAATCTTAAAAAATCCTAGTTCAAAGGATGTTTCTCCCCAGCTTATATTCTTAACTATCGAAAATTTTATTAGCTGATCTAGAAACACCCCTATTAATATTATAATAAAATACATTAAATTTATAGCTATTTACCCTTTTTCACTTCTTCGGTTCTGTAGATCCGAACCTGTAAAATCCCTCTACTTTTTTTCTTGAACTGCCTCTTCAACAAACCCTTCAAAAGGCTCAACTGATTTTTGCGGCGTTATTTCAACATTTCCAACAAACCCTTCAAAAGGTTCTTCTGGGATCTTTTTTTCAGGTATGTTTTTTTCATAAACAATTTTACCTTCTAAATCATTAAGTGCATCATCCCTTAGCGGATCTTCCACCATCCCTGCTATATTTTCCTCAAAAATATTGATAACTTCTGGTTCTGAATGGCTAGTTTTTGGTACAAGTTGAGGCTCAACTGACGGTACGCTCATTGCTAGTGCTGCCTGTGATTCAACTGGCTGCACATTCATTTCCGGAGCAACTTGTGGTTCAACTGGCTGCACATTCATTTCCGGAGTAACTTGCGG
>CAYJGT010000041.1:0-13939 GCA_964370035.1 uncultured Oscillospiraceae bacterium
AATATGTTAGAGCAGAGATTTTATCATCTCCACCCCAACATATATTATAGAACCAGATTTATACTTGATTGCATTGTGTATGCCGAAGAGACGCCATCTCAACTTCTTGGGATTTCTCATTAGGCCTGAAGTTTCTGAAGCTTTAACACTAAATGGCGAAAGGCGGAATGGATTGGATTGTCCTTGCTAAAAAGGTGGTGACAGTGGTATAATAACACTGGAATATGAAGTGAGAAGGCAAAGGGTGAATAATTATGAATAAATTAAAAAAAATATGTGTTATAGGTATAATTTTAATATTTGCAACATCTTTTGCAGGATGCTTTGGTGAGCCTATTTCTGATGAAGAGATTGTGAAGACAATAGTTGATGGAACTATAAAGATTAATTACCAAGGAGAAAGCTCTCCAGAACTTTTAGCTATAGTTGGAATGGATGAGGAAGACGTAGAAGATTATAACCAACAAACTTTACTTGAAAACGCAGAATACATGCTGTATATATACAGAACAAATGACTCTTCCAATATTACAGATTATGCAGAAGATTTTGTTGGGACTTTTAAAGAGCTATTTAGCTATATGGATTATGAAGTGTCTGACCCTGTGGAAAAAGAAGAAGGAGTATATACAGTAACTATAAAGTTTAAACCTTTTTTATTAGCTGAATCCATAGATCCTGAATTTTTTTCTGTATCTGAAGATATAGTAGCCGAATATGGTGAGAGGGAAAGTATTTCGGGAGATGACTTGATTGCAGCTGAAGAAAAGATAGCTGATGTTCTAAAAACTGAAATGGAAGCCTTTTTTGAAGCACCACAATATGGAGAGGAAGAAACAATTGAAGTGGAAGTTAAAAAAGACTTAGATGGTCTGTGGGTTTTGGATCAAATAGGTGTTTATGAATTCTCTGACAAAATTATTGATTATGATTTAGGGTATTAAGTAGAAAAGCCGGGCACAAATTGTATTGACTTTTAGAAGTTAGATTTAGAAACTAACTTCTAAAAGTCGATATTTTTGAATAACAAATATTTCTATAAAAAGAAAAGGTGAAACTGTAACGCGTGGCTAATGTTCCTACATCCGTGAGATAATACACTCATGAATGGAGGATATTTTTATGAGTGAATATGTAGGTGAAAAAACTCATGTTTTTTCTAAGAATGTTGATATTGGAAAGAGGGAAGATGGTCATCCTCGTATTTAATTCAGAGTAAGAATTGAAATAACGGCTTAAATATTTATATCTTGAAAAAAGCGATAAACAGCATTATCATATAATTGAGGTGAGAATTCATGATAACAAAAAAAGAAAAAATTTATAGATATAATAAGAAGGATAACTCGCTTTTAGAGATTGACGATGTTGTTCTTGTTGAGGCTAAAGTTGGCTTAATTGTAAATAGTACATTGATTAGTACTTTAATTTGTACAGAAAGAAATATGGAAGAGCTAGCGATAGGATACCTGTTTGGAAAAGACTATATAATTGACGGGAATGATATAGAAAGCTTGAGAATTTTTAAAAATGAGATCGTTATCAAATTAAAAGAAAAGAGTAGTGACAATTCAAGTGAAGAGAGCAAAAAGAAAGTTAATGGTAAAAGCTCAATAGAACCAGCAGATAGTCGAAAGAATAATAAATTTAATTCTAGTTTAGAAAATAAGGGGAAGAATTTGGATTATTCTAAAATATTTGATATAGTCGAAGAATTTTCTGAACAGTCAAAACTTTTTCAGGAAACGGGTGGTGTGCATAGCGCCAAACTAGTAGATAAGGATTTTAATGATATGTTTTTTGCAGAAGATATGGGTAGACATAATGCAATTGACAAAGTGATTGGATATGGATTAAAAGAAAATATTAGCTTTGAAGATAAGTTGATTATCGTTAGTTCTAGAATGCCTTTAGAACTTGTGGAAAAATGTCATAAGGCAGGAATAACAAATATAGCAGCAGTATCTGTAGTTACTGAAAATGCTGCTAGATATGGTCGAAAAAACAATATGAACATAGTTGGAATGTTCCGCAAGTCTAGGTTTAATGTTTATTCAAAAAAAATTTAAATGCATTACGTATTTAATATGTACTCAATTTTCAACTGAAAAAGAGGGGTGAATTTCTTTACTCTAGAATGAATTGTAGTTATTTATGGAAAATGAGAGTTTGTTTTATGATAAATATAAAGCAAATTCTTTTTTTTGATAAAACAGCAAAAAAAATTTCTAAATAACAAAAAAAAGTATACAAAATACTTGAAGGATTCAAAAAAAATGATAAACTGGAAGAATAGGAAATTGTATTATTAAAGGCGAATTTAAAATTTATTTTACTTTGTTGTGTTGTGAAAGTAGAAAAAATATTAATACAATTTTATTATATGTTATTTACTTATTCTAAAAGTAGGAGGATTGTATGAGTAGATTAGAGCTAGTAGCTCCGGATCAAGCTAAGATAGTCTTAGAAGGGCTATATAAAGATTTGGAACGGAGAATTGAGTCAAGCCCGCCAGGCCTATGTCCAGTAGATATGGCAAGAGCTTTTCTAGAATTATGCCACGCACAAACTTGTGGTAAATGTACACCATGTCGTGTAGGCCTCGGACAAATTGGTAAATTGATTACTGATGTCCTAGAGGGAAATGCAGATATGAAAACTTTGGACACAATTGAAAAAACGACCTTAACGGTAATGCATACTGCAGACTGTGCTATAGGTTATGAAGCAGCAGAAATGGTATACAAAGGTCTTAAAGGCTATAGAGACGATTATATTGAACATATTGAATATGGTAGATGTATTTGTTCGTATAGCCAGCCAGTACCTTGTGTTACACGATGTCCTGCCAATGTTGATGTCCCAGGCTATATAGCCCTTATTGGTGAAAAAAGATATGAAGATGCTGTAAAGCTAATAAGAAAGGATAACCCATTCCCGACAACTTGTGGCTATATTTGTGAACATCCTTGTGAGGTTCATTGTAGAAGAAACATGGTAGATGATAGTATCAATATCAGAGGTTTGAAGAGAATGGCAGCAGATTATGCTGGTCAAGTTGAACCTCCTAAGTGTGGAGAAAGCACAGGAAAAAAAGTTGCAGTTGTAGGTGGCGGACCTACTGGATTAAGTGCTGCTTTTTACTTACAACTAATGGGACACCAGGTAACTGTTTATGAGATGCTAACTGATTTAGGCGGAATGCTTAGATATGGTATTCCAAATTACAGATTGCCAAAAGAAAGACTTGAAGATGACATTGATGCAATAATCAAAACAGGAGTAGAAGTAAAACGAAACTCAAAAATAGGAGAAGATTTCAGTCTTCATGACCTTAGAGAAAAGTATGATGCAGTTCTTATTGCAATTGGAGCAAGCATAGATATAAAGCTTGGAATTAAAGGGGAAGATGCAAATGGAGTAATCTCTGCAGTTGAGTTTTTACGAGATGTAGGCCTAAATAATGCAATGGACTTAACAGGTAAGGAAGTTGCGGTTATTGGTGGTGGAAATGTATCTATGGATGCAGTTCGTACAGCAAAAAGACTTGGAGCAAAAAAAGTAAGCATAGTTTATAGAAGAAGGGTTGCAGATATGACAGCTCTTGATGCTGAAATTGAAGGAGCAGTGGCTGAAGGAATTGAAATCCAAAAGATGAAAGCACCAAAAGAAGTAGTAGTTGATGAAAATAATAATGCTACTGGAGTAGTGGTAACGCCTCAAATGATAAGCTCTATTAAAGGCGGAAGAGCTTCTATTAAACCTACAGGGGAAGCAGATGAGTTGATTCCATGCGACTTATTAATTATAGCAACAGGACAAGATATTGAAATAGCACACTTCGAAGAAGCAGGAGTTAATACTGAAAGAGGTAGAATAGTAACTAGCCCGACAAGTACTTTAGAAGGTATGCCTGGTGTCTTTGCTGGTGGAGACTGTGCCAGTGGGCCTGCGACGGTAATTAGTGCTATAGCTGCAGCTAAGGTAATTGCTGCTAATATTGATGAATACCTGGGCTATAGGCATGATATTACTTGTGATGTGGAAGTTCCACTTCCTAACCTTGATGATAGACTACCTTGCGGTAGGGTGGACATGCAGGAAAGAGAAGCTGGAGAGAGAATAAAAGATTTCGAGGGTGTAGAGCTATGTATGTCAGAAGCTGAAGCTCTCCAAGAATGTTCAAGGTGCTTGAGGTGTGATCACTTTGGATTTGGAATATTCAAAGGAGGGAGAGAAAAATTATGGTAAATTTAGTAATAGATAATAATAAAGTAACAGTAAAAGAAAATACTACAATAATGGAAGCAGCTAGAGAATGTGGGATTCAAATACCAAATCTTTGTTACTTAAAGGACATAAATGAAATTGCAGCATGTCGTGTATGTGCGGTAGAGATGGAAGGAAAAGAGAACCTGATTACAGCATGTAATAATGCTGTTGAAGAAGGTATGGTAATTCATACAAACAGCACAAAGGCAAGAAACTATCGTAAAACTATGGTAGAACTTATTTTGTCGCAACATGAGTGTACCTGTGTTACCTGTGTTAGAAATGGGAACTGTAGTTTGCAGGCTATTTCTAGCGAACTAAACATATTGGATCTTCCTTATGAAACAAAGCTTGAAATTAGAGATTGGAATGAGGATTATCCATTTATTAGAGATTACGCTAAATGTATTAAATGTATGAGATGTATCCAAGTATGTGATAAAGTTCAAGACTTAAATGTTTGGGATGTTGAAGGTACTGGTTCTAGAACAACAATTAATGTCTCTAATGCTCGTTCTATAGAGGATGCAGACTGTTCTCTTTGCGGACAATGTGTTACACATTGCCCTGTAGGAGCATTATATGAAAGAGATGATACAAATAAAGTATGGGAGGCAATAGAAGACCCAGAAACTATAGTTGTAGCCCAGGTTGCACCTGCAGTTAGAGCTGCTTGGGGAGAGCTTTTAGGCCTTTCAAATGATGATGCTACCATTGGGAAAATTTTAGATTCCCTTAAGAAACTAGGTGTAGACCATGTGTTTGATACAGTATTTACTGCTGACCTTACTATAATGGAAGAAGGAACAGAGTTTGTGAAAAGGTTTACTTCAGGGGAATTAAAAGACAGACCTATGTTTACTTCATGTTGTCCTGGATGGGTAAGATTTATTAAGAGTCAATATCCTCATTTAATGAAATATTTATCCTCAGCTAAGTCCCCTCAGCAAATGTTTGGCTCAGTAATGAAAACATATTTTGCTGAAAAATTAAATGTTCCACCAGAGAAAATCTTTACCCTATCAGTAATGCCATGTGTTGCTAAAAAAGGTGAAAGTGAAATGGAATTGTTCTATGGAGAATTTGCAGGTAAAAATACGGATGTTGTAATTACTACTCGTGAACTAGTTAGAATGATAAAGACTGCATATATTGGACCAGAAACTTTAGTGGATATTAAGCCTGATAATGTTATGCAAGAAGGAACTGGAGCTGGAGTAATATTTGGAGCAACAGGTGGAGTAATGGAGGCAGCACTGCGTTCGGCTTATTTCTTAGTGAAGGGTGAAAATCCGCCAGTTGAAGCATTTACAGCAGTTCGTAGTACAGGGTTTAATGAAAATGATGGAATCATGGAAGCGAAATATAATATCGATGATATTGAGCTAAATGTTGCGGCTGTTAGTGGCTTAGGAAATACAAGAAAACTATTAGATGCAATTGAAAGAGGCGAAAAAAAGTTCGACTTTGTTGAAGTTATGGCCTGCCCAGGTGGTTGCGTAGGCGGCGGCGGGCAGCCAATCCATGACGGAAAAGAGTATGCATTTGAAAGAGGAAAAGAATTGTATAAGTTAGATGCAATTGCTGATATAAGGTTCTCACACGAAAATCCTGATATTACTAAGATTTACGAAGAGTTTTTCGGAGAGCCACTTTCTCATAAGGCACACGTGTTACTACACACAGAACATGAGCTAGACAAACTATAAAAATGTATTACATATATTAATATTTGTGGTGCTTCGAAATGAGGTATAGCAAATTTAGATATATGCGATCCAAATCTAATTAAAAACAATTGCGAAGTGACTTTCACTTCGCAATTGTTTTTTAGAGATATTTGTTTTAAATTTGTATTAAAATATGGTATTCTAGTAAAGTATATGCTTTAATAGAGGCGGATTAAGTTGATGCAAATAAGAAAGATATTATCAGGAAAGTTACTAAAGGTAGATTAATGAAGAAGTATTTACATGCATATAAGAAAGCGTTCCCGTATACAATACCAGTGCTCACTGGATATTTATTTATAGGAATAGCTTTTGGAGTTCTTTTTCAGGAAGTAGGATATTCAGTTTGGTGGGCCGTATTAATGAGCCTATTAGTTTTTGCGGGTTCAGGTCAGTATTTAGCTGTAAACTTTTTTGTGCCTGGATTTTCCCTTCTTCAAATAGCAGTAATGACTTTACTTGTAAATATCAGACATATTTTTTATGGGTTATCATTGTTTGAAAAGTTCCAAGGTATAGGGAAGAAAAGGTGGTACTTAATTTTTGGGCTAACGGATGAAACCTATTCTCTTCTATGTACCACGGATATTCCGAAGGAAGTAAAAAAAGGTCATTTTCTATTTGCTATAGCATCGTTAAATCAATCATATTGGGTGATAGGGACTGCAATAGGAGCAATAGCTGGAGCATATATACCTTTTAATGCAGAGGGTATAGACTTTGCAATGACAGCCCTTTTTTTGGTTATCTTTGTTGAGCAGGCCATGGAGAAAAGGAATCAACTTCCTCAAATTCTAGGAGTTTCTTGCGCCATAGGAGGAATATTGATATTTGGGACAAATAACTTTATTATGCCAACAATGTTAATAATCATCTTGTTACTTCTAGTGGGTAGGAAAAGAATTATCAGGAAGGAGGAACCTCATGTTAATTAGTGGGTTTGAATCCTTTCTTATTATTCTTGTAGTGGCTTTAGTCACATTTTCTACTAGAGCTTTCCCTTTTATTCTTTTCCCAGAAGGCAAAGAAATTCCAAAGGTGATTCAATATATTGGTAAATATTTAACTCCAGCAATAATAGGGTTACTAGTTGTATATTGTTTAAGGGGGACAGACATATTAGCATATCCCTATGGCATTCCTGAAGCAATTGCGGTTATTACTGTTGTAGGGCTTCATGTGTGGAAAAGAAATAATTTTTTAAGTATTGGAGTAGGGACGGTATTGTATATGGTGTTAATTCAAATGGTGTTCTAGTAAAAATGAAGTAATCATTCAAATTTAATTACTAAAAAAAATAATCTGCAAATGCAAAAGTACCGATTATTTTTTTGCATTATAGTGAGTTTTCGTATATAATAAATTGTTATGGTATATTATTCTACTTTAAGGGTGTAACATAGGAAGAGGCTGAAAGAAAGACGATAGATATATTAGAATTAAAGAAAGTAAAGGAGATGATAGAATGAAAATCCATGAATTATCTGAATATATTTCTTTATTAGAGGCAGTAGGATTAGTAGAATCTATATCTTGTGATATAAATTTAAAGGAAAAGGTTTTAGGAATTACCTATAATTCTAAAGAGGTCAATAGAGGGAGTTTGTTTATTTGTAAGGGAGCAGCTTTTAAAAAAGAGTTTTTGCTTGAAGCAGAAGCAAAGGGAGCTAGTTGCTATATTTCTGAGAAAGAATTTGGAGAATCAAATCTACCTTGTATTTTAGTAAATGATATAAGAAAAGCTATGCCATTAATAGCGAGCTTCTATTTTGAACAACCAGAGAAAAAATTAAGCATAATAGGAATTACAGGAACGAAAGGCAAATCAACCACTGCATATTTTATAAAGAATATTTTAGATCAATATTTAAGAGCAAAAGAGCAAAATGAAAGTGGAATCATTTCTTCAGTAGAAACTTATGATGGACGTCAAAGATTTGAATCTGTGATAACAACTCCTGAACCTATAGAATTATTTGAACATTTTCGAAATTGCATTGAAAGTGATATTGAGTTTATGTCTATGGAGGTATCAAGTCAAGCTTTAAAATATTACCGAACCTTAGGTATAGAGTTTGATGTAGTGTGTTTTTTAAATATGGGAACAGACCATATTTCAAATATTGAACATCTTAACTTTGAAGACTACTTTAGCTCGAAATTAAAAATTTTTTCACAAGGGAAAGTTGCTTGTGTTAACTTAGATAGTGACTTTAGTGATAAAATTTTAGAACGGGCAAAAAAAGATTCGCCTAAGGTAGTAACCTTTTCTAGGAAGGATAAAAATGCTGATATTTACGCAGAGAAAATAGGAAAAAGTGAAAGAAAAACAATTTTTAATGTAAAAATGCTGGAAAGCAGTTATGAAATTACTATCTCTTTGCCAGGAATTTTTAATGTTGAGAATGCATTATGTGCAATTGCAGTGGCAAAAGTGTTGAATATTCCACAAAAGTATATACAGGAAGGGTTAATGAAGACGATAGTTCCAGGAAGAATGGAAATATTTGAGAGTAAAGACAAGAAAGTAACAGTAATAGTAGACTTCGCTCATAATAAAATGAGCTTTCAAGCATTGTATGATACCGTACTAAAAGAGTATCCAGATAGGATAATTATTTCAGTTTTTGGAGCAAAAGGAAATAAATCTTATGCTAGAAGGCAAGAACTAGGAGAAATAGCTGGAAAATATTCAGATATGATTTTTTTGACTGAGGACCACAGTGCCAAAGAAAATACTTTGGATATTTGTGAAGAAATAGGAAAATACATTTCTTCAGTAGGCGGTAATTTTGATATTGAGGAGAATCGGGAAGAGGCAATAAGAAAAGCGATTTTTTTAAAACCAGAAAAGAAGCCTGTGATTATTGTGGCGGGAAAGGGTGCAGAAACAATTCAAAAAAGGGGAAAAGAAATTGTTACAACTCCTTCAGATTTAGAGTATGTTCAAAGACATTTAAAAACATATAATGAAAAGTAGATAAAAAATAATGGACATAGTGATTGTAGACAGGGAAAATGGATGAATAAAATAGTAGAAATAAAAAATCTTTCATACAAGTATGATAATCATGAAGAGGAATCCTTAATAAAGGCCTTAGATGATATTTCTTTTTCTATAGAAAGAGGAAGTTTTACCGCAATAATTGGAAAGAACGGCTCAGGAAAGTCAACTGTCGCTAAGTGCATTAACGGATTATTTGTTCCTACAGAAGGAGTAGTTTTGGTTAATGGTATGAGCACCCTTGAAGAGGATAAGATTTGGGAAATAAGAAAAACAGCAGGCATGGTATTTCAAAATCCAGATAATCAAATTGTTTCATCAATAGTTGAAGACGATGTAGCTTTTGGACCAGAAAATTTAGGAATTGATCCCTTGGAAATTAGGGAACGGGTAGACAAAGCCCTTGAAACCGTAAAAATGGGCCAATACAAAAGGAAAGGACCACACCAACTATCTGGAGGACAAAAGCAAAGAATTGCTATAGCAGGTGCTGTTGCGATGGAGCCTGAATGTATTATTTTTGATGAACCAACCGCAATGCTAGATCCTCAAGGTAGAGAAGAGGTAATGAATATTATTCAGGAGCTGAACCAAAAAGGAATAACAGTAATATTAATTACTCATATGATGGAAGAAGCTGCACTTGCTGATAAAATAATAATAATGGATGAAGGAAAAGTTGTGCTAGAAGGCACGCCGAAAGAAGTCTTTGTTAATAGGGAATTGTTGGTTACACTTAACTTGGGACTACCATTTGAAGTGGAATTTGCTCATAGAGTTAAAAATTTAGGTATGGATATAAATGTAGACATATTATCGGAAGATCAGATGATACAAGAATTAAAAAAATTAAAGAATAAAAGTTGAAGAATAAAAATCAAATGTTTGGATTTAATTGTGGAGAAAAAAATCAATTTAGGAGTTTTAAATCTATATAAAATTATGAAAAATTGTTTAATTAAAATTACAATTTATTAAGTAGAATAGTTAATTCTAAATGATGAAAAATTATCAACATAACATAGAGAAATATAATATAAAGTAAGGATAATATAATGTCGGTAGAAGTTAAAAATATTACATTTACATATGGTAAAGGATTGCCCCATGAATCTGTAGCATTAAAAGGCATATCTCTTTCAATTGAAAAGGGGACCTTTTTAGGAATTGTAGGGCATACTGGATCGGGAAAGTCTACTTTATTGCAGCATTTTAATGGTTTACTAAAGCCTGACAGTGGTTCAATCTTAATTAATGGGGCAAACATTACTGACTCAAAGACTACGGCAGTAGAAATGAGAAAGAAAACAGGTTTAGTTTTTCAGTATCCAGAATATCAACTTTTTGAAGAGACAGTAGAAAAAGACATTGCTTTTGGCCCTAAAAATTTAGGTTTACCAGAAGAGGAAATTGGAGAAAGGGTGAAAATGGCTCTTGCCCTTGTTAGTCTGCCTTATGAAGAGTTTAAATCCAAATCCCCATTTGAACTGTCAGGGGGGCAAAAGAGAAGAGTGGCAATTGCAGGTGTTTTAGCAATGAAGCCAGAAGTATTAATCCTGGATGAGCCTACAGCAGGACTTGACCCTAAAACACATAAAGATATTTTAAAAATGGTACAAGATATTCATAGCCAATGGAAGGGAATAACTGTGCTAGTATCGCACAATATGGATGATATTGGAGAGTTTTGCGATAAAGTTATAGTTTTAGATGAAGGCGAAATATTAATTGAAGGAAGCCCAAGAGAGGTTTTTGCTGAAGAAGAAAAATTAACTAGTATTGGACTATCATTGCCACAATCAACAAGGATGTATAATAAACTTAAAGAAGAAGGTATTATCTCACAGTCAAAGTTAGATGAAAAAAATGATTTGCCAATGACAATGGAAGAACTGTTGGAGGAAATAGAAAAAAACTTATGCTAAGAGACATTACAATAGGACAGTATTATGCAGGAGAATCTATTATACATAGACTTGATCCCCGTGTAAAAATAATGGGAACCCTTTTATTTATAATAGGGTTGTTTCTTATTGAAACCTTTTGGGGACTTGGAGCGGTAAGTTTATCTCTTTTGATATTAGTGTTTATTTCGAGGGTCCCTATTGGATATATACTTAAGGGATTAAAGCCAGTGTTTTTAATAATTTCATTCACCTTCATACTTAACATGTTTATGATTAAAGGAGAGGTACTGGCAGAGTTTTGGATATTTCAAATTACTAGAGAAGGCTTAACTACGGCTGTGTTTATGGCTATAAGGCTTATTTTGCTAATTATCTGCTCTTCATTACTAACACTTACTACAAAGCCAATAAATTTGACTGATGGAATAGAAAGCCTTTTAAAACCATATAAAAAAATCGGAGTCCCTGCACATGAGTTGGCGATGATGATGTCCATTGCTTTAAGATTTATACCGACTTTATTGGAAGAAACAGATAAAATAATGAAGGCCCAAATGGCTAGGGGGGCTGACTTTGAAACCGGAAGCGTGTTTAGGCGGGCAAAAAATTTAATACCTATACTTATACCACTATTTATTAGCGCTTTTAGAATTGCCCAAGATATGGCAATGGCAATGGAATCTAGATGCTACAAAGGTGGAGACGATAGAACTAGAATGAATGGATTATTTTTTGGAAAAAAAGATGTAATGGCGGTTATAGTAATAGCAATCGCATTTGGGGGAATGATAACGGAGAGGATACTGTTAGGATGAGGATAAAATTTTTATCAGAGGCGGCCATAATTGCGGCTATATATACTGTTCTAACATTAGTGTTGTCACCTATAAGTTATGGACCAATGCAAATAAGAGTTTCGGAAGCATTAACAGTGCTTCCTGCTGTAAAGGCATCAGCAATTCCAGGCTTATTTATTGGATGTGCATTAGCTAATATTATTGGGCCATATGGCATTTATGATGTGATATTTGGAAGTTTAGCAACTTTGCTTGCATCCCTTTTGACATATACTCTTAGAAAAAGAAAAATACTTGCCCCACTTCCACCTGTGATTATTAATGGAGTGATAATCGGGGGAATGTTACATTTTCTATATGGGGTCCCTAATTTACCATTGTGTATGTTATGGGTTGCATTAGGACAATTTGTAGCTTGTTATTTGTTAGGATATCCACTCCTAAGAAAATTAATGAAAGATTGGAAACATATTAATGAGACAAAGAAGGCTTAAAGACTTAGATGAGAGATTAGAACGATTTAAATCATATTTTATAGAAGAACCAGTTAAGATGAAAAGTAATTGGGCAGAGCAACTAAAAGTTAGATGTGGAAATAAGCCGGAAAAGATTTTCTTTGAAGTAGGAGTAGGAAAAGGGGATTTTATAGGTGGAAATGCAATAGCTAATTCAAACTTTGGGTTTATTGGGGTGGAAGGGCAGCCAAGCGTATCAGTAGTTGCTGCTGAAAAAATTCATAATATGGAAATTTTAAATACGATTTTTATTAATGATTATTTAATCACTGCAAAAGATTGGTTTGAAGAAAGTGAACTGGACGGTATTTTTTTAAACTTTAGTGACCCTTGGCCCAAGGTAAGACATGAAAAGAGAAGGCTTAATCATCGAGATTATTTGGAAGGATATTACTATGTGATAAAAGATGGTGGCTTTATTAAAATCAAGACAGATAATGATGGGCTTTTTGAATTTGGAGTAAAAGAGGCTAAGGCTCTAGGCTATGAAATAGAAGAAATTACTAAAGATCTTCATAATTCAGAATATATGAGTTCAAATATCAAAACTGAATATGAAGAAAAATTTAGCAGTAAGGGAAAAAACATTAATTATATGAAAATTAAGGTTAAGAAATAATATGCATGCTGATGTAATTTAGAAGAATAAATTGGAATTCCTTAGTATCTTCAGTACTGTTCAGTGTTTTTTAACAATGGCAGATAGCGAATTTATAATAAAAAAGAAAGATAAATGAAGAAAAGAGTATAAAAACTAGGAGGTAAGAAAAATGAGCGAATTTATAATGGCACAGAAAAATGGTAGAGTAATACCAAAGGAAGATAAAATCTTTGGAGCTACAAGCAGAGGTAGAGCAAGAGCAGCAGAAATAGGTAAAGAAAATGTAACAATAGCAACTATTGGATCTTTATTAAATGACGATGGGTCTCTTGCAGTTCTTTCTTCAGTTGTAGATGTTCTCAAAGAACTATCGCCTGAAGACTATGCAGATTATGCACCAATCGGGGGAACGCCAGGGTTTAAAGAGGCTATTAAAAAGGCAGCTTTCCTCGACTACGTTCCTAATAGACATATGGAAGTTGTTGCAACTCCAGGGGGAACAGGGGCATTAAAAAATACTATTTCTAACTATACAAAAGCTGGAGAGAAAGTACTTACTTCAGATTGGTTTTGGGCTCCATATAAAACAATAGCTCAAGAGCAGGGAAGAGATATTACTACCTATACTTTGTTTGACGAAGAAGGGAACTTTAACATAAATTCCTTCAAGGAAAAGGTGAAAGAACTTTTAGAGGTTCAAGAAAGTTTAGTTATTTTCTTAAATACGCCGGCTCACAACCCGACAGGATATTCTTTATCTGATGAAGACTGGAATAAAGTTGTGGCTGTACTAAATAATGCGGCAGTAGAAGATAAGAAAATAATTCTTTTCATAGATGCGGCATATGTTGATTTTGCTGGTGATCCAAAAGAGTACAGATCATTCCTTCCTATTTTAGAAGAATTAAATGCTAAAGTCCTTCCGATTGTTGGGTACAGCGCGTCTAAAACTTTTACAATGTACGGAATGAGATGCGGTGCAATGATTTGCCTGGCGCCAACTAAAGAAATTGCTGATGAATTTAAATTACTTAATGAGTTTTCTTCTAGAGGAACATGGTCAAACTGTAATAAATCTTCACAGGTTCTTGTTGATAAAATTTATGCAGATGA
>CAYJGT010000042.1:0-5766 GCA_964370035.1 uncultured Oscillospiraceae bacterium
TGATACAACTATCAATATACAACAGTTTTTTCATACTTTAATTCCTCCGACTTACGATTGTATATAATTTTATAAATACCTGGATTTCCTGTATATACTAATATCACAACATGGAGTAAATGAACAATTTCCTCTATGCGATGAATATATTGATAAATTACATACGATATTATTAGTTTAGCAAATTTTTCCGAAAAATAATAGTCAAAATCTATTAATTGTTTTTTTATATTATTTAAGAAAATATATACCTTTTTTATTACAATTGAACAATGAATATTGTTTACAATAATGTAATATGGTAATCTAAAAAAACGAAAGATTATTTATTCAACATTTTCGCAAATTAAGTACTGCAAAGCGAAAGCTATATCAATTCTTTAGTAAACTTGATATTGATTATTTATAGAATTGTATGCTTTGCCAATATTGCTTAGCTTTGCTTCACAATGGCAGGTAGCGAATTTATATTAGCAAGCTAATATAAATATTTATTCTAAAAAATATCTGAAAATATCTGGAAGAAAAGATTAGATTTATAGAAAATCAAAGAATAATATCCAAGTTATCAATGCAACGAATTCCCTAATCTATATAATGTAATGGGGTTAAAAAAAATAGTATACAGGGTAAAAGTTTCTCTTAAGTATTGTGTGAATTCCAGCAAAAAATTGCCTTTTAAACTTTTATTAAACTAGACATTACTTATAACTTTTGGTATACTGTAGATTAAGTGCGTAGACAAAATGCCTTATTAAATTGTAGATAAAGTATAGTTTCAAAAGGGGAGTTATGTTTAATAAAAAGAAAAAAGATAAAAATTCAACTAAGGCAAAAAATGCAGCTGTGGTTGAAGATATTGAGGCTTTTGATAAGGAAATAGAAAAAGAAGAACTAACTATTCTTATACAAGAACAAAATGAATTAAATGAAATGGTTAGGGGAGAGATAAGTAATATTAATTCAATAAAAGAAAGTCGTTTAATAACTAATGCTTTAGAAGACGAGAATGTTGAATATACTTTTAATAATAAAAAGTATAAAATAGTTGGAATTATTCTATCTATTATTTTCTTTTTATCAATTGGAGCCTTTTCCTATTTCATATTTGATTTAGGCTTATTACCAATACTTTATAGTTCAGTTGCTATAGGAGCTTTCTTTTTAATTGGGCTTTCAATATTCATTATTCAAATTGTTTCTAAGAGAAAAGCCCTAATAAGTAAATTGATTTCCGTTTTTCTAATTGTCATTCTTACTGTAAGCTCATTTTATATATATGCACTTGGGGATACCCTAAGTGCTATAGTTGGTGGAAATGTTAAAATTGATATAATTCGTGTTGTCGTTTTGGCAGATGATCCTGCATCTAATCCAGAAGACGCCAAAAATTACACAATAGGTACATCTGAAGCAAGTAACGAAATGATTAGTGAAACTTTAACTGCTTTTGAAGAACAAGTTGGAGAAGCACCAGAGCTTGTTGAGTATTCAAGTCTAGGGGAAACTGCAAGTGCATTATTAAATAGTGAAGTAGATGCTATGATTTATAATAATGCAAATACTTCAATACTAGATGAATCTTTAGGAGACTTTAATACAAAAGTAAAGGAAATTTTTTCTTATGAAATAATAACAGAACTTGAAAACACATCTTCAAACATAGACATAACAGATGAACCTTTTACTGTAATGATTAGTGGCATAGATCAATATGGTGATATTAGTGCTACTGGTCTCAGTGATGTTAACATAATTGCAGTTGTTAATCCAAAGACTAGATCAATACTTCTTGTTAATACCCCTAGAGACATGTATGTTGAATTGCCAGGAATTTCATATGGAGCTAAAGATAAGCTTACTCATGCTGGAATTTATGGTGTTGACGCTACTATGGCAGCTTTAGCAGAATTGTATGATACAGAGGTGGAATACTATGTAAGACTAAATTTTACCTCGCTAATAACTATGGTAGATGCTTTAGGTGGAGTTGAAGTAGAATCCGAGTACGAGTTTACTACTTCTACAAATAGCGGACATGTTACTGATATTGCATTAGGGACAAATACTCTTAATGGTGTTGAAGCTCTTGCCTTCTCTAGAGAAAGAAAAAATGTGCCAGGAGGAGATGACACGAGAGGGAGACACCAACAACAAGTAATTACGGGAATGATAGAAAAGGCAATTTCTCCTGCTATTATTACTGGAGCTACACAAATTTTGGCAGAAGTCTCGGATAATATGGAAACAAATTTAACTGAAGAAGAGATACAATCTCTGATACAAGACCAACTAACAAAAGGATTAGATTTCAATATCAGATCTATTTCTTTAACAGGTTCAGGTGGTACAGCTACTGCATTTTCAACAGGGAGATCTCTAGTATCAGTTACTTACCCAAATTCTGAAGAAGTAGAATCAATTTCAGAGCAAATTGCCGCTCTTAGAGGAGAGCCATTCTCAGCTTTTGAAATGATAGAAAAGCAAGTAATAGTAAAAGAAGAAGAACTAGAAGAGGAAGAACTGGAAGCGGAAGAAAATAATTAAGCTGGTATAACATATAAATAGAAAAATAATCATTTTAGGATGAAAGGAAAGAACAATGGATAAAAATGGATTAAATAAACTAAGAGAAGTATTTTATGAGTTTTATGAGGGCAAAAATCACTTAAAACAACATAGTTTTCCTTTAATTCCTCAAGATGATAATAGTTTATTAATTATCAACTCAGGAATGGCCCCATTAAAACCATATTTTTCAGGTCAAAAAGAACCTCCTGCACCTAGGATGGTAACTTGTCAAAAGTGTATAAGAACTGCAGATATTGAAAATGTAGGGTTTACTTCTAGACATGGTACATTTTTTGAAATGCTTGGAAGCTTTTCTTTTGGAGATTATTTTAAGACAGAATCCATTAAATGGGGGTGGGAGTTTATAACTGAAGTGTTGGGACTTTCTACTGACAAATTATGGGTATCTGTATATTTAGATGATGAAGAAACTTATAATATTTGGAAAGATGAAATAAAGGTACCAGAAGATAGGATAGTAAAACTTGGTAAAGAAGATAATTTTTGGGAAATCGGAATAGGACCTTGTGGACCTTGTTCAGAAATTTACTATGATAGAGGCGAAAAGTATGGCTGTGATAATCCAAATTGTAAACCTGGCTGTGAATGTGATAGATACATAGAGTTTTGGAACCATGTTTTCACACAATACTCTAAAGATTCAGAAGGCAATTATTCAGACTTAGAAAATAAAAACATTGATACAGGTATGGGTTTAGAGCGTTTAGCTTGTATTATGCAAGATGTTGATTCTATTTTTGCAGTAGATACCATAGAAAGTGTATTACAGGAAGTTGAACGAATTTCTGGAGTTAAATACAACAATGGTGAATTAGTAGAAAAAATAGATGATGGCAGTTACATACCATCTCAAAATGATATTTCACTAAGGATCATTACTGACCATATAAGGTCTGCAACATTTATGATAAGTGATAAAATCATGCCAAGTAACGAAAGTAGAGGATATGTATTAAGAAGAATTATTAGAAGGGCTATTCGTCATGGATATAAATTAGGTATTAACGAACCTTTCATGGGTAATCTTTCTGGAACTGTTATTTCTACTAGCGCGGGAGGATATCCTGAACTTGAAGAAAACAGAGACTTCATAAAAAAAATTATAGACATTGAAGAAAAGAAGTTTAATGAAACACTAAAGCAAGGGCTATCAATAATAGAAGATCATATCAAAACTCTTAAAAAGGGGAAGATAGAAGTTTTAAGTGGGGAAAAAGCTTTTAAGCTTCATGATACATTTGGTTTTCCTATTGATTTAACTGAGGAAATTATACTGGAAGCTGGATATAAAGTTGATAAAGAGGGTTTTCATAAGGCAATGGAAGTTCAAAAGCAGTCAGGTAAAAAAGATGCTGCAGAAAATGATCATGCTTGGACCGAAAGTTCTGTAGACTTTGTGTTCGAAGGAGAAACAGATTTTATTGGATATGAAAACACTACTGCAACAACAGAAGTTAGAGGTATTTTTATAAACAAAAAACCTGCGGAAGTTCTTAGAGAAGGTGAAACTGGAAGAGTTATTTTTCCAGCCACTCCATTTTATCCAGAGGGTGGGGGACAAATAAGTGATATCGGAATAATGTATAGTGATGATACAGAAGCCGAAATTATAGAAGTAAATAAATTTCAAAATATAATTGCACATAAAGTTAAAGTTATTCAAGGGGAAGTTAATCCAAATGAAGAGTTTAACTTAATTGTTAATTCTGGCCATAGAAATCATACTGCGAGAAACCATACAGCTACACATATACTTCACAAGGTTCTAAGAGAGGTCCTTGGAGAGCATGTTCAGCAGTCTGGATCAAAAGTTTCTGATACAGAATTAAGGTTTGACTTCTCTCACTATGAAGCTATATCAAAAGAAGACTTAATTATTATTGAGAGTATGGTAAACGATAAAATTAATGACTTTCTCCCTGTAACATGGAAAGAGATGCCTATTCGAGAAGCCATGAAAGAAGGGGTTACAGGTATATTCTCTGAAAAGTATGGAGAAGTAGTAAGAGTTTTAAGTGTAGGTGACTACAGTAGAGAACTTTGTGGTGGGCTACATGTATCGAACTCAGGACAAATAGGAAGCTTTAAGATAGTTAGTGAGTCTGGAATTGCAGCAGGTGTTAGAAGAATTGAAGCGGTTACTGGTATTGCAGTATTAGACTCATTAAACGAAAGAGAAGAATTAATTGAGCAAACAGCCTCTTTCCTAAAAGCAACTCCATCACAGCTACTTGATAAGTTATATGCTCATATGGAAGAATATAAAACGTTAAAGAATGAATTGGAAGACTTGAAAAAAGCTTCTTTATCATCATCTTCTTCGAGTATGCTAGAAGAAGCAAAAGAAATAAATGGAGTAAAATTCATTTCAAAGAAACTAGCTGGTTCACAAATTGATGAATTAAGGGAAATATCTGATACTCTTAAATCGGAAACTAATAATTTGATTTTAGTATTAGCGTCAATCAATAATGATAAAGTTACTTTTTTAGTGTCAATTACTGATGATTTAGTTTCAAAAGGCTATCATGCGGGTAAAATAGTTAAAGAAGTAGCAAGTATTTGTGGCGGAGGCGGAGGCGGAAAAGCTAACATGGCTCAAGCTGGAGGAAAAGATATTTCCAAAGTTGATGAAGCATTATTAAAGGCTGAAACTTTTTGTTAAAAATATATATTTTAGTAAATATTTCTAGTTTTACCAATTGAATCTGCCGGCTAAATCAGTTATACTAGATATATAAGGGGGAAAAACATTATGGAAGATAGAAAAACAATGAATACGATTGTAATTAGCCCTGATTCTTTAAAAGGAAAAGTTACAATAAATGAGGTCTTACATTTGGTATATAATGCCTTAGAGGATAGAGGGTATAATTCGATAGATCAAATATCTGGCTATTTACTTTCTGGAGATCCTACTTATATTACAAGTCACAATAATGCAAGAGGATTTATCAAGCAATTAGAGAGAGAAGATATAATGGAAGAGCTTGTTAAAAATTATTTAAATAAATAAGTTATATAAGTTTACAATGCGGGAGAAATCCCGCTTTTCTTTATGTAAAATAAATTAAATCTAGTAAGTAAATTGATGTAGGTGATAAAACGATTGGTGTTGCAGTAAGTGTAAATACAATATAATAAATTAAAACATAATGGAAGTGAGTAATGAGA
>CAYJGT010000042.1:5866-13430 GCA_964370035.1 uncultured Oscillospiraceae bacterium
AGTAAGTGTAAATACAATATAATAAATTAAAACATAATGGAAGTGAGTAATGAGAGGTAAGTATGAAGAAAATAGGTTTAGATGTAGGTGATAAAACGATTGGTGTTGCAGTAAGTGATGGACTGAATATTACTGCCCAAGGTATTTGTACTATTGAAAGAGTAGGAATACGAAAGGATGCTGGTAAGGTAATAGATTTAATCAGAGAACATAACTGTGATACAGTTGTAATTGGATTGCCTTTAATGTTAAACGGAACGAATAGTCCCCAAACTGATAAAGTTATTGAGTTTAAAACGATGCTAGAAAATAAAATGAGAAGTGTTTCAATGGGAAACATTCCAATTGTGTTTGAAGATGAAAGGTTTACAACTTCCATAGCTGAAAAAATACTAATTGAAGGAAATGTTCGCAGAGAAAATAGAAAAAAAGTTATAGATAAACAAGCTGCAATAATAATATTACAAAGCTATTTGGATAAGATGTAGTAGGTAATAATTCGCACAACTATTCCTAAAATCACAATTTAAGGAATAGTTATACATTAAAACAAGCAAATCAACTTTTCTACATATTCTTGTATCTCATTATATTTTCAACAACTTTCTTTTTTTATGCTAGTTTTGTTAGGAAAATTTATGTTTAACATTATTTTAAATACTCCTATGATTTTAAGTCCCCATCTTTAGATATATCCATTAATAATTATACTTAACGGATACATATAATCTTTCATTATTTTGATTATAGTATATCTAATATTGCTTTCAATTAACAATCGGAGTTTGTTTACAATATAAAAATATGGTAAACTTACATTTCTTAACTTGAATAGCTTATAGTTAGCACATTGTTTATTCTTAGAATACCCTAACTATGCTAATTTATGACTAACCAATATTTATTAGTGGTAATATTTAATATACGATGACAATACCTTTTATTAATAAAATTAAAACACTTAAGAAGATATATATAAGTATTGGGGCTCTAATTTAATAAAGTTGTAAGAAGAATTAATAAATAGTACTAATTTATATAAAAAATGCTTATACATATCAATGTTACCGGGCTACGCAGCTTACACCTTGTGTAAATGTTGAAATTTCAATGTTTTGAGGAAATGAGCTCTAATTTGCGTTTTAAGCCACTTTTTTTATAAATTGGTATCTGTATACCTATTTACACTGGAATTTTTAATGTTAGTCCTGTGTAAATGTCTACAGACTCTATATTATTAATGTCTTCTAGGATATTAATAGCTTCTCTAATATCCATATCATCAGGCATTTCTGATTCGGCAATACTCCATAAAGTATCTCCAGGGCTCACTACATGTAAGTTATAAGCAGCGCCTGTTTGTGCTATTGCTTCTGACTCATTAAAAATTATTGAACTAACTCCAGTTAAGATACTAATTAAAAGGAACATCGATAAGGCAAATCTTAGAAATCTCTTAGGCGACTTCAAAACATACTTCTTAGACACTTTTTTCTTTTTTAAAGAATTCAAAGAACTTCCAGATGAATTATTCTGATATAAGTTATAACTTGTACTTGAAGCAAACTCATATACAGAGTTAAAAGTATAAGAATTTGTAACTTTTGAGGTGCTGTTATTGTCACTATAATCATTAATAGAATCATGACGTTTATTCATATTGTCTGTGAAAGTTCTAAGGCCTTGATTTATAGGAGTCTTTGCATTCCACCCATTAACTGTATATCTATTCTCAGTTAAATTTTTCTTTACATCATTCTCTTTTTTCATGAATTTCCCCTTTCGCGAACATTTGTTCTTATATATAAGATACACTTTTTTTAAATGAAAGTCAATACTTTTTGAGAACAAATGTTCTTTTTTATAGGATAATATTATAGCATGTATATTACTCTATTTGGATTTTTGTTATAAATAAGTAAACTAACGCGGGGTTTTCGCTTATACAAAAAAGCTAGGTATTATTTACCTAGCTTTTTTAACCATGTTCACTAATATTTTAATATTTAATTAAATTTTAAAGCACCATTTTCAAAACAATGATAATAGAACATAAGTAGTAATATTAGTTTAATTCTACTTGGACGAAAGGTTCATCATAGCCTTGCATTGTAATTGTACCATTTGCATGAACAGTTCCCTTTTCATCGTTAAACCTAAAGTTGTTTCCATCAAACTGAACCCCTCCCTCGATGGTGGTTAATTCAGCTGTTACAGTCTCCCCTGTTACATTTCCTTCCACATAAGTGATTTCCGCATAGTTATCTTCAATAAACTCTAGTTTAATGTCTCCAGAATAATAAACATTACCCCCTAGTGTTGTATCCACTTCTTCCTCAACAACTTCCTCTTCTTCACTATCACTAGTAATTACTTTAGTAAATGGGAAACTTGTATTTTCCCCATCATGTAAAAACAATTTTTCATTAGAATCAATATAGTATTGATCCCATGTAAAGTCATCTGGAGGATCAGTAATACTTATTGTTCCAACAGTACCGCTTTCACCTTCTATGTAGGTACCAGTTAAATTAAGTTTTTTTTCACTATCAACATACTTTACTGTGGCATCATCAGCAAATTGAATTGTGCTATTATCATTGGAATTAACCCACGTATATTTAGTAATATTAACTTCTACATACTTATTATTCTCTTCCAAACTTTCGCAACCTGAAAAAAAAGATAAAGTAATAATTAAACTTAAACAAACAACAAACCACTTCTTCATTATTATACCTTTCTAAACGTAATATAATTAATCATAAAACTTAACAACTTCGTTTAAGTTTGCACGATTACTAACTAATTTATTAGCTGGAGCCTCAGTGTCTTCATAACCTAGATAAACAGCAATCATTATTACTTCATTATCATCTATACTCATATTATCTCTAATAACACTATGGAATGATACCCCTTGCTCTGCAATACAAGTTCCTACATCAAATTCCATAGCAGCCAAACAAACTGTCTGTACTAGCATTCCTAAGTCAATGACTCCCCATTTATTTTCAAATATTTCCTTATCAATTGTAAATACCATTGCTGCAGGAGCCTCAAAAAATCTATGGCCTCTACGAACCCAATCTCTTCTTTTTTCTTTATCTTCTCTTTTTATATCTAAGAGTTTAAATAGATCAATTGCAAGCTCTTTTCTACGTTCTTTAAATTCTGGTTTTAATAAAGGTTCTGGTACATCACTGATATAACCATGTTTAAATGAAAGTTCATTTTCTTCTTTAATTTTGTTTAAAGTTTTCCCTGTGGCTACATGGATCTTCCATGGCTGAATATTAGTTCCGCTAGGGCTTCTAAGAGCTGATTTAATTATGCTTTCTAGTACTTCTTTCGGAACTTCTTTATCTAGATAGCCTCGAATACTTCTACGCTGTTCTATTGCTTCTAATACTTTCATTTTATCCTCCTCTTGATTTAATTAATGTTTATTTATTAATAGTAAACTTATAAGATATATCCATAAGAAAAGTACAATAAATAAAGTTTAAAAAACTACTTGTGTAGTTTTACTCTGCAAAAGTTAAGTACAATTTCTTCTGTATCTGAATTTATTAATTTGAACACATATTCATTTTCTGAAAGTCTCCATATATGTGTTGTAATTTTGCTATCTACTTCAAGAATTGATGTAAATCGGATTTGGAGCTGTTCAATTTTTTCTGGTGAATCATTGCAAATGGTATGTATCAAAGCTCTACAAGCATATCCCGCTGTACACATTCCCATTATTATTGGTTTTTTAAATCCTGCTTTTCTTGCAAAATCAGGATCAATATGTAAGATATTAGGGTCATTATCAATTCTATACAAAGCAGCTTGGTTTGGGCCAATATAGTCATCAAATACAAAATCTGGATCTCTAATGGGATAATCTATAGATTCCTTAGGCAAGGGATCTCCATCGAACCCGCCAGAAGACATGTCTATGTCTTTTGTGTTAAGAGTAAAGACCTTTTCACGATCTTCATCAAAGGCTATAGCCTCAATATCACCAATGCTTCCTCTATTTTCACCTCTGTCGTAAATATTAAGTAGTTCAATTGTATAGTATAACTTTCCAGAAGTATTAAGTATTGGCTTGTGAAAAATGATGGAGAAGCCATAATGTAATGTTTCGGATATACATTGACCATATTCATATGCATCAGTAAAGGATTTTAAACCTAATATTGAAGCCCAATATGTAGGTATAATCTTTAAGTTCTTTTCGTATACATAGTTAAGCTCATCATTAACATTAGAACCTACACTTAAAGCATATAAAGCAATTTTGTTCCAATTGTATTCTAATTTATACGGACCAGTTTTTTGTCCAATAATATCGAAGTTTAAACCCATAGTTACCTCTTATACTGTAAGTGTATTATTAAATTTAACTAATTAATTTTATCATATTTATAGTCTGTTGTGAACTTTTTACTATTAATAATAAAAGATAATTCTATTTAAAAAAGTAGACATTAAACTTTAATGTCTACTTTAAATAATTATTTGTTAATTATTATAATTTGATTTAAGTCTAGATTATTTTGCTGCGGCATCCATTAAAGCTTCTGCATTATCCCACTCAGCAACAATTTCTGGAATTACCTTATAAAGGTCTCCTACGATTCCAAAGTCTGCAACCTCGAAGATTGGTGCTTCAGGGTCTTTGTTAATTGCAATAATGATGTCAGAAGTTTGCATTCCAGCTAAGTGTTGAATAGCTCCTGAAATTCCACAAGCGAAGTAAATCTTAGGGCTAACTGTTGTACCAGTTTGTCCTACTTGGTGAGAGTGATCAATCCATCCAGCGTCTACTGCTGCACGAGAAGAACCTACAACTCCTCCAACCTTATCTGCTAAAGTTTTAATTGTTTCAAAACCAGAAGCATCTCCTAAACCTCTACCACCTGAACAAATAATCTCAGCATCAGTTAAAGATACAATTTCTTTAGCTGATTTAACGATTTCGATTACTTTAGTTCTGATATCAGACTCTGCTAATTTAGGTGTAAACTTAATTACTTCACCAGTTGCACCAGGTACAACTTCTCTCTTCTTCATTACTCCAGGTCTTACTGTAGACATTTGAGGCCTAGTTTTTGGGCATATGATAGTTGCCATTAGGTTACCACCAAATGCAGGTCTAGTTTGTTTAAGACCAGTATCTGGATCTTCTCTGTCTAATTTTGAAGTATTACAAGTAGTATATGTATCTAAGTAGTCAATGTAGCTACCCATGTTTACATCTAGTTTAGTACAGTCAGCTGTAAGACCAGTATCAACTCTAGCCGCTACTCTAGGTGCTAGGTCTCTACCAATGTGAGTCGCTCCAAATAGAACTATTTCTGGCTTATACTCTTCGATAGCTTGCTCAATTACATTTGTATAAGCATCAGTTGTGAACTTATCTAGAAGTGGGTTATCGATTTGATAAACCGCATCTGCTCCAGCTTCAAAAAGATCTGAAACTAAATGATCTGTTTTATCTCCAACTAAAAGTGCACAAACTTTTGAGTCATTTCCAATTTCTCTTGATAGTCTGTAACCTTCTCCGATTAACTCAAGAGATACATCCATAAGTTTACCTGCTCTTTGCTCAGCATAAACCCAAATATTTTTATAATCGCTAAAATTTGTCATTGTTCTACCCCCTAAATTATCTGTTTGCTCTTAAGACTAACTAATAAATTTGTAGCTAGTTCTTTAGCACTATCGCCATCAACCATAGAACCTTTGCCTTTAGGTTTTGGAGTGAAAGATCTAAATACGTTAGTAGGAGAAGCTTTTAATCCTACGATTTCTCTATCAACATTAATGTCATCAGCATTCCAAGTTGGGATTTCAGTATCAACTGCCTTGATAATTCCAGAAATGCTCATGTATCTTGGTTTATTTAACTCTTTAATTGCTGTTAATAAACAAGGTGTTTTGATTTCTACAACTTCATAACCATCTTCTAATGCTCTTTGAACAGTGATTGTCTTTTTGTCATCAGACAACTTGCAATCTTGAACATAAGTTACTTGAGGAATATCTAATTTTTCAGCTAGCTGTGGTCCAACTTGTGCAGTGTCACCATCGATTGCTTGACGTCCAGCGAATATTAAGTCATAGTCGCCAATCTTCTTTACGGCAGCAGTTAAAGCGTTTGAAGTAGCCCAAGTATCTGAACCACCTACTGCTCTATCGCTTATAAGGATACACTCATCAGCTCCCATTGCTATACACTCAACAAGCATTTCTTTAGCTTGTAAAGGTCCCATTGAAATAACAGTGATGTGTACATCTTCATATGTATCTTTGATTCTTAGAGCTTCTTCTAGTGCATTAGCATCGTCATGATTTAGGATACTAGGTACTCCGTCTCTAATAAGTGTACCAGTTTCAGGGTTGATTTTAATTTCATTTGTATCAGGTACTTGCTTAGCACAAACTAATATTTTAAAAGCCATTTTTATTCCTCCTCTTACTTACCGAAAACTAACGCAGAAATTACGATTTTTTGAACTTCTGAAGTTCCTTCGTAGATTTCAGTAATCTTAGCATCTCTCATCATTCTCTCTACTGGATAATCTTTAGTATATCCATAACCACCATGTAACTGTACACACTTAGTTGTAACATGCATTGCAGTTTCAGCAGCAAACAGTTTAGCCATTGCAGATTGCTTACCATACTGAAGACCTTTGTCTTTCATGTCAGCAGCTTGATAAACAAGTAATCTAGCAGCTTCAATTCTTGTAACCATGTCAGCTACTTCAAATTGTAAAGCTTGCATTTGAGAAAGTTTCTTGCCAAATTGCTTTCTAGCTTTCATGTACTCAATAGTTACATCTACTGCACCTTGAGCGATTCCTAAAGCTTGAGAGGCGATACCAATACGTCCACCATCAAGTGTAGAAAGAGCAACTTTAAATCCATCTCCAATTTTTCCTAATAATCTATCTTTTGGAATCTTACAGTTGGTCATAATAAGCTCAGTTGTAGAAGATGCGCAAATTCCCATTTTATCTTCTGTTTTACCAATTTCAAAGCCTTCATCATCTTTTTCAATAATAAATGCTGATACTCCGCCTTTAGTTCCTTTAGATTTGTCAGTCATTGCTACAACAACAAATGTTTCTGCATATCCACCATTTGTAATGAATACTTTAGCTCCATTTATTAACCAATGATCTCCCATATCTTCAGCTTTAGTTTGTTGTCCCCCTGCGTCAGTTCCTGCACCAGGTTCAGTTAAACCAAATGCACCTAACTTTTTACCGCTTAATAAATCTGGTAGGTATTTGTTTTTTTGGTCCTCAGTTCCCCAAGCGTAGATTGGCCAAGCACAAAGTGAAGTATGTGCTGAACAAATTACTCCTGTTGATGCACAAACTCTAGATAGTTCCTCAACAGTGATTGCATACGATATGTAATCTGCATCACTTCCACCATACTTACTTGGGAATGGAACTCCTAGCATTCCTAAATTAGCCATTTTTTCCACGTTTTCTACTGGAAATCTGTGTTCTAGATCGATTTCAGCTGCAATTGGCTCTACTTCGTTAACAGCAAA
>CAYJGT010000043.1:0-2927 GCA_964370035.1 uncultured Oscillospiraceae bacterium
CTATAAAATCAGAATATAAACTTATATAATTAATAGCGAAATATTTAGTGATTTAAATATTTCGCTATTTTTTTAAAACAAATTATTGATAATGTTGATTTTTACATAATTTTCAGAAAGCTTTTTTCAATAGCTAATCATGTAATTTAAATACTTAGATTCTACCGTTTAACATCCGGAAATCCTTTTAACCCATATTCAGACTTCGCATTAATTATTGCCCTATTTATTGCTTTGGCCATCACATAAGAAGCTAATGTTCCAACAGCATCCTGATCAGCCTCAACTTCCCCTGTACAAAGAGAAAACACAGCATCACCATCAGCAGAGGTATTGACCGGCCTAATTACACGTACAAAGCCATTTTGTGCCATAGCAGCAAGCTTAGTAGCTTGGCTCTTTGTCGCCACAATATTCGCAATAATACATCCAATTGTCGTATTCCCATTAAATACATTTCTAGTTTTTCCAATTTCGCCATACATGACTTCTTCTGTGCTATGAACAGTTTCCTTATCTTCTCCTAAAAGTCCAGCCAAAGGCTTCCCTGTTTCTACATCAAAAATATCACCTAACGCATTAACTCCAACTATAGCACCTATTTTTAAGTCCCCTACCTGAACGGCATATGTTCCAATTCCACCCTTCATAGCCCTGTCCATTCCGAGTAATTTACCTATACAGGCTCCTGTACCAGCGCCAAAGTTTCCTTCTTCTACATCTTTTCCTTCTTCAGAATTCTTGCAAGCACTATAACCCATAGCTTTATCAGGCCTTACCATATGGTCTCCAACTGCTAAATCAAAAAGAGAGGCTCCGCAAACTATAGGAACAACGGTCTTTCCCACATCAAACCCTAGACCTTTTTTCTCTAAATACTCCATAACACCAGCAGAGGCATCTAAACCGAAAGCACTTCCTCCACTTAGTACTATAGCATGAACTTGATCTACAGCGTTAACTGGCTTTAAAAGTTCTGTCTCTCTTAAAGCAGGAGAACTTCCCCTAACGTCGATTCCGCCTCTAGCACCCTTTTCTGCAATAATTACAGTGCAGCCAGTTCCTGCATCCTTATCAGTAGCTTGACCAATCTTAATATTCTCGATTTCCGTAATTTTAATTTCTTTCATATTTTCACCTTTTTTTAAACAGTCCAAGGATAATCCTTGGACTGTTTGTTTTGCTTATTTATTAAATATTATTATATGTATCTTATCTAGCATTTAACTTAAACCATGAATTGTACAGCTAAAATTATTGCAATTATTACTCCTACAATGGCTTCTCCACCTAGTAATCCTGCAGCAATAACTGTCCCCTTGCCTGATTTTTCAAAATTAGGACAAGCTCTGTCAAGAACAAACCTAATGACAGCGCCTATAAATGCAGTAAACGTTAGATAGAACGGTAGGTAAACCCCAAGACCTAGCGTCATTACAGGATAAAATCCTATTATGTAAAGTATGGCAGCTACACCTAAACCTATAAGGAAGGCTGGAACATGAGAAATTCCACCAGCCAACGCCGCTACTGCTGATGCTTGTGCTGCTGGGAATAGCTCTACATCTCCAAATGCAGTAGGTCCATAAGCTGTTACTATTGCAATAATAACAAATGCTGAAGCAATAGCACCTACGATACCCCCAATTAGTTCTCCTGTCCACTGAGCTTTAGGGTTAGTATGCAAAATATGTCCTGCTTTAAAGTCATTCATTACATCCCCTACAAGACCGCAGGCTACTGCTACAATTGCTGCGATTGAGATAGCTGCAACTTCAGTAGTTGATGGAGCTGCTAAGGTAGCAATGATTAGTACAAATATACCGAAAACTTCCATTGGGTTTATAGCAGACATACCTACAGTTTGGCAAGACATTGCGGTAGCTAACCAAACTCCTAATATAGTTACAATAGCAGCTACAACAGGAACATCTAGTAGTGCAACGTAAAGTACAGCAAACAGTACCATTAATATAGGTGCCCATCTTAGAGGGACAATTGAGTCTCCAATAGAATCTTTTGAAACCATTGACCCAAAGATTTTCTTTGAATTTGGTATAATGTTCTTCAAAAATACTCCTACTCCAGTACCTACCATAAGCCCTAGACCTAAACTTTGTTTAACACTTGCAGCAGTGGCAGCATCAAAAAATCCTAATTCTTGTCCACCTATTAGGATTCCAAAGTCACCTATTAGGCCCCCTAAGAACCAAACTCCAATAAATACTGGCCCAACTAAGTATCCTACAGAAATTAGCATTGGCGATAACCATACACCACCTATAGCACCATATGGTAGCATTTTGTCAAAGAATAATAGAGCTGGAACCTTCATGAAGAAATCTCTTAGGAATGTCCAAATCGCTGCAATACCTAAAGACGAAAACAACAATGCTGCCTTCTTGCCTCCTGCATCTCCTACAATTAGGGTTTCGGCTGCAGCCTGACCCATAGCATAAGGAAGTTCTGAAGTTTCAATAAATTGCTTCCTCATTAGTGATGTAAATATTAGTCCAAGCACAGTACCACTTAACGTGATAATTAGCAATTTCACTAAGCTTAAATCAGTGTCTGGGTAAAGCATGTAAATTGCTGGAATAGTAAATGCCACCCCACCAGCAACCATAGAACCTGCCGACATGGCAGTATGAGTTACATTAATTTCATTGATGTTTGTTCTTCCTAGTGCCTTTAATGTAAACATCGATAATAGCGCTACAAACATAATTGGAAATGGTAGCGAAGAGGCTTTTAAAGCTATAAACATAGATGAACAGGTAACGATAAGAGCTCCTAGCACCCCTATAACCATACCTCGAACTGTCAATTGCTCCTTAAAGGAATTGGCATACTTAATGGCCTTGTTTTCATTTGACATATTCTGCTCCTTTCTAGATTAACTAGCCTTTAGTCAGGCTGCTAATACT
>CAYJGT010000043.1:3027-13417 GCA_964370035.1 uncultured Oscillospiraceae bacterium
TGACATATTCTGCTCCTTTCTAGATTAACTAGCCTTTAGTCAGGCTGCTAATACTACAACTGGTATAACTATATTTTAACTGCCACTATTGGGCTATGTTAAACTAATTTATTTTATTTTTTCTCTTTTTTTCATCCTATTTCTTATCAAGAACTAACATTTCTAAACTATGCTTTATTTATTCGGCATTTTCGCAAATTAAGTACTGCAAGGCGAAAGCCATATCAATCTTTTATATTAGACGAAGTCTAATTATAAATAATCCTTCGGATTATTTATTCGGCATTTTCGCAAATTAAGTACTGCAAGGCGAAAGCCATATCAATCTTTTATATTAGACGAAGTCTAATATAAAATTTCTCCATCTAGAACTGTCATTTCCACTTTCACAGTATTAAGTTTTTCTTTTTCTATAGCTAATACATCCTCAGATAAGACTACTAAGTCTGCCAGCTTTCCAACTTCTAGGCTGCCCTTAATTTTTTCTTCATAAGATGCATACGCACCATTTATAGTAGCACATCTAATTGCTTCTAGTATGGTGATTGCCTGCGTTTGATCACATTGTTCTCCAGTCGTTCTATCAATTCTATTTACGGCAGAATCTAGTAAAACGACTCCAGCCGGATAAGAAGGTGCATCACTATGAAGAGAGCACATTACTCCTTTATCTAACATAGTTCTAAGAGCACAGATATATTTATTTCTCTCTTCCCCATAAAACTTTTTAAACTTAGATCCTAATACACTGATACTTGAAATATTTACACTTGGGCAAATGTTCATCTCTGCCATACCTTGAATTAATTCTTCATCAGAAATTGTACAATGCTCTATTCTATGCCTTAAATCAGGCCTAGGATTTGTTACAAAAGCCTTTCTATACCCATCAACCATCATCTCAATTGCTTCGTCACCTATTGCATGGGCAGAAGCTTGGCATTCTGCATTATTTACCTTTTCAAGATATTCTGCAACTTCTTCCTTTGTCCAACCCTTTTCTCGTGGCAAATCCGGATTATGGCTGTATGGTTCTCGTGTAGCGCAAGACGGTCCACCAGATCCTCCATCAATCATAAACTTAGTGCTTCCAATTCTAAAATATTCATTTCCTAGTCCCGACATTAGTCCAAGATCATGCCAATGATTATTCTCCGCCATAGAGAAATCTTTACCAAAAATACTATGTAGCATCATATAGCTTCTTATTTTAAACTCTCTATTTCTACAAAGTTTTTGCATAATGTGATATGATGTTTTCCCCAGTTCACCACAATCATGAATGGATGTAATGCCATTTTCTAAGCAATGCTTTTGAGACTTTAACGCAGCCTCTTTCTGAGCTTCTTCAGTATATTCCACCTGTCCCCAAAGCCAAAAATGTGTATGGCCCCTTACCATACCTGTAAGCTTTCCATCGACTACTTCCACCTCATCTTCTGGAAATTTTTTTGCATCTTCTGGAGAATTAACACCTAATATTTTTAGGGCTTCTGTATTATACATACATATATGCCCACCACCATGCATACAATGAACAGGATTATTTGGGGCAATTTCATCTAGTTCTTCTATGGTTGGGTGCCTCTTTTCATCAAGCAAGGTAGGTTCATAACCCATAGTGGAAACCCATTGGCCTTCTTTCTTGAAAGAGAGAGCTTCTTTTATTAAACCTAGAAGTTCTTTAATATTTTTGCATCTTTTTATAGAGGTATTGATCATTGGAGAAGTAGGAAGATCACCAATAAGTCCACTAAGTATTGGATGGTAATGAGTGTCAATAAATCCCGGAGTTAAAGTTTTACCTTTAAGATCTATCACTTTTGGCTCAACAAAGTTATTTCCCAAAACGCTTTTGCTTCTTCCTATAACGTCTTCAAGTTCTTCATTAGAACCTACGAAATTTATATGTCTTCCTCTAACACCTAAAGCTTCACAAACCCTATCCTCTTCATCTACGGTAACCACTGTCCCATTCTTAAAGACTAAATCAAACTGTAAAATCCCATAATCCATATGCCACCTCTTTTTCTTGCTCAAATTTTGTTTTATTTTTATATATTTTATCTTATTAAAATCTTTTGATCTTAAACTATCTGTTTCTATCTTCTTTACATTTTTTATCCGGTAATTTCCCCATTTAATTTACTCCTATAAAAATATATCCGCCACCTAAATAACTTCCACTAAAACTAGTCTCCATTAATTAGGCCGCGGTATATATATTCTCTATTTTTAGCAAATTAATGCAAAATTCCTAATGCAAGTCACTGCTTACTTGTCTCCAAAGAACAAGTCTAGAGTTTCTTGATCGGATTTTTTTCCTATTAAGCTAGCAACTACAAACACAATTAGTGTAGCAATAACTGATGGTACGATTGCTGTCGTTCCAAGGAAGCTCCATGTGATTCCAAACCAAGCTGTTAAATTACTTAAAATTAGGAAGCAAGCGATACCAAATATCATTGAGCATAGTGCTCCTGTTGCGTTTGCTTTCTTCCAGTATAGTCCAAAGATAATCGGTGCCAAGAATGTACACTCCAGGCCTCCCATAGCAAACAAGTTAATCCATACAATAAGGTCTGGTGGGCTGATTGTAAATACAAATACAATCACTCCTAATAATAATGTAGTTCCCATACTTAATCTAGCTATTTTCACTTGGAAAGAAGGCTCTTTTTGTACTTTCTTATCTTTTACTACATAGTTAAGATATAGGTCTTTTACAATAGCTGCAGAAGCTAATATCAGTAGAGACGATACTGTAGACATTACTGCCGATAGAGGCGCCGCAATAAACAATCCTGCCACTACTGGGTTCATGTATTCTAGTACTACTGTTGGAATTACGTAGTCTGTATTTGGCGCACCAGTTGCCTCATTAACTGGTAGAGTATTTATATCTAATATTGCTGGGGCAAAAGCTCCAGAGATATGCATTACTAACATTAACAATCCAACAACTATTGTACCGTAAATCATAGCATTGTGAAGTGACTTAGTATCTTTGAATCCCATTCCTCTAACAGCTGTTTGAGGTAAACCTAGAACACCAATACCAACTAGAACCCAGAAAGACATAACATATGCCTGTGTTGTAGTTCCGCCCGTGTACGGATCCGCCCACTCTGGTTTTACAGTATTCATTGTATTTACCAAACTGTCAAAGCCACCTGCAACACCTATAATAGTGAATAAAATTAAGAAAGCTCCTATTACCATTACTATTCCTTGAATTGTATCTGTAATAGATACAGCTTTAAATCCTCCGATAGTAGTATATACAATAACTACTATTCCAAACAATACAAGACCCCAAACATAAGGAACTCCCGTAACTGATTCAAATAATACTGCTCCTCCAATGAATTGAGACATCATTTGAGCAATAAAAAATCCAACCAATGCAAGTGAAGCAATAATAACTACTGCAGGTGATTTATATCTAGCTCTTAAAAAGTCAGTGACTGTTACAGCATTAGTTTTCCTTGATATGATAGCGAATTTTTTTCCTAATATTCCTAAAATAATAAATGCAGTTGGAATTTGAATTACTGATAAGTAAACCCAAACCAAACCTTTTGAAAATGCTACTCCTGGCCCCCCTACGAAGCTACTAGCACTTGTAAATGTAGCAATTAGTGTCATAGCCAACACTAAGCCACCCATTGATCTTCCGCCTATGAAATAGTTGTTTACAAAGCCTTTCCCTGAGTTTAAAGAGGCTTGTCTTCTACCTGCATAGATCCCGATACCCATATTGACTATTAGGTATATAGCTATAACTGCAATTAGTATAAGCGTATATGATGACATAACTATTCTCCCCTCTCCTCTTCAAAATCTTCTCCGGCTTCTTCCCCTAAGTCAAAGTCTTTAAAGAAACATTTCACTATAACAATAACTAATATGCAGAACCCTACATATCCAACTACACTGCTCAAAAAGAACCAAGTTGGTAATCCTAGAATGTAAGTAAATTCTGCTGGGTCTCCAGATCCTAATCCAAATCCAGTGAAGTACCACCACAAGAAGAATCCAACGTAAAGTGCTAATGATATTGCTGCCTCTTTACGTATCTGAAGATTTTTTTGCTTTTCCGTAAGTTTTTCCATTCTTATCCCCCTTTACAAAAAATTTCATTCATACAATAGCTTTTATTCTAAAAAAGCAATTTATTGCTTCTCTAAAAACTTAATTAAATTTGTCAATGTATAATTTACTGGAGCTTCTAGGCCTAATGCTTTTGCTTCTCTAACAATCGCTCCATTAATCATATCAATTTCAGTCTTATTTCCTTTTAGTAGATCTTGCAACATTGAAGCCTTATTCTTTGATGTTGCTTTACAAACATCCTTTGCATGAGCAACAGGATTTGCATAACTGAGGCTAATACCTTTCTTCTCTGCAACTATTTTTGCTTCAGTTACTGCCTTTTCTAAAAGACCTTCTAATTCCTCATGTTCTAATATTTCCCCGTTTGAAACCTGAGCAATTCCTACAATTGCATTGATACCCACATTAACCAACAGCTTATCCCAAATAAGACCTAGAACATTTTTAGAAACATCTGTTTCCATATCAGAATCTTCTAGCACCTGAGCAATCTTTTTTATTCTATCAGTCTCTTCTCCAGAAATTTCTCCAATAATTGTCTTTCCTTTGCCTGCATGTCTAATAGAGCCCGCCTCTAACATAGTAGCACCATGAGCAGTTGTTCCGGCAACCACATTTTCTTCGCCTAAAACTTTCTTCAGCTCATCAACATTGCCCAAGCCGTTTTGTAAGGTTAGTCCTACAGTTCCCCCTTCAAAACAATCACTTTTTCCAAAAAGCGCCTTATTATTCTCTACAGCTATTCCTGTCAGAGTGGATTTTACAAAAACGATAGCAAGGTCCACATTTCCCACTTCTTCTGCATTAGCCGAAGCCTTCAAGTTAGAGTATGTTAAAAATTCTCCATCTGTCTCCACAAAAAGCCCTTTATCATTAATCTTGTCTATATGTTCTTGCCACACATCTAAAAGAAATACTTGGTTTTCTTTATTCTTAGAAAGCTTTGCTCCATAGAGACAACCCATAGCTCCTGCACCAATTATTGCTATCTTCATATATTATACCCTTTCCCATAGTTATAGTTTAAGCGGCTTTATAAATTGTTTTTTAATTACTTTATTTCAAGTTTATGTTCAAATTATCTAAGCCGCTTATTTTAAATTTTCGTAGTCTTCACTAAACGCAAAAACTCTATTTGCTTTTATTTACTTTTTAAAAGCTCTCTTAATAAAGTCTCTTTAATTCTTCTTCGCTGACTCCACCAAAAGTATGCTCTTCTTCTGGGAAAGCACCAGTTTTAACATCATTTTTAAATTCTTCAAGAGCTTTAACAATTTCTGGCGACATGTTCATGTATTGTTTTACAAACTTAGGAAGGAATTTTTCAAATAGCCCTACCATATCGTGGAATACAAGAACTTGTCCGTCTGTACCTCTTCCTCCACCGATACCAATTGTAGGAACTTTAACTTTTTCAGTTATAAGCTTACCTACTTCTTCAGGAACGCACTCAATTACCATTCCCCAAACACCAGCTTCTTCTAAAGCAAGAGCATCATCTAAAACAGCCTTAGCTGCAGCTTCTCCTTTACCTTGCACCTTAAATCCACCAAGCTTAGAAACAGTTTGTGGTGTAAGCCCTATATGTCCCATTACAGGTATTCCAGCATCTACAATTGCTTTAACTGTGTCAGCAACTTCTCTTCCGCCTTCTAGCTTAATTACATCGCATCTACCTTCTTTCATAAGTCTAGTTGCGTTTGCAATTGCCTCTTCTTTTGTTCCATTATAAGAACCGAAAGGCATGTCTCCAACGATTAATGGAGTTGGAGCTCCTAATACTACTGGTTTAATATGATGTAGCATTTGGTCCATTGTGCAAGCTACTGTAGAGTCATCTCCTAATACAGTCATCATTAAAGAGTCCCCTACTAAAATTATCTCAATCCCAGCTTTTTCTACCAAACAAGCTGTAGGGTAATCATAAGCAGTAGTCATGCTTATTTTTTCACCTTTATTCTTCATTTCTTGTAATTTTAATGTTGTAATTTTTGCCATTTCTTCCTCCTAACACTTGTGTATATTTATAATTTTTTTTAAAATCTATTCAATTATACCACTAATTCTTACAAATTGGGCTTACTTTTTTCTTTTTTAATTGTGTTTTTTTTAAAGTTTTAAACACGCCGCTCTTTACCTTTTAAAAATTCCTATAGTGCTTGCCATAATTCCTTATTTGAATTAGCTAAACTTTCATATTTCATCCCAACATAACAAGCCTTTATTAACTCTAGCTGCATAAAAAAACTAATTTCTATATATATTTATTGTATAATAAATATATGGAGCTATTATATATAGAATTCTCAATAAATATACTATAAAAGAAGAATTAATATGAACTTAATAAATGTACAAGAACTTAATAAAAAAGGAGAATTAATATGAACATAATAAATGCACAAGAACTTAATGAAGTAGACAAAAATAAACTTTTTTGGAATCCTGGTTGTGCCATAAATATTTACAAACCCGAGTTATCAATTAAAATTTTCGAATTACTGAGCAACCACTTGACGGGTATTCAATTACACAAAATTTGCTGCCACCACGAACCTAACCTTGAAGAAGAAAGTGTGATAATAAACAATTGTTCTGGGTGTGATAGGCGTTTTAGAAATTTGTATAGAGGAATTTCTACTATATCCCTTTGGGAAGTTTTAGATAGTATTGATAATTTAGCACTACCTAATCATCATGGTCTAGTCTTGTCTGTTCATGACTCTTGCAGTTATAGAGAAAGGCCCACTGAACTAGCTTCCTTAAGAAACATTCTGGAAAAAATGAAGATTAAAATTATTGAATCTGAATTTTCAGGTAAAAATTCAATTTGCTGCGGCGATGATTTCTATGAAAAAGTCACCTTAGAAAGGCTTCACGCACTTCAACGAAAAAGAGCATCTCAAATGCCCTGTCAAGATGTTGCTGTGCAATGCATTTCTTGCATGAAATCTATGGCTATAGGAGGCAAAAGGCCTCGATATATTCCTGATTTAATATTCAATCAAGAAACAGAGCCAGGAAGCTTGGATATGGTTAAATACCATGATGAATTGCAGTCTTTTATTGACTCGCACTAACCAATCGAGCAGAAGCTAAGTCAATATGCCATTAGCCACGGCTCACGCTTACGAACTTTTACCGATTAGCTATGTACCATACTCGGTACACCGTAAAAAAACAATTGCCCCGTGATAAATAATCACGAGGCAATTAATGTTGTTGGAACTCTTTATGACATTGTCTAACTCTTCTTCAACTAATATCTCTGAAGCCACCATCGTACGTATTCCCTGTACCCATATTTTGAGGTAAACAATTCATAGACGTTTATTATGAATCTTTATATTTCAATAAAACATAATGTGCTTTTTCTAAGAAATTTCAGAAGTTAGATTAGCCCTTTTCTTGTAAGGTTAATTCTTCCTTGCTTATCGATTTCTCCAACTTTAACAGTTACTTTATCTCCTTCGTTCATAACATCAGATACCTTTTCTACTCTTTCGTTAGACATTTTCGAAATATGTAGTAACCCTTCTTTTCCTGGAAGTATTTCAATAAATGCTCCAAAGTCCATAAGCCTTTTTACTGTACCATCATAGGTCTCGCCAACTTCTACATCCTTAGTAAGGATTTCAATCATTGAAATCGCCTTGTTTGCACTTTCCGTGTTGATAGCAGCAATATAAATTAAGCCGTCATCATTAATATCAATTTGTGCATCAGTTTCATCAATAATTCTGTTTATTGTTTCTCCACCTTTACCAATAACTGCTCCAATCTTATCTGGATCAATTTTGATTGAGGTAATCTTAGGTGCCCATGCTGACATTTCAGTTCTTGGTTCAGGTAATTCTGCAATCATCTCGTTCATAATATGCATTCTACCTTCTTTAGCTTGAGTTAAAGCATCCTCTAACACTTGCTTAGATAATCCATGTACTTTAATATCCATTTGAATTGCAGTAATTCCTTTTGGAGTTCCTGCAACTTTAAAGTCCATGTCCCCTAGGAAGTCTTCCATTCCTTGAATATCAGAAAGAATAGCCATTTTGCTAGTGCCATCTTCTTCAACTCTTTCAATAAGACCCATAGCGATACCTGCTACTGGCGCTTTAATAGGCACTCCAGCATCCATTAACGCTAGGCAACTTCCACAAGTAGAAGCCATTGAAGTAGATCCATTTGAAGAAAGAATTTCAGATACTACTCTTATTGAGTACGGAAACTCCTCTGCTGACGGCAATACTGGAAGTAATGCTCTCTCTGCTAATGCTCCATGTCCAATCTCTCTTCTACCAGCACTTCTCATTGGCTTTGCTTCTCCAACTGAATAAGGCGGGAAGTTATAGTGATGCATATATCTTTTCTCTACTTCTTCTCCTAAGCCATCAATTTTTTGAGAGTCTCTCATTGATGATAAAGTACAAACAGATAAGGCTTGAGTCTGCCCTCTCTTGAATAAACCAGTTCCGTGAGTTCTAGGAAGAACTCCAGTATCTATCCATATTGGTCTAATCTCATCCCTTTTTCTGTTGTCAGGTCTAACACCATCATCAATAATCATGTTTCTTACCTGCTCTTTAGTAATAGAATAAAGAACTTTGTCTATGTCTTTAGCGTTATCTGGATATATTTCTTCAAAATGCTCTTTCGTTTCAACTTCTACTGCATCCATATTTTCAAGTCTTTCCATTTTGTCATAAGTTTGGATTGCATTTCTCATTTTATCAACTGCATATGCTCTTACTGCAGCCTCAACATCTTCAGGAGCTTTATAAACTTCTACTTCTTTCTTTTCTTTTCCTACCTCTGCAATTACCTCTTCGATAAATGCAATAATAGATTTAATTTCTTCGTGAGCGAATAGAATTGCTTCTAATACAACTTCTTCAGAAATTTCATTAGCGCCTGCTTCTACCATCATAATGGCATCTTTAGTTCCAGAAACCACTAAGTGAAGGTCACTTACTTCTCTTTGCTCTAATGTTGGGTTAACGATAAACTCGCCATCAATCATACCAACCAAAACTGAGCCTGTAGGACCATCAAATGGAATATCTGAAATTGACAGTGCAATTGAAGATCCTAGCATACCTACGATTTCAGGAGCACAGTCTAGGTCAACTGACATGCAAGTCGCTACAACTTGAACATCATTAAAGAATCCTTTAGGGAATAACGGTCTAATAGGTCTGTCTATCAGCCTTGAAGTTAAGATGGCTTTTTCGCTTGGTCTTCCTTCTCTCCTGATAAATCCTCCTGGAATTTTTCCTGCTGCATACATTTTTTCCTCAAAGTCAACGCTTAGTGGAAAAAAGTCAATGTCAGGTCTTGGTTTATCAGACATTACAGCAGTTACATTTACAACTGTATCTCCATATCTGATCATTACTTGTCCGTTAGCCATTTCGCAAACTTTTCCTATTTCTAGTTCTAAAAGTCTGCCACCAACTGCTGTTTTAAATGTTCTATAATTTTCGTACTTCATAATTAACAAACTACCTCCTTGTTAATTTTACCAATGGACAATTGTCCAAAAAAACTAATTAAGCGGAGTAATAACTCCGCTTAAATCCAATCTTACTTTCTGATACCTAACTTTGCAATAAGTGTTCTGTATCTCTCAATATCCTTGTCTTTTAAATATCCTAATAGGTTTCTTCTTTGTCCTACCAACTTTAATAGACCTCTTCTTGAGTGATGATCACCTTTGTGAATTTTTAGATGGTCATTAAGTTCTTGAATTCTCGCTGTAATTACAGCAATTTGAACTTCTGGAGATCCTGTATCTCCTTCTTTTAGGCCATATTCATTAATTATAGCCGTTTTTTTCTCTTTTGTTATCATGTTTTTCTCCTTTGTCGTTTACACCTTTTGCTACGTTCAAGTCAGAGTGTCAAGAACCTGGCAAAAGGAAAATTAATACTGAAATAGTATATCACATTCATCCTTACATGTCTATTGTTTTTTGATCCTGCTGCTTATTATGTTGCTTCCGTTGCTTATTCCATTTTTCCACGAGTCTTAAAGCAAATGTAAGCCTTGAATTTTTTGATATGACACTTGATACTGTTTTTTATTCCATTTTTTTATACTATTGTTTATTCATTATAAATTTTATAAACATTCTTTCCTGTATTCTTTGCCACATATAAAGCTCTATCCGCATTGTGATTAAGAGTCTCATAGTCTTCTCCATGTTCAGGAACTATTGCAATTCCTGCACTTAATGATGTTTTATCTGTAGGCACTCCAGTTAGTTTTATTTCAT
>CAYJGT010000044.1:0-2505 GCA_964370035.1 uncultured Oscillospiraceae bacterium
GTGAACTCTAAAAGTTCGTAGCTGATGATTTTTGAATATTTTATGGGTAAGGGGTAAATTTATACATATCACTATTAAATTCTTATTGTAAAGACTGAAAAATCAAGGTATAATTAAATAATATCAGTATACTTATTGAAGGAATTAATTTAGGTACAATTGATTTGTATAGTTAAAGTGTCTCTTATTGATAAAGATTCTATTTTTATAAGTATATTTAATGAGTTTTCGGACCAAAATTCGGCAGAGAAATTTACAAGCTGAAATAAATATAATTTGAGTTAAATTTAGTTTAATGGACATTAACAAGTTGTGAGGCAGGAAATGCAAAAAAGAAACACTAGTACTAAGAAAAGAATTATAATAAGCATGGTAATGATTATGGTTACCCTGTCTTTTTCAGCTTGCGGTGGGGCTTCCAGCTATTATACTAGTGATGAACCTGTTAGAGATCCTTTGGATGCAGCAGTTAGAGTACCAGTGGCAAGTAATAGTTCAGTATACAATGGTAGCGTAGCAACTGTAGATTATTCTAACGCATCAGAAGGATATGTAATGGTTAAATATACAGGGAGTCATACGGGGAAAATCAAAATGCAAATAAGGGGACCATCTTATATTGATTATACATATGACTTAACTCCAGGCTCTGAATATGTGGCTTTTCCACTTACCGAAGGGAGTGGGAATTACTCGATTACTGTTTACGAACAACTAGACGGAAATCAATATTCTGTTGCAGCATCTACTAGTGTCTGGGCTAGCATAGATAATAGTTTTTCTCCTTTCCTATATTCTAATCAGTATGTTAATTTTACGGCAGAAAGTAATGCTGTAGGAACAGCTAAAGATATATATTCTCATACTTCAACAGACTTAGAATTTGTCGCAGGAGTATATAACTATACTATGGATACAGTGAAGTACGATAATGAAAAGGCAGAAGCTGCAGGTGGAGGAGAGATATCAGGCTACCTTCCTAATATAGATGAGGTGGTTTCTAGTGGAAAAGGAATCTGTTTTGACTATGCTGTATTAATGGCATCAATGCTTCGTTCTCAGAATGTTCCCACTAAATTACAAATAGGATACTCGGGTGAGGTTTATCATGCTTGGATATCTGTATATACGGCAGAAACAGGATGGGTTGAAGATATTATACAATTTAATGGAAATAGTTGGTCCCTAATGGATCCAACTTTTGGAGATACAACTGGTGAAAGTGATCTTAAGGAATATGTAGGAAATGGTGAAAATTATGTTGAAAAATTCGTCTACTAAAGAAATGAAAAAAGATGCGAAGGGTAAAGTGATTTCTAATTTAGATTTATCAGCCTTTTGTGGCCAGATGGCAATGATACTTAATGCTGGAATAACCACAGTTGAAGGTATACACATCATGGAAGAGGAAGCTTCAGGGAAAATGGGGAAGGAGCTTCTGAAAGAAATGATTGATAATTTGGAAATGGGCTACACCTTCCATGAAACCTTAGATAGGATGGGAATATTCCCACACTATATGGTTAACATGGTTAAAATTGGAGAAAGAGCAGGTAAGCTAGACATTGTATTTGCAGCATTGGCTAAATATTATAAAAAAGAAGATGATGTTCAAAATGCAGTAAGACAGTCAGTGCTCTACCCTGCAGTAATGACTGTAATGATGTTAGTCGTTGTTGGATTCTTATTAATAAAGGTTATTCCGATTTTCGATTCGGTTTTCGCTCAACTTGGAAGCGAACTTACTGGCTTTGCGAAAAGTGTAATGGTGCTAGGAAATGCAATGAATGCATATAGCCTTTGGATTTTCATAGGACTGGTAGCCATTATATTATTAGTTGTTATTATAATGCATACAAAGGGTGGAAAAGCTGCTTTTGCAAAGTTTAAGGAAAACTCAAGGTTGACTAGGGGCATTACTGATAAGATAGCAGTTTCTAGATTTTCAAATGGTATGGCATTGATGCTTGCTAGTGGCTTGGACACAACACAAAGCCTTGAAATGATTGAAGGGCTAATTGAAAACAAGAGAATGAAAGCAAAGGTTAAAAAATGTATTGCAGGAATGGAAGATGGCAAGAGCTTTGAAACTGCAATGGTAGAAAACGAAATTTATAGTGGGCTATATGCAAGAATGCTTTTAGTTGGATTTAAAACTGGTTCAGTAGATGGAGTAATGGAAGAAATTTCAGAGCGCTATGAAGAAGAAGTAGATCAAAAGCTAACAAATATTATAGGTATTATTGAGCCGACTCTAGTTGCCGTGCTTTCGGTAATTGTTGGAGCAATTCTTTTATCTGTAATGTTCCCTCTAATGAGCATAATGTCAGCTTTAGGTTAAAGAAAGATAGGATATGTAATGAGTGGTAAAAATTATTTCGTAAAGAAAAAGCCAAAGTATTTAAAATTGATGATACAAATTCTTATATTCGTTGCCTTTTTTGGGGTTCTTGGCTTGGCCTTTGATTCTGTAAGTGAAGGAAACCAAGATCAAGAAATAGAGTC
>CAYJGT010000044.1:2605-13293 GCA_964370035.1 uncultured Oscillospiraceae bacterium
ATACTGTTTGCACTTGGATTGTTCTGCGTCTTTGCAGTTTCAGCCTTGCTTGTTGTGCAAATTGGTTCTACGGCCTATAAGAACAATGTTAAAAACACAGAAAGTGTATTTTCTTCTCGTACAGCAATTTCGTTTATCGAAAAACAAGTAAAGCAAAATGATGATGCAGGTGGAGTTACAGTGGGAACATTAGGCGATATACCAGCATTGCTACTTGAAACGGAAATAGAGGGAGAAACTTATATTAATTATATCTACTATTATGAGGATAATTTGCGAGAACTTTTTACAAAAGAAGGAACTGAAGTATTAGCATCTTCTGGAGAAGAGTTAATACCACTTAAAGAGTTTGAGATAAAACAGTTAGGGGAAAAGACTTTTTCCTTCTCTGTTGTAGATAATAATGATGCTAAATCGCAAACAGTAATTTCTGTTAGAAGCGAAGAATAAGGAAGGAGGGTTTTATGAAATTACAGAGAAAATCAAGTATATTTTTAATGGAACTTATAATTTCAATTTTGTTTTTTGCCCTCTGCGCAGCAGTGTGTATTCAGCTTTTTGTATACTCTAATACCTTAAGCGAGGAAAGCTACGATAGAAATCATGGAGTTACAAAGGCTCGTTCTGTTGCAGAAGTATTAATTGCAAATAAGGGAAACCTAGAGAGTTTGTTTGAAATTTTTCCAATGACAAAAGAGGGTGATGCTGTAGTAGCTTATTATGACGAAGATGGAGAATTTGTAAGTGAGGAAGATGGAGACTATAAACTACAGGTTCTTGTGGAAGAAAATGAGGGAATGAAAGATATTAATATCGAAACTTATAAAAAGGGTGAAGACAGCATAATATACCAATTAAGCACTAAGGTATATGAGCCTGAAACTATAGGAGGTGGCCAGTAATGAAAAAAACTATTGAAGTTGGCGTACCTATAGGGACAAGTCTTATGCTTATGGTATTTGTATTGACCTGCTTAATTACATTTGCTGCACTGTCATTTATTTCTTCTAATAATGACAATGAAATGAGTATTTCAACAGCAAACAGTAGTGATGAATACTATGAGGCGGAAAGTAAAGCCCAAGAAAACCTAAAAGAGATAGATCAAGTTCTAAAAGAAGAATACAACAGTAAAGGTTCCTCATACTTAACATCCGCTTTAGATATATTAAGTGATAATGAAGAGTATATGGTAGAAAAAATAGATGGTACAAATTATCTGTCTTTTAATATAGAGGTAGATGAGGAAGAAAGCCTTAATGCAAAGATTGAATTACTTTCTCCGAAAAGCGGCCAAGGGTTTTACGAAATAAGGGAATGGAAATTGGTATATACGGGAGACTGGGAAGCAGATGATACACTTCCAGTTTTCATTGATTAAGAGGAAGTTGGTAGATTAATGGATTTTAAAAGAATTGCAAAGCTTGCTGTAGAAAAGGAAATGTCTGATATTTTTATCGTTGCAGGACTTCCTATTAAAGGGAAGGCAAAAGGAACTATAGAAGATTTTTCTGAACTAAATGAGAGCCCTGACGATGCATATGATAAAAAGATGTCGCCTGACGCAACTCAGAATTTAATTGAACAAATATATGAACTTGCAGGTCATAGAGATTTTCAATTAGTGAATGAAAAAGGAGATGACGACTTCTCTTTTGCTATACAAGATGTTTCTAGATTTAGAGTTAATACCTATAAGCAGCGGGGGACTTTCGCGGCAGTTATTAGAATAATTGCATTTACCCTTCCTGATTCTGCAAGTCTTGGAATTGGTGATACAGTTGCAAAAATAGCAAATCTTTCAAGTGGGATGGCATTGGTTACAGGCCCTGCGGGTAGTGGAAAGAGTACTACTTTAGCTTGTGCAATTAATGATATTAATCAGCATAAAGAGTCTCATATTATTACACTGGAAGACCCTCTTGAATTTTTACATTCACATAAAAATAGTATAGTAACACAAAGGGAAATAAATATAGACACTGAAAGTTTTGTATCTGCACTTAGGGCTGCTTTAAGACAGGCTCCGAACGTAATCTTAATAGGAGAGCTTAGAGATTCAGAAACTATTGAAATAGCAATGACAGCGGCAGAGACAGGTCATTTAATACTAAGCAGCTTACATACCATAGGTGCAGCAAAATCTATAGATAGAATTGTAGATTCCTTCCCGCCAAATCAACAGTCTCAAATATTGTTGCAACTTTCTATGGTTTTAAAAGTAGTTGTATCACAGCAGCTAATACCGACAAAATCAGGAAAGCTGACACCAGTGTTTGAAGTTGTAGTTGTAACTCCAGCAATAGCAAACTTAATAAGAGAAGGAAAAACTCATCAAATCAATAATGCCATTGCTACTGCAGCTCCTGAAGAGGGAATGATTAGCATGGATAAAAGTTTAATTGATCTTTATAATGAAGACGTTATAGCTGAAGAAGTTTTACTCAAATACGCAAATAACAAAGAGATGGTAAAGAAGCGTTTAGGCCTTTAATATTAAAATCCCTTATACACAAAAGAAGTTATAAGAATTAAAGTATATAAGTTTAAGCTCCAATAGAAAGTGATGAAAGCTTTAAAACTCAAATAGGCTAATTGAAAAGACAAGAACTGATAAGTTTCCAATTAGAGAACCTTGAATAATAAAGAAAATAAATGATAATCTTTATTATCAAATATACCGTAAATCTCTATCCTCTTTTTTAAAAAATTTTGAGAAAGTAGAGATTTATTTTTTTGCCCTGGATGAATATTTGGTTAAGTGAATATTATTTGTGTAGTTATGTGATTATGGTGTATTTTGTCTGAAATACATTGAAAAATAAAGGTTAATTTGCTATAATTTATTTCAAATCAACAAAAGTAAGTTGAGATTCATTAAGGGAAAATGGATTTTAATTACTAGGCCAAATAAGCCTTTTATTTTAATGAAAAAAATTAAAGTCTAAAGTAGTATACCAATTTAAACGCTTTAGAAATATACCAATTTAAATACTCTAGTAATATATTAAAATATATTACTAATTCAGAAAGGTAATTATGAATTATAATTTAGTCCCTGAGATAATAGCATTACTGTTACTTTTTATATTGATGTTAAGTTTCTCTCGTAATAACGAACAAAACTCTCTAAAATATAGAGTGCTTAAGTTAATGTATATAAGCGCAACTATTTCTGTGTCATTTACATTAATCTCTAGCATATTAACTACATATAACTTAAGTGAATCAACTCTGTTTCTAGCAGAAACAACCACAGTCATATATTACATGATATGTCCAGTTGTCGCATTTATGACCTTTATATATGCAGTCACTGTAGTTAATACGGCTAAGCCCATTAGTAGCATTAAGCGATATTACTGGGCATGTTCAATTCCATATATTATATATATAATATTAATTATTAGAGTATTTTTGCTAGGGAATTTATTTGACTTGTCGGTTGAAAATGGCTATGTACAAGGAATATATTGGAGGTTCCCTTATGTTATTGCTGGGATTTATTTTATAGGTATTGTGATTTTAACTTTAGGAAATATGAGAACAGTCTACCGAAGTATTATGCAAATTTTGTTTTTGAATATTATGCTTGTATTGACTGTAACTCTCTTCCAACTTATATACCCAGAAGTAATTCTTTCTGGAACAGCAAGTGTTGTGGGGATACTTGTAATTCATCTTTATGTCCAAAATGTTTCTAAAGCAACTGATTCTCTTACAGAGCTCCCAAATAGGACTGCATTTATGAATAAGTTGGGGAAGTTATCAAAGAGAGAACAGCCTTTTTCAATTTATATAATTAGTTTAAGAAACTTCAAAATTATAAATGAACAGTACGGGTTGGATTTTGGGGACAGGCTTCTTCAACATATAGGAAGACATATTAGCAAACCATTTTCTTCGGGATACGTTTTTCGTTATACAGGAGATGAGTTTGCCATAATTATTAAAAATAATAACATTTCTACTGCTCATTATAATAGTGTCTTAAAAAATTTACTTTCTAGTTATGATGAACCTTTCCAAGCGGAAGGGGAAAGCATTAAAATGGATGTAATCTGTGCCAGGGTAGATTATCCTGATTTTGGTTCTAATATTAAAGAACTTGTATCTGCTGCAGACTATTCTATTAGGCTTCTTAAAGAAGATGGAGAAAAGAAAAAATTCCTTCATGATATTACGGTTCTAAATAATATTAGAGGAAATAACTTTATGATTAAACAAATCAAGGAGGCTATTAATAACGAAGCCTTTGAAATTCATTACCAACCTATTTATTCTGCAGAAACAAAAAAGTTTTCTCATGCAGAAGCTCTTGTTCGGATGGTGGGGCAAGATAATTCATTGATTTTCCCAAATGACTTCATTGAAATTGCAGAGGATACTGGACTAATTAAGGAAATGACCTATATAATTTTGGAAAAGGTTTGTGCTGATTTAAGGTCATTAATGATTAGCCACCCTAATTATCTTTATCTGGATAGTGTATCTGTTAACTTTTCATATCAACAATTTTCTCAGCCTGACATGGCGGATAAGGTGGTTTCAACGCTGAAGAAGTATAATATACCGCCAGAAATGATTAAAATTGAAATTACTGAACGAACTCTAATTGCTGACTCAGAAGTGGCTAACAATGTAATTGCTAATTTACAAGAGCATGGAACAGCCTTTGAACTTGATGACTTTGGTGTAGATTACTCAAATATGAGTGTGCTCTTAGGGCTTCCTGTAAAAGTGATTAAAATTGATAGAAGTTTGCTTCTTGCAGCAACTTCTAGTGCCGAAAACAGAGATTTTTTTGAGAACCTTGTAAAAGGAATCAAAGCCACAAATCGGGAAATTGTAATAGAAGGGGTTGAAACAGAGGAGCAACACGATTTCATTATGAAATGTGGTTGCGAATATCTGCAAGGTTATGTGTTTACCAAACCTTTGCCATTCAAAAGCTTCCAATCATTTTTGGATTCAAATAACTTAGACAAAGTGAAGGAACAGGAAACATAAAGTATAATATGAAACAAAATAAATAGTTTGAAATTAATTCGGGTATGGATTTCAAGCTATTTTGTTTTTTGTTCTAAAATGCATGGAAGGATAGAATTGTAGTATAAGTACACCCTCAAGGCGTTAAAGGTTAAAATTGCTGAAAACTTACCTAAAAACTAATAGAAATGCGAAGGTTACTTAAAGTGCAGAAGAACAATGACAGAAATTGGAAAAGTTGAATATAAAAATCAAACAATTTAAACAAAAAACCTTGATAAAAAAAGCACAATATTATATAATTATTAAGGTAATATGTATATTGTGTACATAACGAAACAAGAGTAGCAAATGAGGAGGAATACATGAGCATTTTAATTTTCTTGATTGTTTTTCCACTAGTGGTAGCACTGGCTCTTTTAGTACTTAAGGATGACAAAAGCAGAGGAGTAATAGTTTATGCGGGAGCAGCAATAATTGCTGTAGCATCAGTACTATTAGTCTTCAATTATTTTTCAGAGGAGACAATTGTCTTCGCTGCATCTAATCATTGGGTAAATTACGTAATGGTTGGAATTGAAATAATTCTAGCTGCTTTGATTGTTGGCTTAGGTGTTAAATACAAAAAATACATTGTATGTATTTTGGCTTTAGTTCAAACTCCATTATTAGTTTGGTTTGAATTCGGCCCTGGCCATAGCATATCAGTGATGAACAATTTTTTTATCGACAAGCTATCAATGATAATGATACTTATTATTGGGATAATAGGATCCTTGATCTGTGTATACGCAGTAGGATACATGAAAGATTTCCAACATCACCATAAGGACGAACCGGATAGAAGACCATTTTTCTTCTTCTTACTATTTGTCTTTTTATCGGCCATGTTTGGAATCGTTATGTCTAATAACTTATTGTGGTTATATTTCTTCTGGGAAATCACTACAATTTGTTCCTTCTTCCTAATTGGATTCACAAAGACAAAAGAGGCTGTTAATAATTCATTTAGAGCATTAGCTATGAATTTACTTGGAGGGCTATCTTTCGTAATAGCAATTATTATTTTAGGCCTTACAATGGGAACCCTAGAACTTTCGCAAATGCTGTTGTATGACTTAATGGGAATGAGCGTAGTACTGCCAGCAATGTTCCTTGCTTTCGCAGGTATCACCAAGGCGGCTCAAATGCCTTTCAATAGTTGGCTATTGGGAGCCATGGTAGCTCCAACGCCTACTTCAGCATTATTACACTCTTCTACAATGGTAAAAGCAGGTGTGTTCATAATAATAAAGATTTCCCCAGTATTAGGAGGAAATATAGTTGGGTTAATGGTTCTGTTAGTTGGAGGAATAACCTTTGTTATGGCTTCCTTCGCAGCCATATCCCAGAGTAACGGAAAGAAGGTACTTGCCTATTCAACTGTAGCTAACTTAGGACTTATTGTTGCCTGTGGTGGAGTTGGTACAGCAGAGGCAGTTTGGGCTGGAATTATGTTGATAATATTCCATGCTATAACAAAATCACTACTATTCTTATGTGTAGGAACTGCAGAGCATACAATTGGTAGTAAAGATATTGAGGATATGGATGGATTATTTACCAAGATGCCAAAACTTGCGGCCTATATGATGTTAGGTATTGCAGGTATGTTCCTTGCTCCACTAGGTATGCTAGTTGCTAAATGGGCTACAATGACAAGCTTTGTGGAAAGCGGAAACATGTTCTTAGTCCTAATAATATGTTTTGGTAGTGCTGCCACATTGTTCTACTGGACTAAGTGGATGGGTAAACTATCGGCTATTGTTGCAGGAGAGGAAAGAATCGACCAAAATGTAAACAAGGACGAAAGAGCCGTACAGTTCACATTAGTGGTAATGACAATTGCGGTTTGTATTACATTCCCGATTATTTCAGATACTATGGTACTGCCATATCTATTTACCACATTTGGAGCCTTAGAAAGTTTAGCCTTAACAAGCAACCATATGGCGATATTTGTAATCATGAATGTGTTCTTAATACTAATGTTTGCTTTAATGTTTGGTAGAACTAATAAAAAAATCGTACCAATTTACTTATCTGGAGCAAATAAAGGTGACGACTTATCCTTCGAAGATTCCTTCCATGGTTCAACTAAGGTTGGATTAAAAAACTGGCATATGGAAAAATACTTCGGAGAAAAGAAGATGAATAAGATTGGTGGAATAGCTGCTACAGTAGCTATAATTATCCCAATGCTTCTTATGATGATAATATTATTAGGAGGTGCACAATAATGAGTTCTACAATGACAATAGTAATATCTGTAGTTGCATACCTAGTATTAGCACCTATAGTTGGAGGTATATTAGCAGGAGCAGATAGAAAAATTACTGCAAGAATGCAGGGACGTCAAGGTCCACCTATTCTTCAGCCTTTCTATGATGTGTTTAAGCTTTTAGAAAAAGAGAATATTACAGTAAATAAAGTGCAAGATTTTTATGTATTAGGATTCTTTATAATGGTAGTTTTTACAGGAGCATTATTCTTTGCTGGAGAAAATCTGTTATTAGTAATATTTACATTAACACTAGCAAGTGTATTCTTGGTAGTTGCCGCATTTTCATCAAACTCGCCTTACGCACAAATTGGTGCAGAGAGAGAGTTGCTACAAACTTTGGCATATGAGCCAATGGTACTAATAACTGCTATTGGACTTTTCATTGTATCAGGAAGCTTTAATGTTTCGGATATCTTAAACAGTGAATCTATGGCAATTATACCAGCAGCAGGAATATTCTTAGGATATATATTTATCTTAACCATAAAATTCCGTAAGTCACCTTTTGACTTAAGTATGTCTCATCATGGACATCAAGAACTTGTAAAAGGCCTTACTACAGAGTTTTCGGGAAAAACATTAGCCCTAATTGAGATTTCTCACTGGTATGAAAACATCATGCTTTTAGGTTTTGTTTTCCTATTCTTTACCAATGGAACTATGACAGGGGTAATAATCGGTATAGCAGTTTGTCTAGCAACATACTTCTTAGAAGTGTTTATAGACAATAGTTTTGCCAGAATGAAGTGGGAGTTCACGCTTAAATCAGCTTGGATTGTAACTTTAGTTCTTGGAGGCATTAACTTGTTTATGCTTCTAGGTGGCTCAAACTTTTTCGTATTACTATTTTTGTAAGGAGGTTAAAAGATGGCTTATATAACAAAATCACCTTGGTTAATCCATTACGACGGATCCAGCTGTAACGGCTGTGACATAGAAGTGTTGGCCTGCCTTACTCCTATGTACGACGTTGAAAGATTTGGAATAATTAATACAGGTAATCCAAAACACGCAGACATCTTTCTTGTAACAGGTTCAGTAAATGAACAGAACAAGAATGTTGTTAAACAAATATATGATCAAATGCCCGAGCCTAAGGTAGTCATAGCATGTGGTATTTGTGCATGCACAGCAGGAATTTTTAAAGAGTGCTACAATATTTTAGGTGGAGTCGATACAGTAATTCCTGTGGATGTATATGTACCAGGTTGCGCAGCTAGACCAGAAGCAATAATTGATGGTGTGGTAAAAGGGCTAGGTGTGTTAGCTGAGAAAAAGACTGCATTAGATATTAAAAAGAAAAATCCAATGGTTCAGATTGCAGAAGCTGCAGAAGCAGAGGCCATGGAAGTTGTGGAATCTGTAGAAGCGGAAATTGCACAGGAAGAAAAAGCTGTAGAAGAAGCTATAAAGGAGGGCAAATAGAATGGAAGCAACTAAGCAAGAATATAAAATAATTGAAAGCTCTCAGCTACTCCACGAAGTAAGAGATATAAAAGCTGAAGGATATAGGCTTGTTCAGGCCTGTGCAACTAATGTTGGCGATGAAACAGAGCTTCTTTATACCTTTGATAAAGATTTTAAGCTTTTCAATATAAAAATGAATATCCCAAAAGACAGGATAATGGAAAGCATCACTGGAGAGTATTGGGGAGCATTTATTTACGAAAATGAAATGAATGATCTTTTCGGTATTAAATTTAAGCATAGTAAATTAGATTTCGAAGGTAACTTCTTTGTCACTAAAGAAGAAACACCTTGGATGAAGAAATAGAGAGGAAACGAAAATGGCAAAAAGAACTGTAATTCCTTTCGGACCACAACATCCAGTACTTCCTGAGCCGATACATCTAGACTTAGTGTTAGAAGATGAAACGGTTGTTGAAGCAATACCATCTATTGGATTTATCCATAGAGGGCTGGAAAAATTGGTTGAGAAGAAAGAGTACACAGAAATGGTGTATATTATAGAAAGAGTATGTGGAATCTGTAGCTTTGGACATGGTTGGGGCTATTGTGCAGCAGTAGAAGGTGCAATGGGCGTTGAGGTTCCGGAGAGAGGACGATTTTTAAGGACTATTTGGCATGAAATGTCTAGAATTCATTCGCACCTGTTATGGTTAGGTTTACTTGCTGATGGATTTGGATTTGAAAGTCTGTTTATGCATTGCTGGAGAGTAAGAGAAACTGTACTTGACCTTTTAGAAAAAACAACAGGAGGTAGAGTTATCTTCTCTGTTTGTAAGGTTGGTGGAGTAAATAAAGATATCGATGCAGATGGACTAAAAGAAATAGTTGATACTTTAAACGGAATCAAAAAAGAAATTAATAATTTGGCTAATGTATTTTTAGAGGATGCATCAGTAAAAAATAGACTTTGTGGTGTAGGTAAACTTTCGAAAGAAGAGGCGGAAGAATTATTGGCAGTAGGCCCTATGGCCCGTGCTTCTGGTATAGTTCAAGATATGAGAATGAAAGATACTGAAGGGGTTTATGACCAACTAGGTTTTGAGCCTTGCATAGAGCATGATGGAGATTCATATGCTAGATGTAAAGTAAGAGTAAGAGAAGTGCTACAGTCAATAGAGTTAATCGAAAAGGCAGTAGCTATCATTCCTGAAGGCGAAATATCCGTACCTGTAAAAGGAAATGTTGAAGGTGAATATATTGCTAGAATTGAGCAACCTAGAGGAGAAGGTTTCTATTATGCAAAAGGTAATGGAACTAAATTCTTGGAGAGAATGAGAGTTAGAACACCTACCAACATGAATATACCTTCCTTGGTAAAAACTCTACAAGGTTGTGATCTTGCGGATGTGCCAATGCTAGTATTAACAATTGACCCTTGTATTAGTTGTACAGAAAGGTAGGTGTAGAATGACCTTTTATAAAATAGGAAAATTGGTTTTAAGTAGTCTTTTCAAAAAGCCTGCAACTCGAAATTATCCAGCGGTGCCTAGAGAGTGGCAAGAAAGAACTAGAGGACAGATTGGCATTGAAGAGGAAAAGTGCATTCTATGCATGATTTGCCAAAAGAAATGCCCTGCTAATGCTATTACAGTAGACAGACCTGGGGCTCAGTGGACTCTTGAAAAAATGAGTTGCGTACAATGCAACCACTGTGTGGCTGTTTGCCCTAAGAAGTGTTTGTACATGGAACAACAGTATACAGCGCCAGGAACTGAAAAAGAAGTTCTTGTTGCTTATCCACCTGAGGTGAAGAAACCTGCTCCAAAGCCAGCGGTTGAAAAGAAACCTGAGGAGGCGAAAGCATAGACGTATTACGATAAGTTAGGGAGCAAAATCGAAACTAAGTTTAATAAAGATTATTTATATTAGCTTGCTAATATAAATTCGCTACCTGCCATTGCGAAGG
>CAYJGT010000045.1:0-13277 GCA_964370035.1 uncultured Oscillospiraceae bacterium
GTTTGCTAAAGCCCGAAGACTTTATTGGAGCATCTATTCTTGACGAGTATACTATTGTTGGTATTATTAATACTGGAAACCCTTCTATCTATCTTAGCGAACCTGCAGTTATAGAAATTGCTGACTTCATAACTTTTGGTGGCAATTCTCAGATTCTTGATTATACCAAGGTAGAAAATCTTGATTTAGACGAAGGCAAACTTCCTGTCAACCCTTCCGATGTTATCATAAATAAAAATTCAAAATATGAACATGATTTAGGCGATAAAATTGAAATGGGTAATCAAGTTTTAAAGGTTGTAGGATATTATGAAAGCGATTTCAACAATGAATACTTAGTAAATGCTTCAACTTTAGAAGAGTATATTATGGGCAGTAGTTCGCGTATTTCTATTCATACAAGCGACAAGGCTTTAGTATTAAGCCAGCTTGATAATATGGGCATAAAGGGTAAAGACAGCTACGAAATTAGTAAAAGAGATTACGATTCATCTGTTAAGGATTCTAACCAGACCTTATATATTATAGGGGTGATTGTGTCAGCGGTGTCCTTATTGATCATTTATTTAATTTCTAGATCTTCCTTCTTGTCTCGAATTAAAGAAGTAGGCATATACAGATCCATAGGTGTTAAAAAGTCAGATATTTATAAAATGTTTATAGGCGAAATAATTGCTATTTTCACCTTAGCATCTGTTCCTGGAATTATTCTTTCTTTCTATATTTTGCGATCTGTGTCACTATTAGAACCTTTTGTAATGGCAAATCTGCCAGTTTTAATTGCAACTAATGTAATTATCTTAGGTTTTATGATAATAGTAGGATTATTCCCAGTGTTTAATACCATCAGGAAGTCACCTGCTTATATTCTAGCTCGTACAGATATATAAAGCAGTTAAAAGTTTCAAGGCAACCTAAAAACATCACCAATAGACGACGTTCTAATTTGAAAGTAAATTTAATTACCTATTATAAAAAATCCATTTTTCTGCAAATACAGTAAAATGGATTTTTCGCTAGAATCTAAGCCTGTGGCTAATCACTTTTCTTCATAAAATACATACTTGTTTTTCCCAGAATCTTTACATTCATACATTGCCTTATCTGAATTTTCATATAAAGCTTTATAGGTGCAACCATCTTTATCAGCTGCAGCAATTCCTATGCAACAAGATAAAATAATTTTTTTGCCTTCTTTAGTCATGTGCTCAGAATATATGGATTCACAAATGTTTATAGCTTTCTTTTCAACTTCTTTTTGAGGAATACTTCCCTTCAAGAAAACAATGAACTCATCTCCCCCTAATCTTCCAATGATATCATTACTTCTGCAATATTTCTCTAAACTCTCCGCAGCATCTCTTAATACTTGGTCTCCATAAGCATGCCCAAAGTTATCATTTATCCCCTTAAAATTATCCAAATCAATTAACATCATTACTCCATTGTCACCATTTTCTAGATGGAGCCTAATTAATTCTTCTGTTGTTTTTCTATTATAAATGTTTGATAGTAACGGATCTTTTTCAGTGTCTAAGCGTAGCGCTGCCTCTCGGACTTTCATTTCATGAATATCATCTACTGTGGTTTTTATAGCTACAATATCTTCATCATTTTTTTTCTTAATCCCTATGAAATCTCTAACCCACCTGTAAGAATTATCCTCCGACTTTATCCTATACTCATAGTCAAATCGCGCATTGCCATTTTCATATTGGTTTAAAATATTATTTAGCGACTCATTATAGAAAACTTTTTCTTGATCTTCAGGATGCACTATAGCATTAGTTCTCTCTCTGCTATATTCAGTGTAACTTAACTCTTTTCCCCTACTTTTTTCTAATTCAACTAATGATTGGACAGCATCATTTTCCACCACTTTTATTAAAAGATTCTTGGAGCAATTTATTTCTATAACTGTTTGAACATGATTTATCAATACGTCTTTGTAAACCTTGTCGCTTTCTATTTTAGATTCTAGCCTGTTTTTGCTTTCTCTCATCATGTCAAAGCCTACAAGCATGAAAATTCCCGAATAGGCAACTAGCAACCATGTCAATGCAACAACAATTTGATGAATAGGCAAGTTTGGAACATAAACCTCTTCAACATATACCATCCCATTTGTTATTAAATAGATATTTGCCAACATAGCAATTGCTGCATACAATCGCATTTGTTCAGTTTTTTGACCCATAGATGTTAGATATTTTTTCGGTATCATATATATTAACCCTGCCGTTAAAAATGTACTTAATATTGCCGTTAAGATTAATACATACCAAAAAATAGCCTGATTTTCACAAAGATCTAATATTGTCATTCCTGTCATAAGAGAGATTACTGATGTAATTATGGCTCTTGTAACCATTATGTGAATATTAAAAGTGAGAGCTGCAGCAATCTTAATAATTAGTGGTTGCCCATTGCTATAAAATATAATCATCACAATATAAACCGCCAGCATTATTCCATAGCCTAACGATGACATGCTTCCAAAAAATATCAAAAAAACCGTCCCGACAATTCCGCTAACGAGCCCAAAAAGAACTTTTTTCTTTTTGGGATTTTTAGTGTTAAAAATTCTTTCAAGCAATTCTAAAAAGAATAGATTATGGGCAAAGAAAACTATATTGAAAATTATCATTAATACTTCTACTCTCATATCCTACCTCCTTTTAACCACATAGCTTATTTTAAAGAATTTTAATTATTCATATATTATACCATTATTATTTACACAATAGCAAAAATAATATCTCCACGGCTTAAATTTATTATTTTTAATAAATTGTCCTAAATTATGTAGGTAATTAGATAATGATAAAATGTTATAAAACAAAAGGAAAAGCGAGAATATTTAGCAGATAAGTCAACAATAATTCCAATTAAACCAAGTGCAGCATGGATTGTTCAAATATATCCAAAGCTTCTGTTAGTTCCCTATCACTTATAGTAAGAGGAGGTGATAAAGTCAACACATTTTCACATGAAACTTTGAAACTTAAACCCTTAGAGAAGCATTCGTACAAAACCTTTTCCGCTTTTTCTACATCTTTTTCTTTTGTGATTTTATCTTTAACTAACTCTACACCTACGAGAGCCCCAGCCTGCCGAATATCTCCAATATTATTAGTTTTTATATCTATATCTTTTGCTCGTTTTACAATATATAGCCCAATTTCTTCCGCCCTTTTTGTTAGATTTTTTTCTTGAATTTCCTCTATTAAAGCTACAGCTACAGCACTTCCAAGTGGATTTTTTTCATGGGTAAAATGCCCCATCGAAGTATCACCACAAACATCAAAACTTGTATGCGCTACAACTGCAGAAAATGGAATAAGGCTACCACCAAGACCCTTCCCCAATGTTAGAATGTCTGGGGTGACACCAAATCTTTCAAAGGCAAGCATGTTGCCAGTTCTTCCTAAGGCTGTTGGAATTTCATCAAATATTAATGCCACATTATGTTCATCGCAAATCTTTCTGATTTTTTGCCAATACTCTACAGGAGGTATCTGTACATCTGTACATCTTATAGGCTCTGCAATCAAGGCTCCTATTTCCTCAGACTTACATATATTTTCTATGAATTCTATCCCCTTCTTCCCTTCAGGGTCTTCCCCTTGGTATGATGAGTAATGGGGATAATGAAAAACTCCATCATTAAATGGTTCTAAGCCTTTTCTAAAATGTTCAGTTCCACCAACCCCTATGGTGTAATATGTTGCCCCATGAAAAGAATCCTCCGCTGCCAGGACTTTATGCTTCCCTGTTTTTCTTCTAGCCAATTTAAGGGCTGTTTCATTAGAAACGGCTCCACTAGTAGTAAATAATACCTTGTAATCCTCCGAAGGCATCAAGGAACATATTTTTTTTGCGCACTCTGTAGCCATTTTATTTGCATATCTACGAGGAGAGAATGACAGCCTATTTAGTTGTGACCATAATGCTTGGATAAGCCTTGGATGATTATATCCTAATTGATGAACGCTATTTCCATGAAAGTCAAATATCCTCCTTCCATTGCCGTCATAAATATACACCCCTTCTACTTTTTCAGCAGTATCTAAACAGGGAGTAGATAAAGCCTGCTCTAAAAAGTAATTATGATCTTCAATTAAATCTTTTTTTGTTTCCTCTATGAGATTTTTTTCCTGCCATTCATTTCTAAATTGACTGATATTTATATCCCCTTCAGCTTTATGTATTTTCTTTTCCATAATAATTTTACGAACAAACCATCTATGTCCGCTCTCCTTCCTTCTACAGTTTCTATTTTCACACACCTGTGTATCTATCTTTTTTCTACAAATCTCGTACATCTTTTCGTTCATTAATTACTGACATCATTTCCTCCCAAACCTAAAAATAATACGCCAACATTTGTGGCGTATTATTATCCATCTATTCTTTGGTTTATTTTTCTAGTTTATTGATTAAAGGAATAAGCTCAGACATATTCTTAATAATATAGTCAGCGCCTGCCTCTTTGTACGCTTGTTCTACAAATGCACCTTCAATTGCTTTTTTATCATCTGATAAACCATTGTACTCTTCTTCTGACAGTCCCATAATTGAGCTTCCCTCAATGATTCCTACAGAAATCAGTCCCGCATTTTTACCTTCTTTTATATCTGCAATTGTGTCACCTACTTTTATTACAGAACCTACATTCATAAGACCTAATACTTCAAAATTCTTAAATACCATATATGGGTAAGGTCTTCCAATATCATTTACCGAATTTGCGCTGCACCAAAAGTCTGGATCATATCCGTTCTCTTTTGCCTTAGGAGCTACAATGCTCATCATTTCATCTGTATATCCTGTAGTTGACCCTACTTTAATCCCTTTAGCCCTTAGATCTGCAATAGCATCTAGAACATAAGGCTTAGGGTTTGCAAAGTTATGTAAAATTTCCATAATTGAGGTTTCACTTGCTTCATAAACTGCATCTATATCTTCTTTTACAAAGTCTCTGCCATTTATTCTCTTCCACTCAGATGCAATTCTTTCCATATTCATCATTGCTTCAATATGCTTCCACTTTAAAATTCCCATTGGCTCACGAACTTCTGCAACTGTCGGCGTAATTCCAAACTTTTTAAAGGCTTCAATAAAGGCTTGGACCGGTGCAAATGATCCAAAGTCTACTGTAGTTCCTGCCCAGTCAAATATTACTGCTTCGATTTTTTTCATTTTCATCTCCTTATTTCTTTAAATACTCTGCAAATATATCGCATAATTTTTCCATATCTTCACTGTAAATTTCGCCGATGTTTCCAATCCTAAAAGTATCTGCTTCAGTTACCTTCCCTGGATATATGGCATATCCACTCTTTTTTACGAAATTATACATATCTTCAAATTCAATTCCTTCTGGCATAAAGAATGTTGTTATGATTGGACTTTGATGGTTTCTATCTACATAAGATTTTATTTCCATCTCTGCCATTCTCTCAATTAGTATTGTGTTATTGTTTGTGTACCTATCTTGGCGAGCCTTAACTCCCCCTTCTTCTTCTAACTCTCTTAAAGCTTGCCTAAATGCTAGTACGATATGTGTAGGTGAAGTAAATCTCCACTTTCCATCTCCATCCATTCCAGCCCATTGATCATAAAGATCAAGAGATAAGCTTCTTGCCTTGCCTTTACACTTCTCAAGTTCTGCTTTTCTACAGATTATGAATGAAAACCCTGGAACTCCTTGGATACATTTATTGGCCGAGCTAATAATAAAGTCTATATTAAGCTCCTTAACATTAATATCTACCCCTCCAAATGTAGACATTGCATCTACTATGTAAGTAAGGTCTTTTTCTTTTACTACTTTTCCCACAGCTTCTATGTCATTTAGAATTCCTGAAGTAGTTTCACCATGCACCATAGCAACATGAGTAATATCTTTATCTCCATCAAGGATTTTCGCGATTTCCACAACATTTGGTTGTTCATTATAATGGCATTCATAAGATACGTAGTTCACCTTTGCTTGCTTCGCAATCTTTATCATTCTCTCGCCATATGCTCCATTGGAAATAAATAAAACTTTTTCATCTTCTCCTATCGAGCTAGTTATTACTGATTCTACCCCAAAAGTCCCGCTTCCTTGCATAAGGACAGTTGTATACTCATCACTTGAGACATGCCCAATTTTCAAAAGCTCTTGCCTTATTTCCTGAGTTACTACTTTGTAGTCATTATCCCATGTGCAATGGTCTACCATCATCTTCTCTTTAATTGTGTCTGTAGTTGTCAGCGGTCCTGGTGTTAATAATTTATATGTTATCATTCTTTACCTCATAAGATGTGCAGACCTTAGCCTGCACACCCTTCATTTTTCTTAGTTCAATATATTTTTATTCTTGGTTGTTATACAACTTTATTAATAAAGCTTAATTTTCATGCTTTAGTTATTAATTTTTAGCACTTAACTTAAACCCTCTTATTTGTAACACTTATCGTTTCTACTACCCTACTGCTTTGCATTTTCTGAAATTTCTTCATGTCTTTGTAGTAATTCTACTGTTAATGGCTCACCGAATACTTTTGAATTTTCCGCAAGTGCATCTGCATTGCTTTCTTCACCTTCATACAGTGGTACTGGGTAGTACTCCATTAAGCCTTCTCTACCATTATCAATTAGGCACTGTAGCATTTCCATCGCCAACGGGTTAGTGTCATCTCCCTTATCTACCACAGCTAAGCTTTCTGTTAGTGTGAAGTTTCCTTCAGTTGGATCTACATAATCAATTGGAAGTCCATCTGCCTTGTCCGCAACCGCTTGGTGTCTAAGTCCAAAACCTATAGCTACTTCCCCTGCCCTAACTTTTTTAATAGGGCCTGAGCCTGATTCTTCTAAGTGAGCTCCTGCATTCTTATATATTCCTTCAAGAATTGTCTGAGCTTCTTCTTCTCCATATTCATTTACTAAAGCTTGAATCATTAACCATGCTGTTGAAGAACCTGCAATATCTACTACCGATATAGCTCCTTCGTACATTGGGTCTGCCAAGTCTTTAATAGAAGTTGGTATTTCTAGGCCTTGTGCTTCTATTTCATCGGTGTTTATCAAAAGCGCTCCTTGGTTAGCTAAGAATGGTGCATAGAAACTTGGATACTCATCATTTGTCTTTACTTCAAACTCTAAGTCTTTAAACATACTGTGGTCATTTTGAGCTGAATCTAAGTAGTAAGAACTCATAGTAACTACATCAGCTTCAATATCTTTCCCTTCAGCTAGAAGTTTTCCACCTAGCTCTGAAGTTCCAAAACTTTGGAAAGTATATTGTCCTTCATATCCATTAGCGTCTAGGGTTTCTTTCATAGCTTCTACCGCTTCATCATCTGCGTTAGAATAAAAAATAACTTGTTCTGCGTCTGATCCACATCCTACTAGCAAACCTAGACTTAATACCATTGTTAAACATAGTGCGATAATTTTCTTCATTAATCTTCTCCTCTTCCTCTTCTTTCTTTTTTCTTCTCAACTATCTTAAATAACAGCTTCGCTATTAAATTAGTGACTAAAATTAGTATTGATAATACAAATATTTCATTGTAGTTTGCAAAATGCTGCAATTCTTTTATCTTTGCTGTGATTACCATAGTACTTGCTCCAGCAATGAATATTACCGCACTAATGGTTACCATTGAATTTACAAAGTAGTAGCTAAAGGCTTCTATCAAGGATGCTTTTGCATTGGGTGTGATTATTCTCACAACCGTCTTAAGCCAAGAATCCCCCATTATTTTAGCAGTTGTCTCCCAAGAAGGATTTAGTTTCTCAAGGCTTCCTTTCATCATCAAATATGGTGACGAAAAGAAGTGAATAATGTTAGCTATTATAATGATTGCAAATGTATTTTGTATTGGGGTTCCTACAAATGTTAGTAGAAATGCAACCCCTATTACCATTCCTGGGACCGTATTAGAAACTAATGCTATACTATCCAACACTTTTACAAATTTTTTCAAGTGGCTGTTTCTAGCCGATATTAAGGCTGCACTATATACAATCAACGTTCCAAAGACTGCTGATAATAATGCTACTATTAATGAATTTTTATATACGTCCATTACAGCTGGGTCCCCAAAGATTGATATTACATGCTCTGTTGTAAAATTAATTCTATATGGCCATTGCTCTACGAAAGGAACAATGAATATTATGAAAAATACAGATATTACAGCAAATAGTACTATTGATGACAACACTCCAAAGGATATGTCTCTTCCTTTATTCTTTTGTAACTCTATCTGGGAAATTTTGTTATATCTAATGTTGTATCTTGATATATAAGTAATTAGGATAATGCTTAATACTGCTGGGATTAACATTGAAATTGCCACTGCCGATCCAGCATTGAAGTCTGGTATACTTCCTAACATCTCTGAGTAAAGCATATTAGCTACAAGCTCTATATCCCCTCCAACTGATGCTGGTATTCCATAATCAGTGAAACACATTGTGAAGCTTTGAATTAAAGCTGCCGCTAAAGTTCCTAATAAAGGTCTAATAACATTGGTTCTAAAGCTTCTAAAAGGAGTATCTCCCATGGCTCTTGAAACAATTAAGAACTTTTTATCAATATACTTCATAGTGTTATTTATTAACAGAAAGGCAATTGGTAAAGTATAAATTACATATCCGTAGATAAGACCTATAGGGCTATATATGTCAAATAACTGTACTCCTAAAATTGTGGTTACCAACCCCTGTTTTCCGAAGGAATATATTATTGCAAACCCATAGGTAATTGTTGGTAGCAACATTGGCAATACAGTTAAACCCGCCAAGACCTTTTTGAATTTTGAATTAATATCGGTATAGTTTATCGAGTAAGCTATCAGAAAGCCTAAAGTTGTGGCAATCATTCCGCTTACTAACGATACCCATACGCTATTTATAAACGCTTCTCCTAGGCCTTTATCTGTTATTAGCTCCCTGTAAATCCCAAAGTCTATGCCAGATTCCCCAGTAATAGACTTTATCAGAATCATAATTAGGGGTAGAGCTAGAAATAGCCCGAAGAAAACGGTAATTATTATAAAGAGTATCTTTAAAGTGCCATCTTTTTTATTCATTTTTCACCTATACCGCAGGGCACTGATCAAATAGTGCCAAAATGTTGTTACGCTTAATTTCTAGTTGGTTTAAAATGAATTCTTTTACAAAAGCATCCTTAGGAGCGTTTATTATTTCTGATGGCTTAGCGTATTGTAAAATGTTTCCTTTATCTAATATCATAACCTTATCAGAAAGACTTAAAGCCTCTTCTGGGTCATGCGTTACGATTATTGTTGTTAAATTAAATTCTTTTGCTATTTGCTTAATTTTCTCTTTGATAGACTCTTTAATTACTCCATCAAGAGCAGAAAGTGGTTCGTCAAGCAGTAATATTTTAGGCTTCATCACTAAAGTTCTTGCTAGAGCAACTCTTTGCTTCTGCCCTCCTGAAAGGAATTCGATTTTTTTATCCAAATGCTCTTTTAATCCTAATAGTTCAATTAGGTCTTCAATTTCTTTTTCTGTAGAAATGTTAGGCTTGTTTTTCAATCCATATACAATATTTTCATAGGCATTTAAGTTAGGAAATAATGCGTAATCTTGGAATACAATATTAAAGTCTCTTTCTTCCATGCTAACATCCGTTATATCTTTTCCGTTAAAGGCGAGAGTTCCGCCATCGATTTCTGTTATTCCTAATATTATGTTTAATAGTGTTGATTTTCCACTTCCAGAAGAACCTAGAATAGAAACAATCTCTCCATTTTCAATCGACAAATTTACATCCTTAAGTATAACGTCTTTTCCATATGACTTTTTAATATTTTTTAGTTCTAACATTTCTCTCTCCTTTATTCATTTTTATCTTGAATTCATTCTAACAATTTTCTATTAAATCTAATGGCGAGTTTTTTTAAAATCTTTGTTAAATATTTTATGGCTATTACCCCTATTCTGCACCTTATCTTAAATTAAGGTTAATTTCTTTAACAAAAGGTTAAATCTTATAGAATGTCATTACAGAAATGGTCCGATTTAAAGTTTCTAGAGAAAATAAAAAAGCAGTTAGCCAAGTTTATTCCCTTGCCTAACTACTTCTTATCGTTTATATTTTACCTTTCAGGTTTTTGTATATGTCATCTAGTTTTTAAATACTCTTTAATCTTATTCCCAATGGTATCACTCTCAAAAATATGGATGTGGTATTTCACAAGATTTCTTGTAGTTCCACATCCATATTTTTATTTAACTCTGATATACACTATTTACAGATATTTTCCCCTATTTTTATTTATCTTTTAATATTACGTCGTGAGCTCCACCTTCTACTATACTTGTAGCAGACACTAAGGTTAGCTTTGAGTTTTCTCTAAGAGACTCAAGTGTAGTTGCTCCACAGTTACACATTGTTGATCGCACCTTTTGAAGTGACTGTTTCACATTGTCTGACAACAAGCCTGCATATGGAACGTATGAGTCAACTCCCTCTTCAAAAGAAAGCTTCGAGTCACCTCCCATATCGTATCTCTGCCAGTTCCGTGCTCTGTTGGAACCTTCTCCCCAATACTCCTTCATATAACTACCATTTACATTTAATTTTGCTCCAGGAGCTTCATCAAATCTTGCAAAGTATCTTCCAAGCATTAAGAAGTCAGATCCCATAGCAAGCGCTAATGTCATATGATAATCGTAAACTATTCCTCCATCAGAACAAATTGGAATATATATTCCTGTTTCTTTGAAGTATTCATCCCTTGCTTCTGCAACATCCATAATCGCACTAGCCTGTCCTCTGCCTATACCTTTTTGTTCTCTAGTTATACATATCGACCCTCCGCCGATTCCAACTTTAATAAAGTCAGCACCCGCTTCAGCTAGGTAAAAAAAGCCTTCTTTGTCTACAACATTTCCAGCACCAATTTTTAAATCATCGCCGTAATTATCTCTAACATATTGAATTACATCTTTTTGCCATTCTGTGTATCCTTCTGAAGAATCTATGCAAAGTATATCCACCCCTGCTTCAACTAATGCAGGAATTCTTTCTGCATGATCTCTTGTATTAATTCCTGCCCCAACAATAAATCTTTTATCTTTATCTAAATTTTCATTTGGATGAGCCTTATGGCTGTCATAGTCTTTTCTAAAGACAAAGTGAGTCAGTCTTCCTTTTTTATCCACTATTGGCAAAGCATTAAGCTTATTATCCCACAGTATATCGTTAGCTTCAGAAAGGGTAACTCCCTCTTCTCCATAAATCAGTTTTTCAAAAGGCGTCATAAATTCTGAAACCTTTGTGTCTTTTGACATTCTGCTTGGTCTGTAGTCTCTACTTGTTACAAGTCCTACTACCTTTCCATCTGAGGTTCCATCTTCAGTAACAGCTACTGTTGAATGCCCTGTTCTTTCCTTTAGAGCCATAACATCTCCAAGAGTTTGATCAGGTCTGATATTAGTGTCGCTTTTTACAAAACCAGCTTTGTGGCTTTTTACTCTTTTTACCATTTTTGCTTGGCTTTCAATCGATTGAGAACCAAAGATAAAAGAAGTTCCTCCTTCTTTTGCAAGAGCAACTGCAAGCTTATCATCTGATACAGATTGCATAATGGCAGAAGTCATAGGAATGTTCATTGACAAGGCTGGAGCTTCTCCTTTTTTGAATTTTACTAAAGGTGTTTTTAAATCTGTGTTTTCTACAATACAATCCTTAGATGAATATCCTGGCACTAGCAGATATTCATTAAATGTTCTTGATGGTGTGTCAAAATACTTTGCCATTTTTTTCTCCTTTTCTATTGTTATATTAACTATATTCTTAAGTGATGCTACCACTATCTTTCCCGTAGCTGTAATTAATTAGTTACAAACCTCACTGAGCTTGAAAAATCACCTATGCCTAGTATTCTAATTTCTAGGTATTGCTAAATATAGGATATTTGTATTTTCATATTCAGAATTCTAGCCTTAAATTTTTTCTTCTTTAAATTCTGCGGAAATATCATATGGTGTCTCTTGATAAACATAATAATTCAGCCAATTAGAGAAAAGTAGGCTTGCATGACCTCGCCACCTGAAAATAATCTCTTTTTCTGGGTCATTGTCCTTATAGTAGTTCTTTGGTGGATCAATTTCCATTCCCTTATTGATATCTCTTCTATATTCCAGATCTAAAGTTTCCTTATCATATTCCTGGTGTCCTAAGACATAAATCTCTCTCCCGTTTTCTGTGGCACAAATATGTACCCCTGCATCTTCAGATTTTGCTAAAACCTTAAGATCTTCATGGTTTTCTATATCTTTTGTTTCAACAAAAGTATGCCTTGAATGAGGCGCATAAAAATATTCATCAAATCCTCTCATTAGAGGATTATGTATTCTCTCTACCTTTTGTTCAAATACTCCAAACACCTTGCTATCACTTTGGTGTTTTTTTATTCCATGGTTGTAATAAAGACCTGCTTGAGCCCCCCAACAAATATGCATAACGCTATATACATTTTCCTTTGCCCACTCTAATATTTTCACTAATTCATCCCAATAGTCTACTTCTTCAAATTCCATTTTTTCTACAGGTGCACCGGTCAAAATCATTCCGTCAAATTTCTTATCTTTTATTCCTTCCCATGTAGTATAAAACTCTGCTAAATGGTTTTGAGAAACATTCTTCGACTCATGACTATCCATGCAAACTAAAGTAAGGTTTACTTGAAGTGGTGTGTTGGCTAATACTCTAGCTAACTGTGTTTCAGTTGCTACTTTCGTCGGCATTAAATTAACAACAACAATCTCAATAGGCCTAATGTCCTGAGTCATTGCTCTGCCTTCTTCCATGGTAAAAATATTTTCTTCATTCAAAACAGTTTTAGCTGGTAAATTATTAGGTATTATTAATGGCATTTTTTCTCCTTATTCAAAATATCTATTGGCATTTTAGCCATATAATTCAACAATCCAAAAACCTGTGAATTAATATTGGCCTTTGTCTGATATAAATAATCCAAAGGATTATTTATTCGGCATTTTCGCATTGTAAGTACAGCAAAGCGAAAGCCATACAAACCCTTTATATTAGACGAAGTCTAATATAAATAATCTTTAGTAAACTTGAAATTGATTATTTATAAGGTTGTATGCTCTGCCAGTATTGTTCAGCTTTGCTTCACAATGGCAGGTAGCGAATTTATATTAGACGAAGTCTAATATAAATAATCTTTATTAAACTTAGTTTCGATTATTTATAGGATTGTATGCTCTGCCAGTATTG
>CAYJGT010000046.1:0-12933 GCA_964370035.1 uncultured Oscillospiraceae bacterium
TTTATCTTATTTATCTTATTTATCTTGTTTATCTTGTTTATCTTGTTTATCTTGTTTATCTTGTTTATCTTGTTTATTTATATAATCATATATTGTATTTTATCATACATTCTGTATTAATTTATAATACTTATGTGTAATTTAGTAAAACACAAAATTTCTCCATATTCTCTTCACTTTTCAGACCGCTATTGCACATATACTAATGGAGAACAGTCTACCCATCTATCTCCTTGTGCCTCTTGAACTTTTACCTTTAATTCTTCCACCACTCCTTTAAATACAACACTATACATATAAATACTATATAAGTTAAACGGTTGTATATCCTTTTTATCAAGGTTACAATCAGATCTACTCAAAATTCCTGAGTTAAACAATAATTCAGCCACATATTGAGAACATACAAATCTATTTTTATTGGCGTCAAGCCCTTTTTGAAATATTGCTAATGTTAAAAATGATAGGTAATCGTATTTGAATTTTTCCTTATTTTCCCAATCTCTTTCAATAAGATTTTTTAGGGCTTCATACTGTTCTTCCGTTACGGCAATTTTTGCTATTTCAATCCTACCATTTTCACTATATTTTTTAAACAAACCTTCATTAATACTTTCTCTTACAAGCCCCGCGTTAAACACATTATAAATTCCTTTTCTAGCGAAGGATTTCATATTATCAAATTTATCATCTAGAGATAATGATACATGTGCTACATGATATCCTTCCACTCTATTCCAAAACTTCATTTGGCTTTTTAATTTAATAACTCCCCCCACATTTGTTCCTAAATTTGTAAATATTATGTAAATATTCTTCATTATATATTTTCCCTCTTTTTATTCTTTATTATAATATTTTCCCCAAAACACAAAATAATAATATATAAATCAACTTATCTTCTATGAAAAGCCTTCGCTTCAAGACAATCCTTCTTTATTTGCTCGCTTAAAGCTTCTATAGATCTAAAAGTCTTTTCTTCTCTTGTTTTTTTCAGAAATTCAACTTTAATATTCTTACCATAAAGTTCCTTATTAAAGTCAAAAATATGAGTTTCTATGTTTTTTTCATGCTTACCAATTGTAGGTTTTTCCCCTACATTCGTAATACTTTTATACACAATACCATTATAAGTACATATTGTAGTATATACCCCATTGGGCGGTGTAACCATGGTTTTATCAATAACTAAATTTGATGTTGGAAACCCAATAGTCTTGCCTAACTTGTTGCCAACTACCACTTCTCCGTAAACAGAATAATGCCTTCCCATATACTTTTCACATTCATCTACTCTTCCTTGCTCAATCAGCTGCCTTATCAAAGTTGAACTAACCAATTGATTCCCAATTCTATAGGGTTCCATTAAGTGTAGTCCAAAGCCTTTTTCAATCCCCTTCTTCATTAATATTTCCGGTGATCCAGCAGCCTTATCTCCAAATCTATAATTAAAGCCACAGTAGCCTTCTTTCATTTTAAGCTTCCCAATTAAGATTTCATCAATAAACCTATTTGCTGGCATTGTTCGGATTTCATCATTAAACCGGAAATTAAACATATACTGAATCCCCAACGCCTTTAAAATATTAACCTTTTCTTCATAGGGCAATATGCTTTTAATTTGTTCATTATTTGTAAGTATTTTTGGATGGTTTGAAAAGGTAAAAATCGCCGGCACTAAGCCTGCTAATTTTCCATTTTCTACAGTTCTCTTTATTAATTCTTGATGTCCTTTATGAATCCCATCAAAGTTACCAAGAGCCACCACCGTACTATCTATATTTAATGTTTCATTTATATCACTAAAAATTTTCATCTTATTTATACCTTTTTTCTTTATCTTGCACTCTTTGCTAAAAAAGCATTTTCCCTACCCTTAGACTTTTCTCCTCAAGAATTCCAACTCCAATATAGCCATCCTTTCCATAAACATTGTACCTTTCATCAACACCTATTTTATCGATTTGTAATTTTCCTTTTTCTTGCGGCTTACCGTTTAAAAAATCTTCAGTTTGTTTTGAATCAAGGAGAATTCTACCAAAATGAACTAAGGGAAAATCCGTAGGATGCATAAGTTTATCCACTTCTTCAATTAGCATTTCCTTTATTTTCATAATACTAGTAGCTTCTTTTGCGTTAAACACGCCCGATCTAGTTCTTTCTAATGCAGTCATTGTTCCAATAGTCCCTAAAGCAACTGCCATATCATAGCAAAGGCTTCTTATATATGTTCCCTTTGAACAAAGGACTTTTAATTGAATAAATGGTAAAGAAATATTCTCTACATTCATCTCATGAATATTTACATTTCTTGGCTTAATTTTAACCTCTTTCCCTTCTCTAGCGTATTCATATAGCTTCTTCCCATTTACTTTTAAGGCTGAATACTTTGGAGGGATTTGAGTTATTTCACCTGTAAATTTTTTTGCCACCTGCAGTATATCTTTTGCTTCAATATTTCCTATATTTTCTTCTTTAATTACACTTCCCCAAATATCCATTGTATCTGTTTCAACACCAAGCTTAAATGTAACTACATATTCTTTTTTATCAAAATCTGTATAGTCCATTATTCGTGTGGCTCTACCTATGCAAATGGGTAAAACTCCTGTTGCCATAGGGTCTAAGGTTCCAGTGTGACCTATTCTTTTTATTCCTGTTACCCTTCTTAAAATCGCAACGCAATCATGAGAAGTCATATTTTGTTCTTTATAAACATTTATTATGCCGTTCATATATTAAATGCCGCCTCTAGTTCTCTTATCAGCAAATCTTCTACTTGATCAATTGGGAGTTGCATACTAAAACCTGCAGCTTTTATGTGTCCTCCTCCATGAAACTTTTCTGCAATTTCTGCTACATTAAAATATGATTTAGCCCTAAGACTTACTTTAACAGAATCAGCTTTTTCTTTTAAAACTACTGCTACTTCAACGCCTTCTATAGACCTTAACAAAGAGCTAATTCCATCTGCATCATCCATTTTGCATTCCATTTCCTCTAGCAACGACTGAGAAATCATCACAACAGCAACCTTTTCATTACAGAGTATTTTTGTTTCATCGATCAATCGCCCTTTTAACTTCATTGCTTTAAGAGGAATATTCTCATTTAATTCAACAACAACATCTCTATAGGAGTCATTAATTTTATATAATTCCGCTACTGTCTCATGGGTTTTTTTGTTGGTATTTGCATTTTGAAAATTCCCTGTATCTGTTGAAATTGCAACAAACATCGCTTTTGCAGCCTCTTTAGATATTGCCACATTATTTTCTAATAGCATGTCAAATATTATTTCTCCTGTAGCTGCTGCACTTGAATCAACATAATTATATTCACCAATAAGTTTTGTACTTTGATGATGATCGATTACCATTTTTACGCTTCCACTTTTATACAATTCCTCTCTTTTAGGAATCCTTCCATAATCACCACAGTCAACTAGTGAGCAAATTATTTTTTTATTTTCTGGTTTACTATACTCTTTGTAATTTAATATATATTCATTATCTAGGAAAACTAAATTATGTGGAATACTATCTTCAAGAATTATATATGCTGTAATACCTTCTTGTCTTAAACTTTCGCATAGTGCTATAGATGACCCGAGGGCATCTCCATCAACTAAAACATGAGGGAACAGCAGAACTTCTGCTCCCTCAGTTAACTCACTCCAAATTTCTTTGTAACTATTATTCTTTCTCATATTATTCACCTTTGTTTATTTTATGAATAAGTTCTTCTATATGGGCTCCTGTTTCAAAAGATTTATCTATTCTAAATCTAAGTTCTGGTATATGCCTTACTTTTACTTGATTTGAAATTTCTTTTTTAATTATCCCTTTTGAATGTTCTAAAGCCTCTAGCACATTTTTTTCTTTTTCTTCTTTTTCACTTGGTGTGGTAAAACAGGTTAAGTAGATAGTTGCATAACTTCCATCTCCCGAAACTTCAACATCTGTAATACTTATCATTCCTTCTAACCTAGGATCTTTAAAGTCTCTAATTAGCATTTGACTTAATACTCTTTGTATTTCTCCACCAAGTCTCCCTTGCTTAAATCCTTTTCCCATTGCTTTCTCCTAACTGCCTAGTCTCGTGGTATTTCTTCCATTTGGAAACACTCTATAATATCGCCTTCCTTAATATCATTATAATTTTCTATTCCTATACCACATTCAAAACCTTGGGCAACTTCTTTTGCATCATCCTTGAATCTTCTTAACGAGGATATCTTTCCTTCATGGATTACAATTCCATCTCTAACTAGTCTAACTTCTGCGTTTCTAACAACCTTGCCACTAGTTACATATGCCCCTGCAATAATTCCTGCTCCAGGAACTTTAAAGATATCTCTAACCTCAACTGTTCCTAGTACAACTTCTTTAAACTCAGGATCTAACATACCTTTAATGGCATTTGTAATATCATCAATAATATCATATATTACTCTATATGTTTTAATTTGAACATTCTCTCTATCTGCAAGGGTTGTTACTGCAACACTTGGCCTTACATTAAATCCGATGATAATGGCCCCTGAAGTTCCTGCTAAAGTAACGTCTGATTCCGTCACTGCCCCTACTCCAGAGTGTATTATCTTAACTCTAACATTTTCCGTATTCAATTTTTCTAGCGAGGATACTACTGCACCAACTGAACCTCTAACATCACCTTTAATTATCAAGTTCAGGTCTTTAGTTTCTCCTTCTTGAATTGTGTTAAATAATTCTTCTAATGTTGTACTTGAATTTCTAGCAAGAACTTCTTCTCTTTGCTTCCCTTTTCTTTTCTCAGCAATTTCTTTCGCCAGTCTATCATCTTTCACAGAGTTAAAATTGTCTCCTGCTGCTGGGACATCAGTTAATCCTAAGATTTCAACTGCTGTAGCTGGACCAGCCTTTCTTATTGTATCCCCTTTAAAGTTTGTCATTAATCTGATTTTTCCTGAAGTAGTTCCTGCCACTATACTTTGCCCTGCTTTTAATGTACCATTAGTCACAAGTAATGTAGCAATTGGCCCCTTAGCCTTATCTAGTCTAGCTTCGATTACAGTACCCAAAGCGAATCTATCTGGATTAGCCTTAAGTTCTAATACTTCCGCCTGTAAAAGTATCATTTCAAGAAGGTTTACAATTCCATCTCCTGATTTTGCTGATACTGGAACAGCGATAACATCGCCTCCCCATTCTTCAACAACAATTCCATGGGAGCTTAGGTCTTGCTTAACCATATCTGGGTTAGCACCAGGCTTATCCATTTTGTTGATAGCAACAATTATTGGCACCCCTGCTGCTTTTGCATGGCTAATTGACTCTATAGTTTGTGGCTTTACACTATCGTCAGCAGCTACTACTAAAATAGCTATGTCTGTAATGTTTGCACCCCTTGCTCGCATTGCTGTAAAAGCTTCATGCCCAGGAGTATCTAGGAAAACTATTTTTTTACCATTAACATCTACTTCTGAAGCTCCTATATGTTGTGTTATACCCCCAGATTCTTGAGAGGTTACATTTGTTTTTCTAATAGCATCTAACAATGAAGTCTTACCATGGTCAACGTGTCCCATTACAGTAATGATTGGTGCTCTATCTTTTAGTTGATCCTCTTTATCATCAAAAATCTCTAGCCCTTCATCCTCTTCAACTTCTTCTACTTTTCCTATGATGATGCTTAGCTTCATTTCCTCAGCTAGTAACTGAACTGTATCTTCATCTAATGTTGCATTAATATTAGAAACAACGCCCATTTTTAGTAATGTTAGTATAACCTGAGAGCTAGTTACTGCAAGTTGCTCACAAAATCCTGCCACTGTGATTGGAACATTTACGATTCTAGTTCCTACTGGCATATCTTCTGTTACTACTACTTCTGGTTCAATATTTTCCTTTATTACCTTTTGTTGTTTTTTCCCTTTTGTTTTCTTTTCAAGATCACCATCTTCATAAGACAACTTATTATATTTCTTATCTTTGCTAGGCTTAACTCCCCTATTCAACTTATCCTTGTCTTTACTAGTATCTTTTTTCTTGAAGTCCTTGTTATACTCTTTCCCTGTTTTTCTTAACGGCTTTTCTACTTCTATTTGCCCACTTCCACTTTCTGGACGCGATGGTCTAGAAGGCCTAGCACTATCTGGCCTACTATTATTTCTATCAAAGCTTTTTCTTTCCCCATCATAAGGCTTTCTATTATCACCTGTAGGTCTATTCCCCCCCGTAGGTCTATTATCATTATTATATCTAGAGCCACCGCCTGATTTGCTTCCTGCATTAGGTCTATTATTCCTTTCTCCGTCTCGATTGTTAATTCTTTTCTTCGGTTCTTCCCTTGTTCCTCTTGGGGCAGGTTTTTCCCTTGCTTCCAAAGCTTTTGCAGCCCTTCGTCTTTCCTCTTCCTTTGCTCGTCCTTCTGCTGTGCTTACAATTCTAATTCCAGAACTCGCAGGTTTTTTTTCTTCTGTTTTTTTCTCTAGGCTCTCTTTTCCTGTCTCTAAAACTTCCTTTGTCTTCTCTTTCCGTACCACAGTTTCTCCAGTTTCCTTTGGTTTTTCAACTGGTTTTTTTTCTGTAGTTTTATCTTCGGTCATTTTAAGAACCTCTTCAGAAGATTTTTCGTTGGAAACTTTCTTTCCCTCTGCTTCTTTTGCAGCTCTAGCTGCTATCGCAGGAGGAACTACCGGAGTTTCTTTTGGTGCTCTTGCTGCAACCGAAGCAGGTACTACTGGTGTTTCCTTCGGTGCTCTTGCTGCAACCGCAGTAGGGACTACTGGAGTCTCCTTTGGTGCAGCCTGCTTAACATTCTTATTATCAGCTTTCTTCTCTGTTACTGGCTTTTCAGCCTTCGTTACACTTATAAAAGAATTCTTTATCTCTTCAACTTTTTCTTCTGGAACATTACTATTTGGTCCTTTTAATTCAACTCCTAGCTTGTCAGCATTTATAATAATGTCCTTACTTTTCTGATTTATTTCTTTTCCCAATTCATGTACTTTCATATATTGCAGCCCCTCTCTTTATCAATTTCATCCTTTATTATTTTCGCAAAGTTCTTATTTGTTATCCCTATAATTCCAACTTCTGATTTACCTAATATTCGTCCAAACCTTTCTTTATCCGAATAGGCAATTAATTCAACTTCTCCTTTTTCGCAAAACCATTGGACTTTATCTTTACTACTTTGTCCTAGGTCTTCTGCAATTATTACTAGGTGAAGCTTCTTTTTTTTCGCATATACTTCGCAAGTATATGCCCCTTCAACTAGGTTTCGTGATTTCTTTGCAAACCCTAAGTAACTTTCTATTTTAGGTTTCACTCTTCATCACCTCTTTTTTTACAGTTTCTTTTAATTTTTCAAATTCATTGGGCGGAAGGTTTCGTTTGAATGCTCTTTGAAAAGCTTTTCGTTTTTCTGCTTTCTCTACACAGTCCACGGTCTTGCACAGGTAACATCCTCTACCAACTGCTTTCCCCATAGTATCCATCTTAACCCCTTCATCTGTGTCCACAAACCTTATAAGCTGGATCTGCGGTTTCTTCTCAGCACATCCTATACAAGTTCTTTGTGGAATTTTTCGTTCTCTCACAAATTGCCTCCTTGCGAAAATTTAGTTCTACTTACTATTGGATTCCCTTACTTCGTGTCTTCTGGAGCTTCTGGCTCTTCAGCCTTATCTTCTTCAGCACTTTTTTCCTCAATCGTCTCTTCAACTACTTCTAACTCTTCAATTTCCTCTTCTTTGTTTTCTTCAATTTCTATTGAACTATTTTCAACATTCACTTCTGATTCTATTATTTCTTCAACAATGTCTGTTTCTTCACCTTCCATCACTTCTTCATCTGTGTCCATCTGCTCTAGCATTTCCTCATACTGGCTACGGCTCTTAATATCTAGTTTCCAACCCGAAAGTTTAGCCGCAAGCCTTACATTTTGCCCAGACTTTCCTATAGCTAATGAAAGCTGCATATCAGGAACAACCACTGTTGCCACTTTATCTTCTTCAACAATGACTTCTTCTACAGTTGCAGGGTTTAAAACATTAGAAATTAACTCTACAGGGTTTTCACTCCAATTAATTACATCTATTTTCTCTCCAAATAATTCCTCTGTTATTCTTTCAACCCTGTTTCCTTTTGCTCCTACACAAGCACCTATAGCATCAATGTTCTCATCATTTGTCCAAACCGCAATTTTAGTTCTTGATCCTTGCTCTCTAGCAATACTAATAATTTCAACAATCCCTTCTTCAATTTCAGGAACTTCAACTTCAAAAAGTCCTTTCACTAAATTTGGATGGCTTCTTGAAACAAAAATTTGAGGTCCTTTAGTTGTCTTTCTCACATCAACAACATAGACTTTTATTAGATCTCCAACCCTAAATCGCTCACCATTAACTTGCTCTCTTTGTGGAAGTAATCCCTCTGTTTTATCTACAGCAATAAAAATCGTATCATTGCTAACTCTCTGAACCTGCCCCATTACTACAGATCCTTGTTTCTCAATGAAATTATCATAAATTATATTTCTTTCCATTTCTCTAATTTTTTGCACTACTAATTGTTTAGCAGTTTGTGCGGCGATTCTAGAAAAATCCTCTGTTTTCAGGTGATACTCAATAATATCTCCGACTTCATAGCTTTCATGAAGCTCTCTTGCTTCCTCTAGTGATACTTCAACATTTTCATCGGCAACTTCTTCCACAACATATTTTCTTTTGAAAATAATAACATTGCCTGTATCTTTATCAAACCTTACCGCTATATCTTGTTCTTTGTTATAGTTCTTTTTATACGAAGAAGAAAGTGCAGCTTCTAATGCTTCAATAATTCCTTCTTTCGAAATCCCCTTTTCTTCCTCTAACTGACTAAGTGCATCTAGGAAATTCACTCCTAACTCCTCTTTCTTTTTCATTTCTTCCTCCTAAAAAATTACTGCTAATTTGCATTTTGCCACTTGGCCCATTTCTATTCTAATTATTTTTCCTTCTTTTTCTATTTCAATTGCATCTATATTTGCACCCAAGAGTTTACCTTCAATTTTTTTACTGTTATCAATAGGTTCATACAGCTTGATTTCAACTATTTGTCCAGTAAATCTTTGATAATGCTCTAAGGTAAATAGTTCTCTATCAATCCCTGGAGAAGATACCTCTAAATAATAGTTTTGGGTGATAGGATCATCTCTGTCTAGAGTATCACTAACAAATCTGCTAACTTTTTCGCAGTCATCCATAGATATTCCTTCTCCGTCAATTCTATCTATGTATATTCTCAAAAACCAGTCTTTGCCCTCTTTTACAAACTCTACATTATAGAGCTCGTACCCTTCATTTTGCAAAAAGTCCTTAGAAACTCTCTGTAAAAAATCTTTTATTTTTTCTTTCGCCATACTTTTCTTCCTTAAAAAACATAAAAGAGTGGTTACCCACTCTTTAGTAATATCTTTATTCTTATAAAGAATATCATATTTCTTAATAAAAAGCAATAGATTTTCAAACTTTTTCTATTATCATTTGCCTTAATTTCAACATTTCTCCATAAAAAAGCGGCCCCTTTCGAGACCGCTAGTTATTAGACTTTATGTTCTATACATTTAACTTCGAATTTTCAATTTGCTTTTCAGTCAATTTTCTATTCTTAAAATGTCATTTAGATTAAACCATTGCTTGATCGTCATCTTCTTCTACTTTTTTTCTTGAGAAGAATGTTATTGCTCCTTGTACTAATGTTATTGCTGCAAATACTATTGTCCACTCATCTACTATGATCATTGGTAGTGTCATATCTTGAGTTAAGATGAATAATATTATTGCTCCTATCATTGGTACTGCACTTAATATTCTTAGTAATCCTTTTCTCTTTATTTCTCCATACTCTTCTTCTTCCTCTTCTTTTCTACCTGTAAAGTATGTGATTAATAAAGATACTGCTAATAGTCCAGTTACAACTGTTAGTATTAGATCTAGTAGTGACCATGCTGCTCCACCCTGTGCTAACGGAACTTCTGTATCTTCGATAGTTGTTGCTCCATCTGCTATCGCCAATACTTCAGCTACTCCTGGCGGAATTACTAATGCCACTGCTGCTGGTGGTGCTGCTGGTGTTGGTATCGGTTCTGGTGTTGGACCTGGATCCGGCGTTGGTATTGGGCCTGGCCCTGGCGTCGGATCTGGTGTTGGTGGCACTATTAGTTCTTCAGATACCAATGTGTGAGTTACCTTATTGCTCTCTAGTGCAGGATTTCCTTTTTCATCAAAAGAATTATTTTCTGTGCCACTTTTTAGTGCTAATTTTCCTTTACCATTTAAAAAGTAATTGTCCCCACTTTTCGCGAATGTTGCTACATTTTCAATAATGGCGCCTTCTTCCACTGCAGTTACATTTACAGTGAAGCTTTGCATCTCTGAACGAGCATTCTTTTCTACATCTATTTCCTCAAAGCCTACACTATTATCAGCTTCATTATAGCTTCCATTTAATAAGTAACCTGTTCCTTCTGGAATAAAGTCTTTAATTTCTAACCCTTTTACATCAACATTACCCGTATTAACTAATTCTAAGTTATATGTAATAGCATCCGCTATTTCTACTTCAGTATCATTCCCTGGCACAGAATTCTTTTCTAGCGTAATTGTTGATAATCCTTTTATTACTATTGACCCCGGATTATCTAATTCAGTAGTAGCGTCTAGCGTCCCATCATTGTCAAAGTCACAGCCAAGTACAGCATATCCTAAATTCGTCTTAAACTTACTCACTTTATTGGAATTTGTAAAATGTTTCTTGCTAACTTTCTTTTCATTAAAGTCTTGGTAGAAGCTCATTCTTGCTCCATTAACTACTGTATCTGTTTCTTCTCCATTTACCTTCGAAGAATCCCACGTTATAGTCTTTTTATCATCACTTAGGGTCACTCCGTAATTTTTTAGTTGCTTTACTTTTGTAATTTCTACTGACTTATTTTCTCCATTTTCTTCCCATTCTAGTTTTAATGGATACTTTTCATTTAGTTTTAAACTATATGCATTTCCAACTTTGTCTATAATAGTTGGACTTGCTGGAGTGTAAATCCTTGTTTCCGTGATATCCTTAAATACTTCCTCCATCCTTTTAGCTGAATCTACATTTTCATAGAAGTCAGCTCCTAAGGCATTCATTGAAGTTGAATCAGCACTTGTTAAATTAATTCCTATAGCTATTACTTCAGCACCATATACAGTTTGCAATTCATCCACTACGGTCGCTGCCGAGGCTGCTGTTCCCACTGTTGGTTTACCATCCGAAATAAATATTACATATTGTTTTCTATCTATATTAGGTTGTGCTCCTCCATTTTCTTCTTTTAATTCATCTCTTGCTTTTTCAAGTCCGCCCTGCCAATTCGTATGTCTATATCCTGATGTATCATAAAACGCTGCTGGTAATTCAGCCCCTTTTTCGTATTTCTCTAAGCCTTCAAAGTATTTTACATCTCCCGCAAAGTTAACAGTTCCTACTCTATTTCCTATGCCTTGGTCTATTAATGTATCTGCTAGCTTCATAGTTATAGACTTAGTCATAAACAATCTATCGTAACTAAGATTTGTACTTGCATTGAAGTTATATGGCACACTCATATTTGAGCTTAATGCCGAATGAGAAGTATAATAATTACCACTTACTGTTGCTGCTGTAGTATGCATTTCTGTCGGTTCTGGGATTCTTTTATAACTGTTTTTCTCTGCATTTGTTCTCTTATTAGTAAACTTTTCATAATCTTTGAGATTTACCGTCTTCTTATCCTTTATTTCAAAAATTCTTTCTGCAGTTGAATTATCAACTCCCTTATTGAACCTAAAATGCTCCATTTGGTAAGGGTACCCTTTATCATCTCCTAAATTATTATATGAGCCTGTTGTAATGGTGTTCTTTAACTCTTCATCATTCAATTCGTTTTCAACATAGCTCTTAAAATTATTGTCTGTTGCCTTTATCATTCCTTTATGCCAACTATTAATACCAACTTTATTTCCACTACCATCCCTAAATTCATGAGGGTTAAAGTAGTAAGCTATATATGAAACTTCGCCATCTGATCCCGTCACTTCATATACAGTTCTATATAATAAGTCTGGGTTCATAGATGGTGTAGTGTCTACCATGTAACTTTTAGGAGCACTAGATGTAATGTTAGTATTCATTGTTCCTGAATGATCTGTTACGAACATTACATCTACTGGTGTTGTAGTTGTTAGTTGAGCTTTTGCATCAATTGCAATTTTCACTATTCCTTTTTCTTTATTTTCATTTATTTCAGTTTCACTTTTCCCGTCAAAAAATACTGATTTTTCACCTGCTATTGGATTTTCCGCATTCACAGTCAAACTGCTCATTGCTTCATCAAATGTTTTGTTTGAACTATATCCACTTTTTCGTTCCAATGAAGCTTCAATCGCTCTTAATTCGTCTTTTTCCACCTCATCATCACTTTGAACAGCTTGAAAATAGTTTGTCATAAATTCCGTCTCTGACTTTGACTTTCCTGTATTAGCAAATGTCGTCTGAACACTTCCTAATAGCATTGTCATGGTAAGTATTAATGCTATTACCTTTCTTTTGTTCCCCTTTTTCATTTCTTCCTCCACATTCCCTTTAATTTAAGTAGTGATATATTCCACAAATCATTTTTAGTTATTACTTAAATTATTACTTAATTATTTATCATATACTTATTTTAACAATCCAACCGCAACAACATTTGCTACTTTTCTAGGTATTTTTAATTACAATAAAAAATTTTGTACTTATTTTTATTATTCTTTATTCATGTTAAAGGAAATGTGGCTTTTCCTTCTGCCACAGCTCAGACGAAACATATTCCAATTTTCCCATGTAATTAAAAGCGGCCCCTCTCGGGACCGCTAATTTATTAGGTTTAGGCTTTATACATTTC
>CAYJGT010000047.1:0-12562 GCA_964370035.1 uncultured Oscillospiraceae bacterium
GTTGGTTAAAAGTCCCAGGAACAGTAATTGATTACCCTGTAATGTGGACTCCAGATAACTCTGAATACTATTTGTATAAAAATTTTGAAGAAGAGTATTCAGAATCGGGGAGTCTTTTCCTAAGTGGATTTTCAGATATAAATGCACCAGCAAACAACCTCTTAGTACATGGGCACAGTATGATAGCAGGAACTATGTTTAGGGATTTATTAAATTATTCAAAAAAAGAATACTTAGATGAAAATGGAAACTTTACATTTGAGACTAAAGATGGAGAAAAGGAATATAGAATAGTAGCTGTTCTTGAAACAGAAGTGCTCCCAATTGACTCGGAAGAGTTTGCTTATTATAATTATGATGGTTTGCAAGGAGAAAAGCTATATAATGAATATGTAAATGGACTTTGGGAAAATTCTACTTATTTAGTGGGGGAGAAACCTCAATATCCGCAACAATTAATATCACTATCAACTTGCGCTAAGAGTACATCAGATTTAGCCAGAATGGTAGTTGTAGGCGTTGAGATCTAATTTAGAAAATAATATGGTTTAAATATTTTAAATAAAATATTAATAATAAAAAATATAATAAAGTATGGAGGAAGAAATGAAAGTATTAGTAATTAACTGCGGGAGTTCGTCTCTAAAGTATCAAGTAATTGATATGTCAACAGAAACTGCATTGACAGTAGGATTAGTAGAAAGAATAGGCATTGAAGGTAGTGTACTTATCAATGAAAAAGATGGAATGGAAAAATGGAAACTTGAAGTTCCGATGAATGATCATAAAGATGCAATTGGGCATGTTTTAAATACTATAATTGACCCTGAGCAGGGTGTTGTTGCTTCAATGGATGAAATATCTGCTGTAGGACATCGAGTTGTTCATGGAGGAGAAAAGTTTGCAACATCAGTTTTAATTACAGAGGAAGTAATTGATGCACTGGAAGAGTGTGTTGAACTTGCACCTTTACATAACCCAGCGAATCTATTAGGTATTGGAGCTTGCCAAGAACTTATGCCTACAACTCCAATGGTAGGAGTGTTTGACACTGCGTTCCATCAGACTATGCCTGCAGAAGCTTATATTTACGCATTACCATATGAGTATTATGAAAAGTATGGAGTAAGAAAATATGGATTCCATGGAACAAGTCATTTTTATGTTTCAGGAAGAGCTGCAGAAATGTTAGGAAAAGAAGCAAAAGATACAAAAATAATCACTTGTCACTTAGGAAATGGTGCATCGGTTGCAGCGGTTGATGGTGGTGTTTGTGTAGATACTTCAATGGGACTAACTCCATTAGAAGGATTAGCAATGGGAACTAGATCAGGAGACATTGACCCTGCTATCGTTACTTTCTTGATGGAAAAAGAAGGGTTAGATTCAGCTGGAGCAAATAATGTTTTGAATAAAAAATCAGGAGTTTTGGGAATTTCAGGAGTTTCAAGTGACTTTAGAGATATTGAGGCAGCCGCTGCTGAAGGCAATCATAGAGCTAAATTGGCACTAGAAGTATATGCTCATAAAGTAAAAGGCTATATTGGCGCATATATGGCGCAAATGAATGGCGTGGATGCAATTGTATTTACTGCAGGCGTTGGCGAAAATGGAATAGCTATGAGGGAAGACATTTGTGCTAATTTAGAAGGTTTAGGCATTAAATTGGATGCAGAGAAGAATAAAGTAAGAGGAAAAGAAACTGTTATTTCTGCAGATGACTCAAAGGTAAAAATACTTCTTGTTCCAACTAATGAAGAGCTAGTAATTGCAAGAGATACTACTAGAATTGTTGGATAACGAACATACTTAGGGGATTATTGCTCTTATAATGATATGATTTTCATTGTGATTTCAAATTTAAGAGTTAAAGAGAAATATTAAATAAAAATAGAGTAGGAAATGTATTGACAAAAAGCTATTTCGAGTGTAGAATATAATAGCTGTGTTGAACAGAACTACTAAAGAAGGAGGTGTAGACAATGGCAGTACCTAAACGAAAAATTTCAAAAGCTAGGAGAGATAAGAGAAGAGCGCCGAATATGAAGATGGCTTTACCAGGATTATCTACTTGTCCTCAGTGTCATGAGCCTAAGCTTCCACATAGAGTTTGCCCTACTTGTAACTTTTATGATGGAAAATCTGTAGTAGAAGACTAGGAATCGATGATAGTTATAAAGCACTTTGTAATAGTACAAAGTGCTTTTTTAATATTTAGAGTTATCTATATATGGATAATTGTGAATACAGTTACTTTCTTTTTTTGCTTAGTTTGTTAATTGCTAAAAGGATATCTTCTGGGAGAGGGGCGTGGAGGGTTACTCTTTCTTTAGTGGCTGGGTGGGTAAAAGATATACGCTCTGCATGTAAAGCCTGCCGTTCGATTAATTTTGGACTATCTCCCCCGTATAAATAATCGCCCACAATTGGATGCCCTAAATGGGACAGATGCACCCTTATTTGATGTGTACGGCCAGTTTCAAGTTTTAAAGAGAGTAGACTATACTTGTCATTAAACTCTTCTATTACAGAGTAATAGGTAATTGACTCTTGTCCATCTTCCATAACTTTCCTCATTACGCTTTCATCACTTGGTCGTCCAATGGGAAGGTTAATTTTACCTTCTTTTTTATCCATTATTCCAAAGATCAAAGCAGAATAAATCTTCTCAACTTGATTAGCTTTCATTTCTTTGGTTATAATGTCTTGGGCATAAGATGTTTTGGCAATCATTATTATTCCAGAGGTATCCATATCAATTCTGTTGATGAAACGCACTTTATAGTTCTGGCTATTTTCTTGTTGATAAAAGGAAATTCCGTTAGATAGGGTATGACAAGGTTGGCCTTTTGTAGGATGGGCGACTATTCCTGGGGGCTTATTTAGGATTAAAAGATGGTCATCTTCCAAAATTATGTTAAGTGGGATATTTTCAGGAAGAAAATTATTATTCTCTTCAGGGAGCAAAACTTTTATTTCATCTCCCTCTTTTGGTATGGTCCAAAAGACCGCAATTTTATCATTGACTAATACGGTAGAGTTTCGCTTGATTTTATTTCTAAGTCTTGTGGAAAAATCAAATCTTTTTCTCAGCAAGGTTTTCACTGGGAACTTTTCTTCCACATCTTCTTTTGTCACTATATATGTAAATTGATTCATATGTTTATTATAAAAACTTACTTTTAACTTTTGACCAAAATTCGTATGATTCGAATCTAAGTAAGTTAACTACCTCCTTGGCAAATTCTATTTTTACTTCGATAACGTTATAGTAGTCATAATCTACACCATCTGAAATAATTGAAAGAAATTTATTTCCACCTTCTTCGGGTCTTATAAATACAGGCAAATCAGGAGGCAATAGTAGACTAGACGTAAATGATCTATAAGCAGTAGTATTCATGGGTGCCACTGGGGTTAGCTGTAAGAGTTTAAGCCTTGGGTCCACAATAGCGCCCCCTGTTGAATAGTTATATGCAGTACTTCCTGCAGGGGTAGAAACGACTAAGGCGTCTCCGCTAAACTTTTGTATGAAAGTGTTGTCAATTGAAATATCAATATGAACTATAGCAGGTCGTCCACCTGAAATAACAACTTCATTCAATCCTTTTCGTTTAAAAGTACCTTTATCGGTAGTGATTGTAGCTTCAACTGTAGATAATGGTTGTAAATTGTATTTGTTGTTTTTATAGTGGTCAATAAATTCGTCTAACTGCTGTGGATGAATTTCTTGAAAAAACCCTAAAGTTCCTGTATTGACACCAATAATAGGAACGGAAGGAAAGTTATACTTGTGTAACGCGTTTAGTGTTGCGCCATCTCCTCCTACAGAGATAAGTAGATCAGTGCTGTCAGTAAGGTCGCACATTACATTAAATCCTGCATCTGTTAATTTATTCGTCAATTGAGTAGCGGTTTCTAAAGAAGCAGGTTTGTTATTAGGACAGATTAAAATATTTTTGCTCATTTCCTTTGCCTTTCAAAATAAGTAAGGAGTTACTAATATAAAAATTATTTTAAATTTATTTTTGCGTATATAAACAATAGCTAAAGGTGAAGTTACCTCTTGATTTTTAAGGTTTATAACTTTGAAAATCAAGAGACATAAAGATTACTATTTAGCATCTAAGATTTTATAATGTTACCAAACTGGTCAACTAAAGATTTAAATGCTTTCATAGCATCGGCTACAGGAGTAGGGCTGCCCATATCTACGCCAGCTATTTTAAGTAGCTCTATAGGGTGGTCTTTCTCTCCACTTTTTAAGAATTCTATATAGTTGTTTCTTGCAGAAGCACCTTCGGTCAATATCTTGTGTGATATTGCAGTAGCTGCTGAAAAACCTGTTGCATATTTATATACATAAAAAGCCCTATAAAAATGAGGGATTCTTGCCCATTCGTACTTGATAAATTCATCTTCAGCTAGTGCTGGGCCAAAGTATTTTTTGTTTAGTTCATAATACATTTGGCACATACCTTCTGCAGTTAGAACTCCTCCGCTCTCTAGTAAATCATGGGTTTTCATTTCAAATTCTGCAAACATTGTTTGCCTAAACAATGTTGTTCTAAACTCTTCAATGTGGAAATTAATCAGATATTTTTTCATTTCTATATCCTTGTTATTTTCAGTTAAATAAGCAAGGAGAAGCTTTTCATTTACTGTAGAAGCAACTTCAGCAGTAAAAATTGAATGGCCTCCATAAATAAAAGGTTGAGTTTTTCTTGTATAGTAAGAGTGCATTGAATGCCCCATTTCATGTACTAAGGTAAATACATCTTTTAGGGTATCTGTATAATTCAACAAAATATAAGGCATGCTGTCATAACAGCCAAAGCTATAAGCTCCACTTGTTTTTCCTTTGTTTTCATAAACATCTATCCAACCAGAATTAATTCCATTCTCTACACTAGTAACATATTCATCTCCTAACGGTTTAACAGAATTCAACATAGTCTGTACACCTTCTTCAAATGAAATTTTAGTTTCTGGTAGATTAATTAATGGGACATAGACATCGTGCATTTTCAATTCGTCTACTCCAAGCAACTCTTTTCTTATTTGCATATACTTATGTAAAGAAGGTAAATATTCATTTACTTGATCAATTAAATTGGTATAAACTTCTTTTTTTATATTATCAGAAGATAATGATGCTTCAAGTGCAGAAGGGTACTTTCTGATATTTGCAGTTACTACATCAGTTTTACTATTATAATTATACATAGTCGCTATGGTATTTATCAGAGCTTTATAGGCATTGTACATTGATTTATAAGCTTCTTCTCGAACTTCTCTATTTTTTGATTCCATAAACTTAATGTAGTTTCCATGAGTAAGGGTAACTTCTTTGTCTTCATCATCCTTAACTGTACCGAAAACCATATCTCCATTATTAAGCATTGTGAAAATATCATTTGTTGCAGGGAAGAGCTGGCTAAGATTAGCAATTAAAGCTTCTTCACTTTTGGAGAGCACATGATCTTTTTCTCTAAACATATCTAATAAATAAAACTCATAAGTTTCGAGATTTTTATTTTGAGAAATAAATTCTTTTATCGTTTCAATATTTCCTTCTAAAAGTTCTGGAACAAAAAAAGAAGTGTTTGTACTAACAGTAGAAATGGCCACAGTTGCTTTATCACACATTGCTTGAAATTCTTCATCAGTATTATCTTCATCTTTTTTCATTCTCGCAAATACAAAAACTTTTTCAAGGAGTTGCCATATTTTATCCTTGGCAGTTAAGGCGTTTAAAAGGAACTGAGGGGAAGATAAAAGCTTACCTGAAAAAACAGAAAACTCCTTGCTTAACTCTATTGAAGTAGTTAGATCTTTCTCCCAGAGGCTTTTATCGCTGAACATATCTTCTATGTTCCACTTGAACTTTTTATCTATTTCTTTTCTTGATTTAACTGTTGTCATATATACCTCCAATGTTACATTTACTAGTAGAATTATACCACAATAGAGAAATAATAACACTGAAAAAAGGGCTCTATAAATCAAGTTTTAATATTTTACTGAAGAAAAATAAAGAAGTGAAATAATAATGGTGGCAGAAAAATTTGAAAGCAATGATATTTTTTGAATAATAATAAAAATTAATTTTGATTTAAAAAAACAAGTTTGAGGATTAAGAAAGTAACCTTCAACTTGAAAGTACAATGAAAATAAGGGGATTAAATTAAAATTAATGGAGGATAAATAGTTGGGATAAATAGTTCTAAAAAATTCAAAAAATGTATTGACTATTTTTTTTAAAAATGTATAATTTAATTAGCACTCAATCTAAGTGAGTGCTAACAACGCAGAAAGGAGGGCAAGATATGCTAACAGAAAGAAAAATGAAAATTCTACAAGCGATAATTGGCGATTTCGTTAAGACTGCAGAACCTGTAGGTTCACGGACTCTATCAAAAAGATATGAGCTTGGAATTAGCCCAGCTACTATCAGAAACGAAATGTCAGACTTGGAAGAAATGGGATTTCTTACTCACCCACATACTTCTGCAGGAAGAGTTCCGTCCGAAAAAGCATATAGATATTATGTTGACGAAATGATGAAAGATCACGAGTTGACAGAAGATGTGAAAACTCAAATTGCAGATAGACTATATTCCAATGTAAAGGAATTAGATAAAACGGTAGAACATGCTGCAAAACTTTTGTCAGAAATCACCCATTTAACATCTTTTGCCATTACTCCAAAGTCAGATCTTGATACTGTAAGGTATATTAGATTACTTCCAGTAGACGAAGAAACAATTATACTAATGATAGTGTCAGAGAGTGGTAAAGTTTCAAATACTGCACTTTCAATATCAGTACCATATACAGAAGAAGCATTAACAGTAATATCAAAATCTATGACTTACACTTTTAAAGGCAAAACATTGGGAGAAGCTTTAACAACAGACATAATAAATACGTTGACAAAAGATATTTCTGCTTTTAGCAAATTGGCAGAAAACATCATGCCTAATTTTATGAATATATTAGAAGAAATGTTAAATGTAAATTTATATATGGATGGTTTAACTAATATTTTTGCCTTACCAGAGTATAGTGATATTGATAAGGCTAGAATGTTTATGGAAATGGTTAATAAAAAAGATGATTTTACCAGAACCCTTGAAGAAAGAGATGATGGGATAATTATAACCATTGGAGATGAAAATCATAAAGATGGTATGCAAGACTGCAGTGTTATTACAGCTACATATCATGTTGATGGAAAATTAGTAGGGAAGCTTGGAGTGATTGGGCCTACTAGAATGAAATATAGTGAAATAACATCAGTTGTAAAGTATTTGACAGATAACATTAGCCAAGCTTATGGCGTTAAGGAAGGAGACGGGAAAGATAGTGAGTGAAGAAAAGATTGTTGTAGAAGAGGAAAATGAAACAGTAAAAGAAGAAATTGCAAATAAAGAGACGAATAAAAGAGGAAATCCAGAGAAATCGAAAGAAAAAGAGACAGAAGGGCTAGAAAAATCAGAAAATACTGAAGATGATAAAGCTGCTGAGAAGGAAACTGAAGGATCAAAAGAAAATGAAGATGATATAGCAGAAGAGAAAGAACCTGAAAAGGTAGAAGAAGATAGTTCTAGCTATGTTAGATTAATGGCTGATTTTCAAAATTATAAGAGAAGAGTAGAAAAAGAAAAATCTGATATCCACGCTTACGCAAACGAAAAAATAATAAGCAAGCTGCTAGATGTTGTAGATAATTTTGAAAGAGCTTTGGTTCATACTCCTGAGGAAGATAGTAAATTTCATGATGGCATGGAAATGATACTTGAACAACTTAAGGCAGTAATGACAGATGCAGGAGTAGAAGAGATAGAAGCCTTAGGACAACCTTTTGACCCAAATTTTCATAATGCAGTAATGATGGAAGACTTGGGTGAAGATAAAAAAGATACTGTTATTGCAGTGATGCAAAAAGGCTATACTTTAAAAGGAAGGGTTGTTAGACCTTCTATGGTTAAAGTGGGACAATAAGAATCGTAACTTAAATTGTACTAAAACAAAACGTGGATTTTGCGATTTATGTTACGGAATAAAAAAGTTTAAAATTAAATAAATAAATTGTAAGAAACTTCTTTATTTAATTTAGATTAAATAAAGGAGAGGTTCAAGAAAAGGAGAACAAAATGGGAAAAGTAATAGGAATTGACTTAGGTACAACAAACTCATGTGTATCGGTATTAGAAGGAGGAGAGCCTGTAGTAGTTACTAATTCAGAAGGTCTAAGAACAACACCTTCAATTGTAGGTTTCACTAAGGCGGGAGAAAGATTAGTTGGAGAAACAGCTAAGAGACAAGCGGTGACAAATCCAGAAAGAACATTTGCATCAATTAAAAGATATATGGGAACTGACCACAAGGTTACAGTTGATGGAAAAGATTATACTCCACAAGATATTTCTGCTATGACTTTGGCAAAATTAAAAGCAGATGCAGAAGCATATCTAGGAGAGGCCGTAACTGAAGCTGTAATTACAGTACCAGCATACTTTACAGATAGCCAAAAACAAGCGACTAAAGATGCAGGGAAAATTGCAGGCCTAGATGTAAAAAGAATCATTAACGAGCCAACTGCAGCAGCATTAGCTTATGGGCTTGATAAAGAAACGGATCATCATAAAATATTAGTCTATGATTTAGGTGGCGGTACTTTTGATGTGTCGATACTAGAATTAGGAGATGGCGTATTTGAAGTACTTGCTACAAGTGGAAATAATAAGCTTGGAGGAGATGACTTTGATGAAGCTTTATTAAAGTTCATGGCAGATACTTTTGCTAAAGAGAATGGAGTAGACTTGAGATCTGACAAAATGGCACTTCAAAGACTTAAAGAAGCGGCAGAGAAAGCTAAAAAAGAGCTTTCAAGCGCACAAACAACTAATGTTAATTTACCGTTTATTACAGTAAGTGATGCAGGCCCACTTCATCTTAATCTAGATATTACTAGAGCTAAGTTTGAACAGCTTACAGCTAGTTTGGTAGAAAAAACAATAGAACCATTAAAGAAGGCGATGAAAGATGCAGAAGTATCAAACGGAGACCTTGCAAAAGTTCTGTTGGTTGGTGGTTCTACAAGAATCCCAGCAGTTCAAGAGGCAGTAAAGAAAGAAACAGGAAAAGAGCCTTTCAAAGGAATTAACCCTGATGAGTGTGTAGCTATAGGTGCAGCAATTCAAGCGGGAGTATTAACAGGAGAGGTTAAAGATGTACTATTATTAGATGTAACTCCACTTTCATTATCCATTGAAACTTTAGGTGGAGTTGCGACTAAGCTAATCGAAAGAAATACAACTATACCTACTAAGAAGAGCCAAGTATTCTCTACAGCAGCAGATAACCAAACAGCAGTAGATATACATGTTCTTCAAGGGGAAAGAGATATGGCCGCAGGAAATATTACTTTAGGCAGATTCCAACTTTCAGGAATACCTCCAGCTCGTCGAGGAGTTCCTCAAATCGAAGTTACTTTTGATATAGATGCAAATGGTATAGTAAATGTATATGCGAAGGACATGGGAACTGGCAAAGAGCAAAGTATTACAATCACATCTTCAAGTAAGCTTTCAGATGAAGAAGTAGAAGCTAAAATCAAAGAGGCAGAGCAATTTGCAGAAGAAGATAAGAAGAGAAAAGAAGAGGTTGAGGTTAGAAACCAAGCAGAAACTTTAATATATGAAACTGAAAAGAACTTAAAAGAAATTGAGGGTAGTTTATCAGAAGAAGAGAAGAATGACATTGTTGGAGCTAAGGAAGATTTAGCTAAGGTCATGGAAAACGGAACAGTTGAAGAGATTAAAGAAAAGACAGAAGTCCTAACTGAAAAATTCCATACAATTTCTTCGAAGATGTATCAACAAGCTCAAGGGCAACAAAATCCTGAAGGAAATATGGATGGCCAAGAAGCTCAGCAACCAGAAGATGATGGTGTTGTAGATGCGGAATTTGAAGTAGTTGATGAAGAAGAAGAAAAGAAGAATTAGTATAATGAAAACTATTATTCTAGCAAAAAATAAGATTTAATAAGCAGACCATAGTGATTCAAGGATGTATTTCCTTGTTTCGCTATGTGTACGTATAAGCAAAGGGAAAAAAGATGGCAGAAAAAAGAGATTATTACGAAGTTCTAGGAATTGATAAAGGAGCTTCTGATAAAGAAATAAAATCAGCATATAGAAAAAAAGCAATGAAATACCATCCTGATAAGAATCCTGATAACAAAGAGGCGGAAGAGGCATTTAAAGAAGCTAATGAAGCTTATAGTATACTAAGTGACCCTGATAAAAAGAATAAGTATGACAAATTCGGCCATGCAGGAGTAGATCCTAATGCAGGCTTTGGAGGAGGAGGCTTCGGTGGAGGAGCTGGTGGCTTTTCGGGCTTTGAAGATATTTTTGATGTCTTTGGTAGTATGTTTGGTGGTGGTAAGAGTGGTTATAGCCAGCAAAGAAGAAATGGACCAATGAAAGGAAAAGATCTTCAGCAAAGATTAGTGATTAGCTTTAAAGAAGCCGCTTTTGGTGTAGAAAAAACCATTAAAATGAAAAAAAATGTAGTATGTGAAACCTGCTCAGGGACAGGTGCTGCTGAAGGGACTTCAAAAAAAACATGTGGAAACTGTGGAGGGTCAGGGGAGGTTCAATCTGTCCAGAGAACACCATTTGGAAACTTCCAAAGTTCAGCTCCTTGTAGGGAGTGTAGTGGTACGGGTCAAGTAATAGAAAAGCCTTGTGGAGATTGTCATGGCTCTGGGGAAGTGAAAAAGGAAGTTAAGCTTAAGGTGAAAATTCCTGCAGGTGTAGATACAGACTCTGTTGTGCCTATTAAGGGGCAAGGTCTCCCAGGGAAAAATGGTGGACCTATGGGAGATTTGTATATTGTTATAGATGTGAAAAATGATACAGTTTTTCAAAGAGCAGGCTCGGACTTATATTTAGAAATGCCAATTAGTTTTATGCAGGCATCTCTCGGAGATAAAATAATCATTCAATCTGTTGGAGAAAAAATTTCCTATAAAATTCCTTCGGGAACTCAAAATGGAACAGTATTTAGAATAAAAGATAAAGGACTCCCAGATCCAAGGAGCGGAAGAAAAGGTTCTCTATATGTGAAAGTAAATGTAGAAATTCCTACTAAGTTAAGCAGAAAACAAAAAACTGCAATAGAGAATTTGGAAAAAAGTTTTGATGATAGTAACTATCCTCAGCAACATGAATTTGAAAGAGACATAAACAAGGACTTTGGATAAGGTGATGCGAAGTGCATAAATACTCCGAGGAGAAACTTAGTTAAAATGATGGAATATTTGACGAAGTCCAAGTAAAGAAGTAAAGGGTTTATGCTTCAAATAATTCTTGAAGTTAAGCAATCAAAAATAATATATAATAGTGCAGTGGCAAATGTTATTGCACTATTTTTATTTATTCGGTATGTTGTAGAGAAAACACTACAAGGAAAACCTAGAGAAATTAATTCCTTCTAACTCTCAAATTGATTATTTTAGTGATTTGAAACTCTACCTTATTGTTTAGTTATGCTGTTCAATGGCATGTAATGAATTTATACTGGTAAATTAATATTAATAGATTTATTTTGTTGTTTTTATTAAATTAAGGGTAGATATATATTAAAGTTGAGTTGTTGAATGAATAAAAGTACTATTAATTAGAGCAAGGAGGAAAAGATGTTAATTTGTAATAAAGATAACTTTGAACTTGAAGTGTTGAAAGCAGAAGGGGTTGTAGTGGTGGATTTTTATGGAGAAGGTTGTGCCCCTTGTAGCGCGTTGATGCCTCATTTCCAGGAACTTTCAGAAACATATGAGAATAAAATTAAGTTCTGTAAATTGAACATAGGGGATTCTAGAAAAATTGCTATAGGCCAAAAGGTTATGAGTATTCCTACTGTAATTTTTTATAAAGATGGAGAAAAAGTGGAAGTTTTAACACCAGATAAGGCTTCAAGAGACAATATAGAAGACACTATTAAGAGATTTATATAATTTTATATAACATAGTAACAAACTATTAGGTGCATTGTTGAGTAAGGAGAGTTAGAGCAGATATAAATCCTAAAAAGAGACTGTTTCAAAGTTTGTGTAAACTCTGAAAAGTATAGAATATTCAAATAAAAATTAGGGTGCGGGCAGTAGATAATAACTCTCGCACCCTTTACATTAGTATACATGCCCTTGATGACATGTCAATAAGCAAGGTCTGAAAACCTTGTTTTATATTTATAAAGAGTTCTGATGAAATTTTGTTTTTAATCTATCATTCTTTAAAAACTATATCTTATTTCAGCTAATATAAACTAAAACAAAATGGTTAGTTTCTGTTTTCTTCAGAAAGCAATTGTTTTTTTCCTACACCTATTTTTTTAAAGTCTCCACTGAAACAGTTAGTGCAAAATTTCATCCCTGATGTTGAACAAGAAATTTTTAGACCTTTTAGGCTAATGTAAGATAAGCTATCTACGCCAATTTGCTTTCGGATTTCTTCTAAAGATATTTTATTGGCAATTAAATTTTCTT
>CAYJGT010000048.1:0-12501 GCA_964370035.1 uncultured Oscillospiraceae bacterium
TTTAGATGGCCAGAAAAAAACTTTCCTACCAAAGAAACTTTAGACAAATACTTTCCTGATCAACCAGTATTATTATTAAATGCTGAAGCTCATAATGGATGGGTAAATTCAAAGGCATTAGAAGTAGCAGGAATAGATAAGGATACAGAAAATCCATTTGGCGGAGAAATAAGACGAGATGAAAATGGAGAAGCTACAGGCTTTTTATATGAGTCGGCTATAGCATTGGTTTCTAAGTTTGCTTTAGACTTTGATGAAGAAGTAGAAAAAGACTTTATTAGAAACTTTATTAAAACAGCCTTACCTCTTGGCATTACATCTGTAGTTGATGTTCAGCCGTATTTTGGTAGAGATTTAGGTAACCCAGAAGTTTTAAAGAAGATGGAAGATGATGGAGAACTAACATTAAGGGTACATAGCGCAACTAACCTTTTTGGAGATTTAGACAAAGCAAAAGAAAATACCAATATCTATAAGACTGAAAAAATTAGAATGAATCTATTAAAACAGTTTGTAGATGGAGTAATTCCTACACATACTGCCTTAATGCTTGAAGATTATCATGACGCTCCAGGAAACAAAGGAACTCAATTAAACGAATTAAGCCAATTTAAGTCAGCAATTGAAGAAGCACATAAGAGAGAACTTTCTGTGAAAATCCATGCAATTGGAGACTATGCCATACGATTTACCCTAGACTGTTTTGAAAATGCTATTAAAAAATATGGCAAAAATAAAGCTAGACATGCTATTGAACATTGTGAAATGGTGGATGATGCAGACTTTAAACGTTTTGGAGAGCTAGGAATTATTCCTTCGGTACAACCAGAACATTTAGGATTAATACCTAGCTGGGAAGAAGAAGAATATAGAACTGTATTAGGGGAAGAGATGGCGGCCAAAACCTGGAGTTTCAAAAGATTATTGGAAGAAGCAGGAGTTCTTGCCCTAGGCAGTGATTGTCCAGTAGTTGATAATAACCCATTCAATGAACTTCATAGAGGATTAACTAGAGAGCATGATGATGGACTCCCAGAAGGTGGATGGAACCCTTCTCAGAAACTTACTATGGCAGAGTTAATAAAAGCCTATACATATGGTTCTGCCTTTTCAGTTAGCAGAGAAAAGGAAATGGGAACTTTAGAAGAAGGGATGCTTGCAGATATTGCAGTAATTGATAGAAATCTTTTTGAGGTTTCCCCTCAGGAAGTTAGAACTGCAGAGGTAATTACTACTATTATGGATGGCAAAGTAGTATTTGAAAAGTAGAAGTTATTAACAAGCAGAACGAAGTGCCTACTTGTTAATAGATATGAAAAATAAAATTTCGAGCTGCATCTTTCACCCTACATCATAAAATGTAAGGAATTTCGAAAGGCTTTAGAAATAGAATATTAAATTGTTAAGTGAAAGCTTCCATGTTTAACCTTTTGTTTAAACGTGGAAGTTTTTTTACAATTATGAAGAGAAAATCGCATAATACTAATAAACTCTTGACGGTACTTCAATATCTTTGATAAAATAGAAGAAGTGTATGGAGGTAATATGGTTAATCTAAATAGCAAACTATATAATAAAATATTGGAGGCAGTTAATGGAGTTATTCTAATCGATATGGATGGGATAATTAAGTATATTACAAAGCAATGCACAGAATACTTAAAAGTTGACTACAATGGAGCAGTTGGAAGCCACGTGCTTGAAGTCTTTCCTGACTCAAAAATGGTGGAAAATCTAGGAATTACTGAGCCAGTAAAGGTTTTTTATCATATTCATGACAAAACCGGAGTTAGTATGAATGTTCCTATATATGAAAATGGAAAAAAAGTAGGAATCTTAGAGTATGATATATTTCTCTCTGGAGAAATTATGGACGAATATTATGATAAATATAATTTGTTTAATAATGATACAATTGATTATTATAGAGAAGAAGTGAAAAATCTTAGAGGAACTAAATACTCAATAAATAATTTGGTAGGAACCTCTCCCAAGATGCAAAAAGTTAGAGAATTAATAATGCACGCAGCTAGAACTTCTTCAACAGTACTTATTAGTGGCGAAACAGGAACAGGGAAAGAAGTAGTTGCCCATGCAATTCACAATCTTAGCTCTAGAAAAAATAAAGATTTGATAAGGATTAATGCGGCAACAATTCCAGAAAGTATAGCTGAATCAGAATTGTTTGGTTATGAAGGTGGAACTTTTACTGGAGCGAGTAAAGAAGGAAAAATTGGTAAATTTGAAATAGCCAATAAAGGTACTTTGTTCATTGATGAAATTAATCAGCTTCCTATATCATTACAGCCAAAACTTCTTAGAGTCCTTCAAGAAAAAGAAATAGATAGGGTAGGGGGAACGAAAAGTATTCCTATAGATACAAGAATAATTGTTGCTAGCAATAAAGACTTGTTAGAAATGACTAAAGCTGGAGATTTTAGGCTAGATTTATACTATAGACTTAATGTAGTTGAAATAAAAATGCCTAACTTAAGAGAACGAAAAGAGGATATCCCAGCGATAGTAGATGATTTAGTAAACAAATTAAACCATCAAATGGGTAGAAATATTCAAAAAATTAGTGATGATATAATGAAAATTCTTGTTAATAGGGAATGGCCAGGTAATATCAGAGAATTACAAAACGCAATAGAAAGAGCAATAAACTATGCTGATGGAGAAGTTCTTTTAGAAGAACATTTTAGTTGGAAAGAAGAAGAAAAAATAGATTTTGGAAAGTATGAAGTAAATCCAATAGAAGAGGCAAAAAAAGAAGTTGAAAAGCGACTTATACTAGAGTCCCTTAAGGTTACGAATTACAATAAAACAGAAGCTGCAAAGTTGTTAAAAATTTCCAGACCTCTGTTGTATCAAAAAATTGAAAGATTAGATTTAGAAATCCCCAAAAACACAGAAGATTAATTTCAGTAAGGAGAGAGAATGGCTTTATTAGTATGGTATTTAAGTGTAGCAGTAGTAGGTTACCTTATAGGTAGTGTAATCAGAAAAAAGAAAAGCGATAAATACAAAATCTCTTGGGTAGGCCCTTTTCAGACAGTATTGATTATTATTATGATATTATCTATGGGGATTCGCCTTGGAACAAATGAGGATGTAGTTAAAGGGTTAGGAACTATTGGGCTTTCAGGCTTGATTACAGCACTAGCAGCTATGACCGGAAGCGTAATAGCTGTATTTTTTGTGAGAAAACTTATGAAAATTAACAGGAAAGGAGAAAAGGCAAATGACTAGAAGTATAATCATTTCGGTAATCATTGGAATCCTAATAGGATATTTCTTTTTTCCAGCTTCATTATTGCCATATACAGAATACCTTTTAGTTGGAGGTTTATCAATAATCATTTTATTTGTAGGAATTGAGCTTGGGATAGAAGGAACTGTAATTGATAACTTTAAAAAAGTAGGAATTAGAATATTAGCAATTCCTGTTGCAATTGTACTAGGAACCTTATTAGGAGTAATGGTAACTTCTTTATTTTTGCCCATTACCCTAAAAGAAAGTTTGATGATTGGCTCTGGGTTTGGTTGGTATACAATGGCGCCCATTATGCTATCTACTTACTCAGAAGTAGTTGGGGCAATATCATTTATGCATAATGTTATAAGGGAAGTTCTAGGAATAATTCTAATTCCTATTGTGGCTAAAAAAATAGGATATGTAGAAACAACAGCTTTACCAGGAGCTTCAACTATGGATGTGGCTTTGCCTGTAATTGAAAGAAGCACTAGTCCTAATGTGGTGGTCTATTCTTTTGTTGTTGGAGTGTTTTTATCAATAACGGTACCTATACTTGTACAATTTTTCCTTAATTTATAGATTCGGAGCATCTCAACTTAGGGCATTATATTAGTTGGAATAAGGCATACTAGGTAAGAATGTATAATATAAATAATCCGAAGGATTATTTATTCGGCATTTTCGCATTGCAAGTACAGCAAGGCGAAAGCCATACAACCTCTTTATATTAGACGAAGTCTAATATAAATAATCTTTAGTAAACTTGAAATAGTTAGATTAAATAGTTAATAATGTGTTCGACTAAATTTTTATAAAGATTATCGAACAGTAAAAATAGCAAGTGTAATATAAAATAGGAGAAAAAAATGAGCAAAAACAAAATGGACTTTTTTAGTGGTAGCAGTAATTATGTAGTGACAGAAAGTTTAAAGTCGTCTGTAAATGTGGCAATTGCCCTTGAGAAGCCTTTATTAATTAAAGGGGAACCAGGCACAGGAAAGACTATGCTAGCTGAGGCCATTTCAGAGGCTTTAGGGAAAAAGCTAGTAATATGGGGAATTAAATCTACAACTAAGGCACAGGACGGTCTTTATGTTTACGACACAGTACAGAGACTATATGATAGCCAGTTTGGAGAGGGAAATGTAGCGGATATAAAGGAGTATATTAAGTTAGGAAAGCTAGGAGAAGCCTTTTCTTCAGACGAGCAGGTAGTATTATTAATAGATGAAATTGATAAGGCTGACTTAGAGTTCCCAAATGACTTATTGTGGGAACTTGACAAGATGGAGTTTTATGTAAACGAGACTAGAGAGACAATTAAAACAAAACATAGACCTATAGTTATTATTACTTCTAATGCAGAAAAAGAACTTCCTGATGCATTTCTAAGGCGTTGTATCTTCCACTATATTGAATTTCCAACAATAGATAAGATGCGTGAGATCATTGAAGTTCATTTTGATAGTGTTGAAGAAAAATTATGTGAGAGCGCATTAAAATCATTTTATGAACTAAGAGAAATGGATGATTTACAAAAGAAACCAAGTACTTCAGAACTACTGGACTGGTTACAAGCCTTAATAATTTCTGGTGTAGATGTAGAGGATATTGCTAAGGAAGTACCTTTTGTTGGCGTACTTCTAAAAAAGAATCAGGATATTGAAGTAATGGGAGAGATAAAGAAAAAAGGTTATTCTCTAAAAAGGTGGTAGGTAAATAGATGTTTTTAGAATTTTTTTACTTATTAAGAGCGAGAGGCCTTAAAGTATCATTTAATGAATGGATGGTGCTTGTAGAAGCCTTGGATAAAGGGTTTGCAAAGTCTAGCTTAACTGGATTCTACAACCTTTGCAAAAGCTTATTGATTATCCATGAAGCAGACTATGATAAGCTAGACTTGGTATTTGCTGAGTATTTTCATGGAATCGAAACTCCAGAAGATATTCCAGAGGAATTTTTGGACTGGTTAAACAGCGATGTGAGAACAAGAGACATAAACGACAAAAAGCTTCAAGAGAAGATAGAAATGGAATTAGATGAGCTTCTAAAGATGTTCGAAGAGAGAAAAGAAGAGCAAAAAGAACGCCATGACGGAGGAAATTACTGGATTGGAACCGGTGGTACCTCAAAAATGGGACACAGTGGGTATAATAACCAAGGAATAAGAGTAGGTGGCCCAGGAAGACATCAGTCAGCAGTTCAGGTTGCAGGGGAGAGACACTTTAAAGACTTTAGAGAAGATGAAATATTAAATCTAAGGCAGTTTCAGATGGCCTTTAGAAAGTTAAGACAGTATTCTTCAAGAGTAGATACTGCAAAGACTGAATTAGATGTAGAGGGGACAGTAAGTGCAACATCAGATAATGGAGGCTTACTAGAAATCGTATACGATAAGCCGAGAAAAAATACTGTAAAGTTGTTGCTCCTAATTGACTCTGATGGTTCAATGCTTAGATTTAGTTCTTTGTGTAATACTTTATTTCAAGCGGTGAACAAGTCTACGCACCTAAAGGATTTAAAAGTTTACTATTTTCATAATGCTATATATGACAATTTGTATACTACACCTTACTGTAAAAGAGGGGATTGGATAGATACAAAGTGGGTGTTAAACAACTTAGATAGTGAGTACAAGGTTATATTTGTTGGAGATGCATCTATGGCTCCATCTGAGCTATTTAGAAAAGGTGGAAACTCATATATTGGATTGTATAATGATGAGACTGGTATGGAGTGGCTAAATAAATTTGATAAGAAATATAAGAAAAAAGTATGGTTAAACCCAATCAAGGAAGAACAATGGGAGTGGGCATATGGATCTTATACAATACAGTCCATTAGAGGTATATTCGACATGTACCCATTGACATTAGAAGGACTAGACAGAGGAATAAAGAAGCTTTTGGTGAAATAAGATTTTAATGAAAGTGATGGAAAATTATGGGAAATATGAATTTGAAAAGCATTGAATCAGACTGGGCAACTTTTTTTGATTATTCCTATGATGGGATTATTATTGCAGACGGCACTGGCAAAATTGTGTATATGAATAAAGCTAGTGAAGAATTAGAAGCGACACCAGTAAGTCATATTATTGGAAAAAATGCAAAAGAACTAGAAGATGATGGAACCTACGAAAGGTCAGTTACTTTAATGGTTTTAAAGAGTAAAAAAACAGAAAGTATTTTTCAAGTCAAAGGAGGAAAACAGCTAGTAATTACAGGAACTCCAATATTTGAAAGAAAAAAAATAAAGTGGGTGTATATAAACGAAAGAGACGTTACAGAGCTTATAGAAATAAAAAAAGACATTGAAGAGTATAAGAGAAAAATTGATGACTTAACTAAGAACAAAACTGAAAGCTGTAGTAATTTTGTAGCAACTAGTGTTGAAATGAAGAAAATTATTGGGCAACTTAAGAGAGTGGCTACGACAGAAGCTTCTATTTTGATTGAAGGGGAGTCGGGAACTGGTAAAGATGTACTGTCTAGGTGGGTGCACAAAAACAGTAATAGAAGAGATAAGCCTTTCGTTAAAATTGATTGTAGTGCACTTCCAGAAAGTTTAATTGAATCTGAATTTTTCGGGTATGAAAAAGGCGCTTTTACTGATGCTAAAGGAGAAGGTAAAGTAGGACTAGTAGAAACTGCAAATGGAGGAACTTTATTTTTAGATGAAATAGGTGAAATGCCAGTAAATATGCAAGTTAAATTACTTAGGTTACTACAAGATAAGACATATCTTCCAATAGGAGCAGTAAAAGAAAAAAATGTAGATATTAGGGTAATAGCAGCTACAAATAGAAACTTAGAAGAAATGATTGAAGTTAAATCTTTTAGAAAGGATTTGTTTTATAGGTTGAATGTAATTCAAATAAAAGTTCCTCCGCTGAGAGAAAGAAGGGAAGACATTATATCTTTAATATGGCATTTTGTAGATGAGCATAATAAAAAGTACGGATATAAAAAGGAAATATCACCTGCAGCTTTAAACTTGCTATATAATTATTCTTGGCCAGGGAATGTTCGAGAAGTGGGGAATGTAATTGAAAGGCTATTTGTTACTATCTCTCAAAACACAATACATGTAGAAGATATATTATTGGTAGTACCAACGATTAGCAAAAAGCCACCAATTTTAGAAACAAACAGCGCTATTTCATATCAAACTGCTATTGATGCTTTTGAGCAGGATTATTTTTATCAGGTTTTACAACAAGGGTTGAAATTAACAGAGATAGCAGCCTCCATAGGGATGTCAGAAAGCACTTTAAAAAGAAAATTAAGAAAATATAAATTATCGCCAAAACAAAAATAGAACTAAAAAGGGTCAAAAATGATACTAAGGTTAAATTTGACCCTTTTTAGTATCTGTTGATAAAATCAAAGAAATGGTTACAACTAAAAAAACAAGAGGTCAATTTTGACCTTTTATTTTTTTGTTTAAATGTAAAAATTATGCATTTTCAACATTTATGTATTGGCATAGTAATTGCGTTTATATTTAGTATACTGAGTTAGTTTGATTTAAACTAAAAAAAATATATTATTATTGCAATTGTATTAAGGAGGGGGAAATGGCAGCATCAGAAAAGAAACAGTTTATTATGGACTGGTTAACAGAAAGAGAAGGACAATTTTCTAAATGGCATAGCACAATTTGGGACTATGGAGAAACTGCGTGGAGAGAATATCGCTCTGCTAAATGGTATGTAGAATTATTAGAAAAAGAAGGTTTTGAAGTTGAAGCGGGAAGTGGAGGAATGCCTACCGCATTCTGCGCAGTTTGGAAGAATGGAGAAGGTGGACCTACAATAGGAGGATATGCAGAATATGATGGAATCCCAGGAAACTGTCAAGCTGCTGACACAGTAGAAAGACCAAGAGATGGACTAAGCCCACTTGCTGGTGGACATACTGACCCACATTCCATGCTTGGGATAGCAAGTTTAGGAGGGTTCCTTTCGGCAAAGGCTGTAATGGAAAAGTATAATATTAGTGGAACATTAAAGTTTTTTGGGGAACCTGCAGAAAAATTAAGAGCGTCAAAGCCTATACATGCAGCTAAAGGTTATTATGATGATTTAGATGCAGCAATTAGTTTTCATCCATTCTATATGCTACCGCTTTGTAACACAACTAGACTAAACACGCATTGTGGTGTAGGCTATGGAGTTATGTATACATTTACATGTGATAGCCCTGAGACTTGGATATCATCACCTGATGATTCACCAATTCCAGCTTCACATTCAGCAACTAGATGCCCTGGAGCCACGGATGCAGTGGTGCAGATGTATACTATGTCAAAAATGTATAAGGAGCATATGATTTCAAATAATGTAGGTTGGTCTATGAATGAAACTATAACACTATTAGGTCAAGCGACAGCAGATAATATCCCAGCACAAAAAGGGCAAATACATTATATGATTAGGGTTCCTGAAGTTGAAATGGCAGAAACGGTAATAAGAATATTAGATAAGAACGCAGAAGCAGCAGCAGCTGCTGCACATTGTTCTGTGAAGAAAGATTTTATTGCAAAATCAAGACCTGGATTACCAAATCATGTTATGGCAAATGCAACTTATAAAAATCTAGAAATTGCGGGAGCACCTGTGTATAGCGAAGCAGCTAGAGAAAAGGCCCGAGAAATTCAAAAAAATCTAGGATTTGAACCAATGGAAGATCCGTTCATTGACGAAATTCAAAATTTAATAACACCTGAAGAATGCGAAAAGCAACTGCGAAAAGTACTTCCAGAGTGGCAAGAAAACTTTACATCAGACGACTATACAGAGTTTTGTTGGCATGCACCAACAGTTAGATTATATGTTGGAAGACCAGCCCTTAGACCTCCAGCTCCTGGAAAGGGTTACCCAGCTTGGGTAATGAATGCACTAGGGGGAATTCCGGAATGTATTGATCCGACATTTGCTACCACTTCAAAAACAGTTGGAATGACTATATTAGACTTACTTACAGATAAAGAAATGCTACAAGCAGCAAAAGATGAGTTTGTTGAAAGAACTGGTGGAGGAGTAGGTGGAACTAAGTGGATTCCTTGTTTATGCGATTATGAAGCTCCATTAGATTTTAAATGGCCTGAATATATAACTACGGCTCGAGGAGAAAATCAATGGTGCATTCCTGCTGAAGGAGACGATAAATAATTAGCTTATAGTGTTATGAAATTAATGTTATAAACTTAATTTCATAACACTGATGTATTATAAAAGGAGGAAGACAATGAAATTAAACAATGTAAATTTAGTAACGATTGTTACTAGTATAGTTGTTGTAGGAATAATTGCAATTAGTCTAATTGCAGCTCCAGATGCAACTTTAAATGTGATAAATACTGTCTTTGGTTTTGTGTCATCGGTATTTGGAACACCACTACTTTGGTTCTCCCTAATTTGTACTGCTCTTTGCGTATTTTTGGCAGCTTCAAAATACGGAAAAGTAAGACTTGGAGACGGGAATGCAGACTACTCTTTATTTAGTTATATTTCAATGATGATTTGTGCTGGGCTTGCATCCGCAAGTGTATATTTTTCATTCACTGAGTGGATTTTCTTTTACTCAGGACCTGCACTAGGAATTGAACCTATGTCAACGTTGGCAGCAGAATATGCACCTGCGTATAGTTTTACTTATTGGGGCCTAATAAGTTGGCCACCATTTGTAATTGCTGCTATTCCAATGGCATTAGCATATTATAAGAGAAAAAATAAATCTCTAAGGTTAAGCGCAGTATGTGAAGATTTGTTTAATTTAAAAGAAAAATCACTTGCAGGAAAAGTAATAGATATTCTTTTTGCAATTACAACTCTTGGAGGATTAAGTGTTACTTTAGGATTAGGTATTCCTTTAATTTCCTTCTTAATTTCAACTATATTTGGAATTCAAGATAGTTTTGGATTACAGGTGGGAATAGTTATTGCGATTACAGCAATTTTTACAATTACTTCTTATGCAGGACTTTCTAAAGGAATGCAAAAACTTAGTACTATAAATATATATATAGCTATAGTCTTTGTGCTAGCTTTATTTGTTCTTGGACCTACACTGTTTATAATGAAATATATAACAAATGGAGTTTCTTTAGCAGTCCAAGAATACTTTAATATTTTACTTTGGACAGATCCGGTAAATAATGGAGGATTTTCAGAAGCTTGGATAATATTCTATATATGCTTTGCTGTTGCATATGCACCTTTAATGTCATTGTTCATTACGAAGATTTCTAAAGGTAGATCTTTAAGAGAGATGATATTAAGTGCTGTATTAGGAGGTACATTCGGTTGTATCATTCTATTTGGAATAAACGGTGGATTTGGAATGGAAGCTCAATTAACAGGAAAATTGGATATTGTATCATTATTTAATGAAAGTGGAACAGGGCCTACTATTATGGCAGTATTAGGACTATTACCATTTAATGAGATAATTAGTATAGCAGTTCTTGCGGTAATGATGATTTTATTCTTAGCCACATCTATGGACTCTGCATCTTTCTCTTTGGCGGCAACATCATCAAAAAATGTTGGAAGGGAAGAAGAACCAAGTAAAATGCTTAGACTGTTCTGGTGTTTACTATTAGCACTTATTCCACTAGGCCTTATGTTTGCAGGGGCACCATTATCGGCTATTCAAACTATTTGTTTAGTTACGGCAACACCATTTGCAGTAATAATACTTGTATTCATTTTCAAATCTATGAAATGGCTTAAAGAAGAAAGCGCAATTCTAGAGGATGCAGAAGAATTAAAATTATTAGAAAAAATTAAAAACAAGTAAGTTGGGGGGTGAAGAAGCCATTCCAGCTCGGAATGGTTTCTTCTAGTTATAAGGAATAGAAAAATGAAGAATACAAACAAAGAAAAAAATATGCTTAAGTACCAAGAAATGGCGAAAAAGGGTTTATGGGAAGTGAATAATGATAAAGTTCGTCAGTTTTATGAAAGAGCAGGGAAAGAAGGAGCAGAACTAGTGAGCAATAATACGCCTCAACTAGGGCTTTTTAGGTCTCCATATAGCAAAGATTTAAAAAATTTAGATATTTCAATTGTAGGAATTCCATTAGATCTTGGTGTACCAAATCCAAGGCCTGGAACTAGAAACGCTCCAAAGTCAGTAAGGTTTTGGGGACTAGATAGAAATATGGTTAATTACTGGAATGACTTATGCCCATTTGATATTTGTAGTATTGGTGATTATGGGGATATGGAGTTTACAAAAGACCCATATAACTTAAGCTCTAACCTTGAAGAAATAGCAGAGTTATATAAAGAGTTTAAAGAATCAAATATTGCGCCTCTTACAATTGGTGGTGAGCATACTTGTACATATGGAATACTAAAAGGTTTAGTAGGAGACGATGAACCTGTTGCGGTTATACACCTAGATGCTCATGGAGACACAAGCGTAGGCTTTGAAAACACAGCCATAAGCGATGCATCTCTTTTCCAAAATGCAGCATGTGATGGATATATAAATCCAGAAAAAACTATTCAAGTAGGGCAAAGAGGACGAGGAATAGTTAGATGTGATTTCTCGACTAACAGTGGAATGCGAAGAATAATGGTGGACGAAGTCCAAGAAAAGGGCATTCCATATGTTGTAAAGGAAATTAAAGATATAGTTGGTGATACGCCTGTGTATTTGACTATAGATACAGATGTAATTGATTGTGGAGAAATGCCAGGAACTACATTACCAGAACCATTTGGACTTTACGGAAGAGAAGTAAGAGATTTAATTAGAGGTCTTTATGGAATGAATGTAATAGGGGCGGACCTAATGGAGCTTAGCCCAGACTATGACCTTACAGGGAAATCTTCATGCTTAGCTTCAGGGCTAGCATTTGAAATGTTATGCCTATTGGCAGACTCAAAGATGAGAGAGAATAGAGAAGCAAGACAAACACATTGGAAATAAAAGGGGAAGTATACTTTCATGAGTTAGCGTAGGGTATAAATATGAAGCTTTAAAGAACAGAATAAGGCTAGCTTTACCACAGTAACGAAATATCAAGAAAAAGTAACAAAAAGAACTAGTAAGATAAAACCTATTAAATAAGACTCTATCCCAGTACTTGGAATAGAGCCTTATTTTTTATTTTTTGCTACACTAATATTTGACATAGAACCTTTTTATATACTAATTAATCGGTATACTGTTTTGCTTTCTTTTGTCTATTTAAGATGAAGAGTATTCCAGCTAATGCAAGGGCAA
>CAYJGT010000049.1:0-12284 GCA_964370035.1 uncultured Oscillospiraceae bacterium
CTGTTGCACTTTCCCTATAGTTACCTACGCCGGACGTTATCCGGCATCCTACTCTATGGAGCCCGGACTTTCCTCACATATACTAAATATATGCGCAATTGCCCGCTCACCCAAATTATTTTCCATGTATTATCAAGATAAATTTATATATTAATACCATTTCGTCGATAAAGCATTACCCTCTGATAATTGTATTTCAAATTATTATCATTTATCATACCATATAAGAAAAAGGGTTTAATTTTGCTTTACTTCGAATTATTTCAACATCTTTAGTTTTCTTCTTTAATCGACTTGCCATATTTTCTACAAATTGTTTTTCCGTATCATAATGGCCTGCATCAATCAAAGCAATCCCTTCTGCTAAAGCTTTTTGAGCCTGATGTAGTTTTGTGTCGCCTGTTATCAATAGTTGGCAGCCCTCTTTTGTTGCTAAGCTAATTAAGTCTCCTCCTGCACCGCTGCATATTGCAATCTTTGAAACTTCCATTTCTAAATCGCCAGCAATCTTTATCGCATGTTTTGGGATTTCCCATTTATCCAATATTAGTTGACAAACTTCGCCTAATTTTAGTGAATGCTTTAATTCCCCCATAACTCCCGGAAGATTTTTGGGGTTTACTTTTGGTTTATCTACATCTTTTAAATCCAACAATTCTGCGAGATAGTAGTTGTTCCCCCCTGGAGCATTATCAAATGTAATATGGGCTGAATAAACTGATATTCCATGTTTAATCGCATCAATTAAATATCTGCCTTGTACTGTGGAATAATCTATTGAAGTAATCCTTGAAAAGACTAAAGGATGATGAGTTACAATCATATCAGCATTTAAGTAAATTGCTTCTTCCAAAACATTTTGATTTATCTCCATAGCCACTAGAATTCTTTTCACATCATCTTTTTCAGTTCTAATTTGAACTCCTGTATTATCCCAATCTTCTCCATACTCCAAAGGCGCGATATTTTCAATTATTCTTTTTATTTCATCAAATTTCATTAATTACTCCTTTTAGTTGGTTAATTTCATGATTTATCTTTTCTGTATTCCTCATCGACAACTCAGATTTATTACTCTTTATCTCTAACAGAATTTCCTCTTTCTTTTTCAATTTTCGCCTTAGCAATTCAAGAAAAAGCTCTTCATTTTTCAGTTTTTCTGCTATAGGAAGCTCCCATCGAACATCCTTTTTGTCTAATTTTTTTTCTATTCTATATTTAAAATTCCCATCTGATTTTTCCCCAACTTTATCATTTGGCTTTACGCACATTATCTCACAAATGTACTTCCCTTCTATTACCAAAGCCTCTTCAATGATTTCAAAATCATTGTTTATCAAATACTGCCTTAAAATATGACTTCCATTTCTAGGTTGTAGTACAAACTTAGAAATGCTTCTTGTCTTTTCCGTATTTTCAGAAAGGATTTTCACAATAAGTCTTCCACCCATTCCTGCTATTGTAATTGCGTCAACTTCTCCATTCTCATAAACTTCCAGTCCATCTCCAAGTCTAAAATCAATACTTGATTTTTCTAATTCACTATCTTTGGAAAGGGCTATTTTAAAGTTCTCTTTTGCCTTTTCTAAAGAAGGTTTTGACATATCACTCATTATTACTTTAGGGGAAGTCTTTGATATCCAAAGCTTTAGTGGTAATAATCCATGGTCAGTTCCAATATCACCTACTGTTTCTCCTAGTGATATCATACTGGACATGAGTTCCATTCTATCTCCAATTGTTATCATTTTTACTCCAAAAAATCTTTAAGTTTTCTGCTCTTGCTAGGGGTCCTTAGTTTCCTTAAAGCCTTAGCTTCGATTTGTCTAATTCTCTCTCTTGTAACGTCAAATTGTTTTCCTACTTCTTCAAGAGTCCTAGATCTTCCATCTTCTAGTCCAAACCTTAAAAGTAAAACATTTTTCTCTCTTTCCGAAAGTTCGTTTAAAACTTCCATAAGCTGCTCTTTTAGCATAGCAAATGCTGCTGCATCAGAAGGAGCTAAGGCTTCTTCATCTGGAATAAAATCGCCTAGATGGCTATCTTCCTCTTCTCCTATGGGAGTTTCTAGAGATACTGGCTCTTGAGCAATCTTTAATATTTCCCTTACTTTTTCTTCTGGGATTTCCATTTCTTTTGCGATTTCTTCTGGCGTTGCATCTGTTCCATTTTCTTGCAGTAACTGACGAGAAACTCTCATCAACTTATTTATTGTCTCTACCATGTGAACTGGAATTCTAATTGTTCTAGCTTGGTCAGCAATTGATCTAGTAATCGCTTGTCTAATCCACCATGTAGAATATGTACTAAATTTAAAACCTTTACTCCAATCAAATTTATCTACTGCTCTAATTAATCCAAGATTTCCTTCTTGGATTAGGTCTAGGAAAAGCATTCCCCTACCAACATATCTTTTCGCAATACTTACTACCAACCTTAGGTTCGCTTCGCATAATTTTTCTTTTGCAGCCTCATCTCCTAATTCCATTTTTTTCGCCAATTCAGTCTCTTCTTCCTTTGATAAAAGAGGAACCTTTCCAATTTCCTTAAGATACATTCTTACTGGATCATCAATAGTTAAAGGCTTGCTTTCCGCTACAATAACCTCTAAATCTACAAATTTTTCTCCGTTTTCTTTCGTTTCTATGCTATCGTCTGGAATTTCCGCATTTAAATCTTCATCCGAATTTTCAATTTCTTCCAATTCTAAATCTGTTGGATTTTCATCTAAGTAAGGATCTACAAAGCTCCCAACCATTTCATTGCACACTTCTTTTATCTGCTCTTCCTCTAACTCTTGCAACTCTAAAAATTCCGTCAATTCCCCATAAGTCATTTTTTCATCTGAGATTTTTTTCTTCACTTCATTTTTAATCTCAACTTTTTTCTTTGCCCATTCTTCGCTATATAACATTACTACCTCCTAAGTTTTAAGTCCCGCTGAACTACCATCAATTTTTTACTTACATCATTAATTTCTTCAATTTTCTCATTTCCATCCTTTTCTAGCAATTCAAGCTGCCTTAATAACTGTTTCTCTTCATCTTTTAATCTTTCCTTTTTAATTTTTTTTATGCATTCTTGGAGTACTTCTTCTTCACATCCTATTAGTAATCCTTCTTTATGAATTGTTTCTAACACTTTTTTTGACTCATTGCCTACCTTTTTAATAATCTTATCAAAACTTATTGGATGGTTTTCTTCTTTTGTATCAATTAGCACTTTCATTACTTCTGCACCCTCAGCGCTTTGAAAAAAATCTTCATATTGTTTTATATTGAGAAAATAATCCTCATTTGAGAATACAATTCTTAACAATTCTATTTCTATTTTACTTATTTTTTTTTCATTTTGACTATTATTATTGGATGTTGAGTAAAGATCATCATGATTATAATAATCAGCCTCATAAGTTTTGTCCACATAATCAAAATCGTTGTTTCCGCCAGCCCAGGAACTAGCATCTTCTCCATATTGTTCTCCCCAGATAAATCCACCTTCCCTCGTGTCAGAAGACCAAAAATTTTCACTATAGTTTTGAACTTGAGATTCTGTATTAATTTGGCCATTGTAACCTGACTTGCGATAAAAGTTATTCTGGTAACTTCTGCCCTTCCTATTTTCTTTTTTTAACTCAATGCACTCTTTTAACTCTTGCTTAATAGCTTCTTCCGAAATATCATAATCTTTAGACATTTTCTTTATATACATATCTTGCTCTATTGGCCTAAGTTGCACTAATGTTTCTGTAACTTCTTTTAAAAAAATCACTTTTTCACCCATATCATCTAAGTTGTATTTTTTTTCTAGGCGTGACAGAGTATAATCTCCCAGTGACTTTGCCCTGTCTACAAGTTCATTAAATGCAATTGGGCCATTTTTCTTAATAAAATCGTCAGGGTCTTTTTCTTCTGGTATTTCTAAAACCCTACCTTTAGCTCCTGATTGATTTAGTATTTCTATACCTCTTGTTGCAGCTTTTTGCCCCGCATCGTCGGCATCATATGCTAAAACAATATTTGAGCTAAACCTTTTTAATAAGGCACATTGATTTTCTGTAAGTGCAGTTCCTAGGGAAGCTGAAACATTCTTTATCCCTCTGTCATATAAAGCGATAACATCCATATATCCTTCTACGAGTATAGCCTTATCTGCCTTTTTTATTGCCTCTTTAGCATCAAATAAGCCATAAAGGTTATTCTTTTTTTGAAAAACTGGAGTTTCTTGAGAGTTTAAATACTTAGGATTGCCTTCTCCCACTATTCTCCCTCCAAAGCCAATAACTTTTCCTGCTGTATTCTTAATAGGAAAAATCACTCTATTTCTAAACTTATCAAAGTACTTCCCCTTACTTTCAGAAATCAAGCCAAGTTCAAGCATCTTTTCCGTTTTTATACCCTCTCCTAATAAGTAGTTATATAAACTATCCCAACTACTATCTGCATATCCAATCCCAAAAGTATGCATGGTATTGTCAGAAATTCCTCTAGTTCTCATATATTTATACCCTGGATTGTTACCTTTTCTAAACTTTTTAAAATAAAATATCGCTGCTTTTCGATTAATATCAAAAAATTCCTCTTTATTGCTAATTCCATTGCTAAAATTTGAAAGAGTTACACCGTATTGATCTGCTAATTTTTCTAAAGCCTCTCTAAATTCTAAATTATAATATTTCTTTACAAACTCAATAACATCTCCCTTTTCTCCACACCCAAAACAAGTAAAGAATTGCTTATCTTGTGATACTGAAAAAGAAGGCGTTTTTTCCGAATGGAAAGGACAAAGCCCTTTATAGTTAGCTCCCCCCTTTTTTAAGGTAACGACACTTCCAATTACGTCTACAATGTCCGCCCTGTTTTTTACTTCTTCAACATTTGAGCTGTTCATCTTTCCTCTTTCGTTAGTCTCCTATCACTCTATTGTAAACCTTAACTGCATAACGATCTGTCATCATGGCCACATAATCTTTTACAGTTTCTTCTACGCCATAAATTTCAATTAAATACTCCATATCTTTTGAAATTTCATTAGGGTTTTTTAAAAAATATTTATACAAAAACTCTACTATTTGCCCTTCCGCTGCTTTAAGAGGGCCTCTGTTCACTTGGGGATTTAAATAAACGCTTTTAAACATAAATGTTCTTAGTTCTTGCATGTGATAAGCGGCTTCTTCACTTAACTCTATTGTGTCTTTTCCATTACTTGTATTTATCATGTCTAAAACTAATGTTGCTATCCTCTGGCTATGTTCTTCTCCTAGATACTTAATACTATCCTTTGGCAATTGCTCTTTCTTTAGAATACCATTTCTATATGCATCATCAATGTCATGATTAATGTAAGCTATTCTATCACTTATTTTTACGATCTGACCTTCCAAAGTAAATGGTTTTTCTGGGCCTGTATGATTTAATATTCCATTCCTTACCTCTTCTGTTAAATTTAGTCCTTTTTTGTTATGCCCATTTTCTAAAACATCTACTATGCGTAAGCTTTGTTCGTTATGTCTAAATCCATTTTTATGTATTTCATTTAGCTTTTGCTCTCCTAGGTGTCCAAATGGAGTATGTCCAAGGTCATGGCCTAGTGAAATAGCTTCTGTCAAATCCTCGTTTAACCTAAGTCCTCTTGCGATAGTCCTTGAAATTTGTGATACCTCTAATGTATGTGTTAGCCTAGTTCTATAATGATCTTCTTCCATAGGAAGAAATACTTGCGTCTTATACATTAGTCTCCTAAAAGCCTTAGAATGTATTATTCTATCTTTATCCCTTTGAAAATCTGTTCGTAAAGAACACTTTTCTTCTTTTTCTTCCCTTCCTTTTGTATCGGCTACAAAGGTTGCAAATTCTGATAAATTTTCTTTTTCTCTCGCTTCTACTTCTTCTCTAAATAGCATTTTCTCTCCTTTATTTCCCAGAGTGTCCAAAGCCCCCTTCTCCTCTCTGAGTTCGGCCTAGACTATCAACTATTTCTATTTCAACTTTTTCAAATTTTGATATAACCATCTGAGCGATCCTTTGTCCTTTTTCTATAACAAAATCTTCCTCTCCCCAATTGATTAAAATCACCTGTAGCTCCCCTCTATAGTCAGAGTCTATTGTTCCTACTCCATTTACAAGTCCTATCCCATTTTTTATTGCAAGTCCACTTCTTCCTCTAATTTGAGCTTCATACCCAGTTGGGAGTTCAATTGCAATTCCTGTAGGAATTAACTTTCTTTCCATTGGCCTTAAAACTATATTGCTTTCTATGTTTGCTTTAAGATCCATTCCCGCCGCTCCTTCTGATTTATAAGCAGGAAGTTCTCCTCCAAGTGATTTAATTTTAAGCTTCATTGTTTATTCCTCGCCCTTTATTACTACCTTAGAATATGTTTTATATTCAGAAATAAGGTCTATTACCTGATTCATTTGTTCCATAGAAACATTATTTAAATTTTCAATAATTTCCTTACCTTCTTCTATTTTATCTAGCAGTAATATATTTTTACCCATAGCATACATTCTTCTATCTACACTTTCCTGCCCAAAGGTAACACTGCTTTTAAGTTGTTCTTTTGCCTTTGAGAGTTCTTCTTCTTTAATTCCTTTTCTTTTTAAAATATTAAGTTGATTTCTTATCTCTGCCTCAGTCTCTTCAAGCTTATCATGTCCTACTCCTGCATATATTTGAAAAAAACCTGTGTGCAAATAGCTTTGATTTCCAGAATAAACTGAATAGGCCAAACCTTTTTCCTCTCTAATTGATTGAAATAATCTAGAACTCATACTTCCACCCATAATATTGCTAATAATTGCCATACTGTAATAGGCATCATCTGGAAGAGATATACTTGGAGTTGCCAAAAATAGATGTGTCTGCTCAATACTTCTTTCTTTAACAAGTTTTGAAGGTTTATAGTTTTTTAATGAATATTCTTTTCTTTCTTTTTGTGTTTCAAAGCTTGAAAAGGCCTCCTCTATCATGTTGCAAATCCTATCTTCATTGAAATTTCCTGCGACTGAAACTACGATAGAGTCCTTTGTATACTCGCTCTTTACATATTCTTTCATTATCTTGCTATTTATTTTTTTTAATGAAGTTCTTGTTCCAATAATTCTATTAGAAAGAAGGTTACCTTTCATTACTTTTTCACAAATCAAATCTGCTCCTATGTCATCTGGTGCATCCTCTATCATCTTCATTTCTTCAAAAATTACGCCTCTTTCTTTTCGAAGCTCTTTTTCATCAAATACACTATTAATGAACATATCAAATAGGATTTCAGCTCCTTTTTCAATATTATCAGTAATTGTTTTAATATAGTAACATGTAGCTTCTTTTCCAGTAAAAGCATTAATATTTCCGCCAATATTATCCACATCTCTTGCAATTTCCATTGCTGAGCGCTTTTCTGTTCCTTTAAACATCATATGCTCAATAAAATGGGAAATTCCTGCATTCTCCTTAGTTTCGTTTACCGCCCCAGCTTTAACCCAAATTCCTACTGAAGCTGATTGCACATAAGGAAGTTTTTCCATCGCAACTCTTACTCCGCCTGCTACCGTTCTAATTTCTACCATCAAATTCTCTCTTTCATTAATATATTAAAAGCCCATATTTTTTTGTCATAATCCAATCCATTGATGCCACCCTATCAACTGCTTACTGGAGGTTGGATATGGTCTCTATCCATTATTCTCTTTTCTTCTTTTATAGCCTTATTTTCTCCTATTGTAAAAATCACAAGTCCAATCCAGATGATTCCAAAAGTTGCAAGTTCTACAATAGTAAATGTTTCTCCATACATTAACACCCCTAGAATCGCTGCAATTGTTGGCGGAATATATCCAGTTAAACCTAAACTAATTAACGGAATTTTCATTGCTGCATAAGCATAAAGCCCTAAAGGAAGAATTGTTATTAGCCCAGCCGTTGCAAGTAATATAAATTGATATGGCTCTGCCCCTGACATTAATGTGCCTTTGCCTGTAACTTCTAAGTATATAATCAGCCCTAATGCTACAGGTGCTAAAAATATCGTCTCATAAAAGAGTGATAAAACTGGAGATATAGCATACTTTTTTTTCATTACTGCATAAAGACCAAAGGATATTGCCAAAGAGATAGCAATTATCGGTAGTTGAAAATAGTAAATAACTATTACTGCTACTCCAATAGAGGCAAATAAACAGGCCACTCCCTTATATATTGTGAATTTTTCCTTAAATATCACCACTCCAAAAACACAAATTAACAAAGGTTCAATATAGTATCCAATTGAAGTTTCAATTATCTTCCCTGCATTTACTGCCCAAATATATAAACTCCAATTAACGGTGATTAGCATCCCTGCAACTATAGGAGCCCTAATAAACTGCCAGTCCTTAAGTCTTCTCAGTATTTCTCTAGCGTTGCTATTTTTAAGTGCAATAATAAAAGCAAATATTGCAACTAGTACAATTCTATATAAAATAATAGTGGATGATTCAATTGGCATTAAAGCTTTCCAAAAGATTGGCAGTAATCCCCAAACCAATCCAGATAACAGGGCTGCTGTAAAGCCTAGCTTTAAATTGCTATTACTCCTCGTCTTCATAATGTTCCTCGTCGTTTCTGTCCATATACATGTCTAAAGGAACTACATACTCATCTACTGTGTAGTCTAGGCAGTCTGAAAAATCATATCTATATTTAGTGGCCTCCATTTTTTCCATTCTAATATGAGAAAGAGCTTCTACCAAAGATATGAACTCTACTTTTCCCGTTTCTATTTCTTCTAGTTCCACATTTTCCGAAACAGAAAACCATTCCTTAAATCTGGTTAATTCCTCTGAAAATTCTCTGGTTCCGCCTTCTTCTTGAAATAGTCTAATTAAATTATTCTTAATTAATTCAAGGGTTGTATAAAGTTCCGTATCTTGATCTTCAAAAGATTCTATAACTTCCTCAATATAAGAGTTAATTATTTCTTCAACCACTTCTTTATCGACATTTGAAAAAATTTCATATACTTCATCTTCATCAAGTTCTTCTTCATCTTCCATTAAATCTGCAAAATTTTCGAAAAACCTAAACTCTTCCGGCGCTTCTAAATCTAATTTTTTCAACAAACTGTTTTCCATAATTCTAACCTCAATAAATTTAAAATTTCAACTAATTATCATTCAATATCTAAGTTCTTAAACTTAATTTTAACTTCTGGGTCTCCGAAAATCTTATCTATCATATTAAGAAAATTCTCTGATAGGTCGCTAGCATAAAACCTACTCTCTTCTTGATTATTTTTAGCTCTCATATTCTTTGAGTTAAGAATTTCTTTAATTTCTACTATTATTTCTTTCGACGGGTTTAATATTTCAAGTTCTGGATATAATCTAATTAAATTTTTCTTTATCAACGGATAATGGGTACACCCTAACACAAGGGTATTAACATTGTGTTCTTTAATAAAATCATTCATATAATATTCTATAGTTAAATCCATTATTTCATTTTCCACAATGCCTTCTTCAATTAGAGGTACAAATGCAGGGCACGCCTTTTCAAAAATATTCAAATTGTTTCCTCTTAGCTTATTTTGATAAGTGTGACTATTTATTGTAACTTTAGTTCCAATAATTCCTATTTGATTTTCTTTTGTTGCAATGCTCTTTAACCTATCTGTAGTTGGTTCAATTATGCCCACCACTGGAGTCTGCGGATGCCTTTTCTGAATTAAGTCTAGGCAGGTGGCACTTACTGTATTGCAAGCAATTACAATCATTTTCACATTCTTTTTTACTAAAAAATCTGATATTTGCTCAGCAAAATGCTGTATTGTTGTTACTGCCTTAGAGCCATAAGGGGTTCTAGCAGTATCTCCAAAGTAGATAAATTTTTCCTCTGGAAGTTCCTTGAGCAAATAAGGAATACACGTTAATCCACCTAACCCAGAGTCGAAAAATCCTATCGGTCTATTATCCATTTTACACTCCTCCCCTAACTTAATAGTATATAATAAAACAGCCAAAATTTAAATACTTTTGGCTGTTTTTTTGAATTTACTAGCTTTTATTTTTATTATCTTCTTTTTTATTCTCTTCATATCCTAATTTAAAGAAATTTTGCTTGCATTCCCAAGACAGCATATCCGAAAAATCTATTTTTCTAGATCAAATTCTTTGTTTTCACTAAAGTTTCTTTTGTTTTTATACATGTCTTCATCAGCTTCCTTATAAGTATAGTATATATCTGCTCTTCCTTTTGGTTGCATTGCATAGCCACAAGAGAAAGAAAGTTCTTTATCCGCTCCTTCATATAAGTCAAATACATACTCTTTACACTTCTCAATATAATTTAACACTTGCTTTTCATTGGCTCTTCTTACAATTACAATAAACTCATCTCCACCAATTCTATAAACAACCATGTTTTCTTCTGCATTTTCAGAAAGGCAATCAGCTGTTGCAATTATATATTTATCCCCCATATCATGACCTTTTGTGTCATTTACCATCTTAAGATTATCAATATCAATAACTATTATAGCTAAATCTTTTTCTTTTCCTCTCGCCTCTATATTTTCAATATCCGTTTCAAAGGCATTCCTGTTTTTAAGCTTTGTCAGTTGATCCACATTATACTTATCCCTAAAATTAGGATTTGAAATTCTTCTAAAAATCAAATAAGAAACTACCATTCCCACAACACAAAACGCAAAAATAATAATTACCGTAGCCACTTGCAACCTTGCATAAGTATCTTTAATTTCCTTCGCATCAAATTCAACACCTACAACTCCAACAATATTCCCAGCCTCATCATGTACCGGCAAGTATGTAATAAAAATATCTCCCCAATCGGTTTCTTTAATATTTTCAGGAAGAACATTTTCCCCTGACAGCGCTCTTTTCATATCAGGGACAATATCTACTTCAATAGGATCTCCAGGGTACCTAAAATCACCTTCCTCTTCCAGCCCATCAATCACATAAATAAATTCACCTTCGTCATTTACTTTAGCTGTGTATAGATATAGAACTCCTGCAGTGTCTCTTAAATCAGTCAAATAGTCCTTTGCCTCAACATATTTTTCTTTTGTTACATCCTCTTTCGTATTGATATCATCAAAAGTTGACATGTCAAATTCTTCTTCAATTTCATCATATATACAAAAGGTTCTATTTTCTAATGAATGAAGAGCAGAGTTGTAGGTCATTATATAACTATAGGTTCCTACAAATATAGAGGAAATTAAGACTATTAGTGTGGTCATAATTGAAACTTGGACATCAACTCTGGAAATTGCTTTTTTCATCGATTTATACTCCTATAACAATCAACAACGTTTCTTATGCCCCCAATTTAATTATTTGCTACCCCCATAGCAAATTACATTAATTTACATTATATCATACTTTGCTTGCATGATATATTTTTTCTCATTTTTAATATTTTTTGCATTATTAGTAAAATTTGTAAATTGTGTGTTTGCAAGGCCTTTACCTTTAAATTTCAAGTGCCTAATATTGATTTATTTTCAATATTAGGTATAATATGGTAAGAAGGTCATTAAGCACCCATAAATAAAAGTATCTTTTTTTAAAAATTTTAAATATTCAGTTTAGAATTGTTTAGTTCGGGTATATGTATTCTGTATTTAAATTATCAAATTAATGTAATGTAAAATAATAGGAGGTTTATTATGTCGCTAGTGGGAAAAAATATTTCTGATTTCGCTGTACAAGCATTTGTAAATAATGACTTTAAGGAAATCAAGAAAGATGATGTTTTAGGTAAATGGTCTGTATTCTTCTTCTATCCAGCAGACTTCACGTTCGTTTGACCTACAGAACTTGAGGATCTGGCAGATCTGTATGAAGAATTCCAAAAAATTGATTGTGAAATTTACGCTGTATCTTGCGATACTCATTTCGTGCATAAGGCTTGGTACGATGTATCCGATACAATTAAAAAAGTTAAATACCCAATGCTAGGAGATCCAACTGCTACATTAGCCAAGGATTTCGATGTTTACATTGACGGTGCTGGCATTCCTGAAAGAGGAACTTTCATTCTTGACCCAAATGGAAACATCGGTTCATATGAAGTTGCTCAAGGAAATGTAGGAAGAAATGCAAAAGAGTTGCTTAGAAAAGTACAAGCTGCTCAATACCTTGCAAACAATGTTGCTGAAGCTGCCCCTGCTGGTTGGGAGCCAGGAAAAAACACATTAACTCCTGGGATTGACTTAGTTGGAAAGCTATAAAATCAGAATATAAACTTATATAATTAATAGCGAAATATTTAGTGATTTA
>CAYJGT010000050.1:0-12004 GCA_964370035.1 uncultured Oscillospiraceae bacterium
AGTATGCAGAGCCAGAAGCTGTAGAGCCACAACAAGCTGAAGTTACACAACAAGAACCAGTGCAACAAGTAACTACTCCGCAAGAGTACGTGATGTCAGAGGTAACTCCGGTCGAAGTTAAGGCAGAGAAACCTGAAGCAGCACAAAAAGAAGTTCCGGAAATGGAAGTGGTGCAACAAGTTACAACACCACAACAAGAACCAGTGCAACAAGAATCAACTGTATCACAAGAAAATATAGCATTAGAGGAAATTCTAGGGGAAGAGACGGAAGAACCGAAATTAGGTGAAAAAGTGCTAGAACCATATGTTGCTCCAGAAAGAGAAGTTGCACAAGAGAATTTATCGCCAGAAGCATCAGATCAAGTTGAAGGGAAAAGTGACTCAGTTGATGAACTGATGATTGAAAACCCGGCTCCTGAAACAAAGGAAGAGAAAATCAGTGATAATTTGTTTATCGAAGAAAGCAAGTCTGCTGATGATAGCTTTGGAGAGATTGATTTTTCAACTGAAATTGACTTTAGAAGTGGATCAGAAGAAATTATTTTTGACTATGATAAAGAAGACAATTTGATTAAAAACTTAGACGATGAAGAATTTGTAGGGTTCAAGAGCGACTCGGATATGCTTACTAGTGAGAATCAAGCAAATCAAAGCATAATTGAAAATGAATATATGCCCATAGATATAGACTTTAGTGATGAAAATATTGCTTCTGATTTAAATCTAAATATAGAAGATGAAACATTAAAGGGGAATTTAGAAGTTGATAGTGGCGTGAGCATGCTTGAGCCTGCAATAGAAGTGAGCACGCTCGAGCCTGCAATAGAATTGAGCACGCTCAAGCCTGCAATAGAAGTGAGCACGCTCAAGCCTGCAATAGAATTGAGCGTAGGAGAAGAAAAAGAAGAGCCTCGCATTGATGAAGATAATGATCATATAATAGAAGGCCGAGAGCTAGAAGATCTCCTTTTTCAAGAAGTTACGCGGGAAGAGGCAGAAAAAACAACAAAAGTAAATAAATTCTATACATTTAATAGAAAAAATGAAGAATTCCAAAAATTATTAGATGAAGAGTATGAAAGGTATCAAAAAGGAAAAACTGAGACTGGATTTAGCGAATATGTTGCTGAAAAAAAATCAGAAATGACCGATGAAATGAAAGGCGTGCTTTCTGCAGAACACATAGAGGAAATGGTTAAAGCGAGAGAGCTTTTCTTTGACGATGAAGGTGAGAAAATCCAGATACTTGAAACGGAAGAAAGCGATACGAGTAAAAAAGCAAATACAGAAAGTCATAGTGAGAATAATTCCGAAGTAAAGGAAGAAGATCTGGCAATTTCTGCAAAAGGAAAAGGCAAGAAAGCCTCTAAAAAGAGTAAAAAAGCAAATAAAGATAAAGGTGGCATTGTAGGTAAAATAATTATTGGAATTCTCTTTGCCTTGATAATAGCCTTGATTGCAGTACTTGTAATAAAATTTGTAGCACCAACTAGCCAAGTTGCAGAAATAATCGACTCAATAGCACTTAGAATTTTAAGTTTATTTAGTTAATAAAACTGAGGAGGTAGGGTATGAAAAAGAAGGTCACGAAGACTGAACGTAAAGTCGGGGCAATTCAATATTTTATTGTAATTGCGTTGTTAGTAATTATAGGTTTCTTTGCACTTGTAGGAGTAATTACTGACTTTTTATGGTTTGTAGAATTGGGATATGTTAGTGTGTTTTTCACTCAATTGTTTACAATGCTACAAATAGGGGTTCCAGTATTTATTGTAATCTTTATATTGTCATTGCTATATCTTAGAGCAATAAGAGGAAATTTTTACAAAAAAATATGTCCAAAAGAAGAGATGCAGGGAAGCGAAAAAGTGATTGACAAAATCACTGCAGGAATAGCAGCTGTTGTTGGACTTGCAACGGCGATTTTGTTTACAAGTTCCTTGTGGTTTGAAATGCTGAAACTAATTAATAGCACAGACTTTGATTTAGATGATCCTATATTTAAATTAGATATATCTTTCTATGTATTCAAACTAGACTTTTTAACTAAGCTAAATGGGTTATTAATAATATTCTTGATAATGTATATTGCTATGACTGTGGTATATTATTTAATGCTTACATCCTTTAGAGCTCCTGGAGCGACTCAAAGCACCTCTGATTTTGAGGAAGAAAAATACGAGGAAGCCTATTCAGGGGGAAATTTTAAAGGAAAAAATAAGAATAATCCTTTTGAAAATACCCCATTTGGAGATATGTTTAGCAAAGGATTCAGCGGAATAGGTGAAAAAACAGCTAAAGCTAGGGAATCGGCATCTGAGGGAGTAAAAAGTGATACTTTTGTAAAGATAGTTTCTATAGCCAAAAAACAAATTTTAGTAGTTGGATCTGTGTTATTCCTGATGGTTGGATTTAATTTCTTGTTAAGGCAATTTGAACTACTATTTAACCCTTCAGAAGTACTTTATGGCCCTGGATTTGTAGAAGTTAATGTTACAATATGGATGTACAGAGTTCTGATGGCATTATCGGTTATAGGTATTGTAGCTTTGGCTATAAGTATAAAAAGAAATAAGCTTAAGCCGGTAATAATAGTACCCATTTTAATGGTTGCAACTGTTGCTGTAGGAGCTGCTGCCGGGTTAATTGTTCAAAGGGTCGTTGTAACACCAGACCAGCTTGGAAAAGAAAATAAGTACTTAGAAAATAATATTGAGTATACACAATATGCTTATGATTTAGAAGAAGTTACAATAAAAGAATTTAGTGCTTCTGACGATTTAACTAGTCAAGATATTGAAAATAATTCACCGACAATAGATAATATTAGAATTAATGATTATGCTCCGTCAAAACAGTTTTACAATCAGACACAAAGTATAAGACCATATTATGCATTTAATGATGTTGATGTGGATAGATATATGATTGATGGAGAGTACACCCAAACATTCTTATCAGCAAGAGAAATAGAAGAAGAAAAGGTAACGGATACTTGGCTAAATAGACATATTAAATATACACATGGATATGGAATTGTAATGTCTAAAGTTAATGAGATTACTGCAAATGGACAACCTAAAATGGTTGTGGATAGTATACCACCAGTTTCTACATCCACAGATATAGAAGTAACAAGACCAGAAATATATTTTGGGGAATTAAGCAATAACTATAGTATTGTAGGGACAGATGAAGCTGAATTTGATTATCCAGATGGAGATAGCAACGAGTACACCGAATATGAAGGCAGTGCAGGAATTAAACTAAACTTTTTCAATAGAGTATTGTTTGCAATTGAAGAAAGAAGTTTGAATATACTTGTTTCTTCGAATATAAACAGCAAGTCTAGAATAATTGTAAATAAAAACATTATGGGTAGAGTGGAAAAAATAATGCCATACCTTGAATATGAAAAAGACCCATACATGGTGGTTGAAGACGGAAAATTATATTGGATTATTGATGCTTATACATCAAGTTCAAAGTTTCCTTATTCAGAACCATATAGTAATAGTTCAAGCACAAACTATATTAGAAACTCAGTAAAAGTAGTAATTGATGCATATAATGGGGATACTAATTATTACGTTGTTGATGATACAGATCCAATTGCAATGACAATGCAAAAAATATATCCTGATTTATTTAAAAGTTCAGACGAATTATCTGATGAACTGAAAGCTCATTTAAGATACCCGGCAGAATTATTGCAAATCCAAGCAGATGTATATAAGAAATATCATATGAGCGATGTAAGTGTATTCTATCAGAACGAGGATATATGGGATATAGCAACTGAGACTTATGGAACAGAAGAAGTTCCTATGACACCTAATTACTATATTCTAAACCTTCCGGGAGAGACAGAAGCAGAGTTTATTAACTCCATACCGTTTACCCCTAAAGGAAAGAGGAACCTTACAGCACTAATGATGGCTAGGAATGATGGCGAAAATTATGGAGAATTGGTATTGTTCCAATTGCCTAAAGGAAAGACTGTAGAAGGGCCAATGCAAATAGAAGCGCAAATCGATCAAGATACAGTAATTGCTCAGGACTTCTCTTTATGGGAATCAGCAGGAACGAATTATACTAGAGGAAATATGTTCTTAATACCTGTAGAAGATTCACTATTGTACGTAGAACCTATTTACCTTGAAGCAACTAATTCTAGTATTCCAGAGGTGAAAAGAGTAATAGTAGCATATGATAATAAAATTGCATATGAGGAGACTTTAGATGAAGCTTTAGCTAGTTTATTTGGAGGGAATGCAGGAAGCGGAACCTCGCCATCTATTGAGGAAAATGATGGAGATGAAACAGGTAATGATTTATCACAAGCTGACTTAATTAAAAAAGCTTCAGATGCCTTTGAAAAAGGACAAACAGCCCAAAGAGAAGGTGATTGGGCTGCATATGGAGAATATATGGATCAAGTTAGCAAGTACTTAAATCAACTTTCAGGCCAATAAAACATAAGATGGTTCCTGCGTAGGGACCATCTTTAAATAGTAGACAGTATTAGTAAAAGGAGTAAATTAAAGATGAAGAACGCACTGTTCGATTACAATTTAGAGGAGATGCTATTTTGTATACCAAAAGGGAAATATGACAATAAAGGTGTAATTGAAATCTTAAAAAAGCATCCAGAAATCAAGTTCGTTTCTTTAGTGGGAATAGATATTGGTGGTAACGATACGGATGAAAAAATACCAGTAGATGCCTTTATTGATGACATGGAAAAGTTCTTAAGTGAAGGAATACAAACTGATGGATCTAGCGTAGTGCTACCCAGTATAGCAACTTTAAATGATGCTAAAGTAGATATAATACCAGACTCAGAGGCGAATTGGTATGTGGATTATAACTTAAAGCATATTGATAACAAATTAAAGCTGCCAGTAGGAACCTTAAGAATACCTTCAATACTTAGACATAATAATACAAAGGATGTTGGGGCCAGGGTAATTTTAAGAGATGCGGTCAATACATTTAAAGAAGAACTGCTTAGGTTATTGAAAAAAAACCCATATGTCTTTGAAAATATGGAGTTTAATAGTGTTGATGAGATAGAAGAAATAAAATTAACAAGTGCTACCGAATTAGAGTTTTGGGTTAAAACTCCAGATGAAGATGCAGGAGGAGATGAACTTTCTACTGCCCAAATACTAAAAGAACAATACTGGAAAAGAACCATTGGCCCTGTTAGAACAGCGTTGGAAAAGTCTTTGATGTTCCTAGACAAATATGATATTGGTGTCGAGATGGGGCATAAAGAAGTTGGTGGAGTAAAAGCAAGGCTTGGTAATGCAGGCCATTATGATCATGTAATGGAACAGCTAGAAATAGATTGGAAATATGCAGATGCAATGCAGGCAGCAGATAATGAAAATCAAGTTAAAAATTTGATTAAAGATGTATATAGGCTATATGGACTAGATGTTATTTTTTCTGCAAAACCAATTCCTGGAGTTGCAGGTAATGGGGAGCATACCCACCTTGGAGTGTCTGCAAAATTGAAAGATGGGCGATTAGTTAACTTATTTAATCCTAAAGATTTATCTGAAGATTTTTTAAACCCTATAGGGTTTGGCGCCTTGATGGGAATATTAAATAATTATGAAGTTGTGAACCCATTTATTTCGGCTACAAACAATGCCTTTGATAGATTAAAACCTGGGTTTGAAGCGCCTGTTTGTGTAGTTACATCTTTAGGACATGCAACAAATGTTGTGTCTCGAAACAGAACTATATTAGTGGGTCTGGTTCGAGATGTAGCAAACCCACTTGCTACTAGATTTGAGCTTAGATCTCCGAACCCTAATAGTAATACTTATTTAGTAATTGCAGCAGCATACATGGCTATGCTAGATGGAATAAAAGCAGCGCTTGAAAATAAAAAAAGCGCAAAAGATTTAGAAAAATCTATTTCTAAAAAAAGAGGAGAAGATGACTTTTATCTGGAAAAATATAGGGAGTATAGGACTGAAAAAGATGTTTTTGAGTCTTTTACAGATGAAGAGAGAGAACAACTATTTGGAGAAGTACCAGTTACAGTATGGGAAAATATTAACGCCTTTGAAAAATACAAAGAAAAACTAAAGATTTTTGAAGTAGGAAATGTTATGGATGAGTTGACTATAAAATCTTACAAAGAAGCAGTAATATCTCAGTGGGCTATGGAACTACAAAAGAGGATAATACCAAATACAATGGCAGCGGTTAGAGCTTGCAAAAAAATTCATACCCCAGAGAATTCTACGGAGTATGATGAACTTGCTTGGCTTGAAATTTCAGGTATTAGAGATAGCTTAGGGAGAAATACTTTGACAAATACATGCATGCTAACAGAAATTTCTGAAGCTATAAAGAATAAAGAATATCACACAGCATCGCAGCTTCAAATTACAATGCAAAAGGAAGTTGAAAAATTGAAAGAGGCGTATACAAACTATAGGAAAAATTTATTTTAAAAAATCTTAAGGGGAAAAAAATGTTAGATATTAAAAAAATTAGAGATAATTTTGACTCAATAAAAGAAGCAGTAGAAAGAAGAGGTAATGGCGACTTTAACTTGGACCAGGTAACTGTATTAGATAAGAGAAGAAGAGAGATTTTAGGCAAAGTAGAGCAGATGAAGAACGCTCAGAGTACAGCATCAAAGCAAATTCCTATATTAAAAAAAGAGGGGAAAAATGTAGAAGATGTAATGACTGAAATGAAGAAGCTTTCTGAAGAAATAAAGTCATTGGACAAAGATGTAGCTGAAGTTGAACATGAGTTAAGAGAAATACTATTAGGTATTCCTAATACGCCAGATGCTAGTGTGCCTTATGGAGAAGATGATGGTGATAATATAGAAATAAGGAAAATAGGAAGCGCTAGAGATTTCTCATTTGAACCAAAGCCACATTGGGAAATCGGTACTGAATTAGGCATTTTGGATTTTGAGAGAGGAACTAAAGTCGCTGGTACAAGATTTACGGTGTATAACGGGTTAGGAGCAAGGCTAGAGAGAGCTGTGATTAATTTCATGCTAGATTTACATACGGGAGAGCATAATTTTACCGAAGTTTTAACTCCGTTTATGGTAAACCGAGAGGCAATGACAGGAACAGGACAGTTACCTAAGTTTGAAGATGATATGTTTCATGTACCTGCAAAAGACTTCTTCTTAGTGCCAACGGCAGAGGTACCAGTTACAAATCTTCACAGTGAAGAAATTATTGATGAAAAGGAACTTCCAATACAGTATTGTGCCTACACTCCTTGCTTTAGAAAAGAAGCTGGATCTGCAGGAAAAGATACAAGAGGACTTATTCGCCAACATCAGTTTAATAAAGTTGAATTAGTAAAGTTTGTTAAGCCAGAGGATTCAGATGAAGCTTTAGAAACCCTTACACTGTCGGCAGAGGAAGTTTTAAAAAGACTAAATTTACCTTATAGGGTAGTTATCCTAAGTTCAGGAGATTTAGGATTTTCTTCTGCAAAAACTTATGATATCGAAGTTTGGATGCCAAGCTATGATAGGTATGTAGAAATTTCTTCATGCAGTAATTTCGAAAGTTTCCAGGCGAGAAGAGCGAATATTAGGTTTAGGCCAACAGAGAAAGGAAAGCCAGAATTTGTACACACATTAAATGGCTCTGGGCTTGCAGTGGGAAGAACAGTTGCTGCTATTTTAGAAAATTATCAAGAAGAAGATGGAACAGTAATAATTCCAGAAGTACTAGTACCATATATGGGAGTAGATAAGATAAAATAGAAAAAGAGATAGACTAGACTATTTAATAAGAGATTAATTATACCCCGCCTCAAATGAGGTGGGGTATATAGTAAATTGAAAATTACAGGTTTGTTGAGTGTAAGTATATTACTTTTACTAAAAAAATAAGGATAAGTTGTAATAAGACTAAGTGAAGAGGGGAAACATATGCTAATCATTGGAATAATATTTGTACTATATTTAGGGGTTATGGTTTTAATTGGAATTAAATTTTATAATAAAACAAGCACCATGTCTGACTTCATTCTAGGAGGAAGAAAGTTAAATAGTTGGGTAACGGCAATGTCTGCCCAAGCTTCAGATATGAGTGGATGGCTTTTAATTGGGTTGCCAGGTGCTGCATATGTAATTTACGGAGGTACATCTGAAGCCATTTGGACAGCGATTGGCTTAATTTTAGGAACATATTTGAACTGGCTTTTTGTTGCAAAAAGGCTAAGGAAATATACAGAGGTAGCTGGGGATTCACTTACATTACCAGATTTTTTTACAAAAAGATTTAGAGATTCAAAAAACATATTAAAAGTAATATCATCTCTTTTCATTGTAGTTTTCTTTTTAGTATATTCTGCATCACAGTTTGCTGCAGGTGGAAAGCTGTTTAATACAATATTTGGAATGGATTATATATGGGGGCTTTTATTAGGAGCAGGAATAATATTAATTTATACAGCATTAGGTGGGTTTTCAGCTGTTTGCTGGACAGATACAATACAAGGAACTATTATGTTCTTTGCGTTGATTATTGTTCCAATAATAGCGGCAGTATCAATGGGCGGTTGGGAAGCAGTTTCTGAAAGACTAGCTGCTTTGTCAACTGAAACATTTAATGTGATTCCACAAAGCCATGGGCAAGTTAATACCATGCTTTTAGCATCTTCTTTAGGTTGGGGATTAGGGTATTTTGGACAACCACATATTTTGTCAAGATTTATGGCTATAGAATCTTCAGACATGATAAAAAAATCAAGGATAATTGCAATGGCTTGGGTAATAATAACTCTAGCAGCTGCAGTGATAATAGGAGTAGTTGGTAAGGCAATGCTCCCAGAACTAGCAGATAGTGAAACAATTTATATGGAAATGATTAACTATCTCTTCCATCCAGTAGTAGCAGGGTTATTACTAATAGCAATATTAGCAGCAATAATGAGCACAGCTAGCTCTCAACTGTTAGTAGCTGCATCTTCTGTATCAAAAGACTTATTTGGCATTATATTTAAGAATTCAGATGAGCGTAAATTAGTTTGGGTTAGCCGTGTGACAGTTATCGGAGTTACAGTTGCTGGGATAATTTTAGCATTAAATCCTGATAGCTCAGTATTTAGATTAGTAGCCTTTGCATGGGGTGGATTCGGAGCTGCCTTTGGCCCCTTGATCCTTTTCTCTCTATTTTGGAAGAGAATGACACGACAAGGAGCTATTGCGGGAATGCTAGTTGGAGGTATTACAGACGTTGCTTGGTACTTGCTAAGTGGCGGAATTTTTGATATATATGAAATAATACCTGGATTTGTATTTGGAAGTTTAGCGATTATTGTTGTATCTATTATGACAAAGCCTGACCAAGAAATAATGGAAGAATTCGATAAAGTGAAAAGTGCACGAGTGTAAGTAGAGGAAAGTATATGTTGAGAGAAAAAGGCCTTTCTAACTTTTTAGAAAAACATGAAAAGAAAAAAACAGTTTCCTTTCATATGCCTGGGCATAAAGGGATGGGAATTTATGAAAAATTTGGATATAAGGATTGTTTTAGAGATATTGCCAACAAAGATATTACGGAAATAAAAGGCGCGGATAATTTATTTCAAGCAGAAGGGGTAATTAAAGAGGTGCAGGAAAAGTACAAGAAGCTTTATGAGGTTAAAGCTTCATATATTTTAGTAAATGGAAGCAGCTCAGGAATAATTGCAGCAATATTAGCCTCTGTAGAAAAAGGGAAAAAGCTTCTTGTAGCAAGAAATTGCCATAAATCAATTTTTTCAGCTATTTCCTTAGGGGGAATTATTCCAGTTTATATTCAATCTGAGTTCATTGAGGAATATGGGATAATGGGAGAAATAAATCCAAGCAAAATAGAAAATGCATTAGAAAAAGACAAAGATATTCAAGCGGTTATTTTGCCTAGCCCTAACTATTACGGAGTGCTTAGTGATGTGAAAAAAATCAAAGAAATTACTTTAAAATATGGTGTTAAATTGATTATTGATCAAGCTCATGGCGCCCATCTTAAGTTTTTAGATCCGTCTAAATCAGCTGAAGAGCAAGGTGGAGATATAGTTATTAACAGTACTCATAAAACTTTAGCATCACTTACACAAACTGCAATATTAAATGTAAATAGTAATGTAGTGGATTTAAATAATCTAGAGGAAAAGCTTCAATGGATGCAAACTACAAGCCCATCATACATTTTAATGGAAAGCCTGGATATTAATGCGGATTTGTTATTAAATCATGGAGATGAACTTTTTAGAGAATGGAAAGAAGGGCTGCATTGGTTTTATGAAGAAATAAAAGGGATTGAAGGAATAAAAGTCGTTAGGGAAGATGATTTTACTAGAATCAAACTTGATGAAACCAAAATAAATATTGACCTGGGAATACCGGGGGATGTTTTAGAAGAAGCTCTAATAAATGTTAATATTTATCCAGAACTTTATACTGGAAACATACTAATGTTTATGACAGGAATAGGTACGAAAAAGGAAGATTTAGAAAAGTTGTTATTTGAAATAAAAAAAATCATTAATCAAAATAAGTTTTGTAGTAAAGCTAGTAAAAGGGTTGCTAATTCACAAAAAGAGTGTGAAAGGAATGGCGAAAATAATTTTCCTGAAAACGAATTTGTTGGAATAGGGAAGAACAGGGAGCTGGTAGATTTTGTAAAAGCTGAAGGAAGAGTAGCGGCAGGAAGCATCATTCCATACCCTCCTGGCATACCTCTGATTTGCCCAGGAGAAAGAATAACTAAAGATAATATCTTAAGATCTTTGGCCTTAAGAAAAAAAGGCGAAAAAGTGATTGGAATTAACAAAAACGAAGAAGTGTTTGTCTATGTGGATTAAAGTAAATGTTTGTATAACGTAGTAAAAGAGGGAAAAATGTTACCAATAGGGAAATTAGATAGTGACTTATTAAAAGAAATAGTGTTTGATAAAATAACATTAAAACGAAATGAAGTTAAAATAAGAGCTGGAATAGGTGAAGATTGTGCTGTTGTAGATTTTGGAGATAGTGATATGATAATTTCTACAGATCCAATTACTGCCGCAGTAGGAGATATAGGAAAGCTTGCTATGCATATTTCATGTAATGATATAGCTTCTAATGGAATAGCGCCAATAGGGATAATGCTAAGTGTAATGTTACCTATAGGAACAACAAAAGAGGATGTAGAATTAATAATGGGGCAAGCTGGGGAAGTGGCGCAGGAACTAAATGTTGAAATAGTTGGCGGACATACTGAAATCACAGGAGCCGTCAATAAGCCTGTCATTGTATCTACTGCATTTGGTAAAAAATTGGCTGATACTAAAGAAAATGACAGCCCTTGCCCTGGAGATTCCATTATAATGACGAAGTATGCAGGTCTTGAAGGGATCGGAATTATAGCTTCAGATATGGAAGAAAGAATTAAAGAGTTTCTAACAAATGAAGAAGTTCTTGAAGCTAAGGGGTATCTTAATGAAACTTCCGTAGTGAAAGAGGGTGTAGCAGCTGGAACAATTGGAGTTTGTCAAATGCATGATATTACCGAGGGAGGAATATTGGGAGCAGTATGGGAAATGTGTCAGGTTTCAGGATTAGGAGCAGAGGTTAAGAAAGAATTAATACCAATATCAAAAATTACAAAAAAAATTGGGGAAAACTTGAAATTCGACCCTTATCGCCTAATATCTAGCGGGTGTATGTTAATAATAGTAAAAAAAGAAAAAGAAAGAAAGCTGATTGACAAAATTGAAAGTTTAGGAATAAGAGCTACAAAAATCGGAGAACTAAAGGAAAAAACAAGAAAAATTACCATGAATGGAGAGATAATTGAACCTCCTGAAAGTGACGAAATATATAAAGTCCTTTAAATCCTAATTCGTACTTGACGAAAAGTAATAAAATACATATAATTATATAGGTGGGTTGTCTTTGATAGCTCCGTTTGGTTGGATTGGGTCCTGCGCAATAGAACTCTGTGAACCTTGTCAGGTCCGGAAGG
>CAYJGT010000051.1:0-9968 GCA_964370035.1 uncultured Oscillospiraceae bacterium
TTCTTGTTCATAGTTGTTTTATTTCCTCCTTATATTAATTGTACATACTCAATATGATAACATATTTTGTAGAATATAAAAAGAAAAAATAGATTTTTTCGTAAAAATTGCCAATAAAAATCAATTTAATATTTATTGGTTCATAGTATTAGCATATATCTATATTTTATTATTCATCCATGGTTTACACCAATCCTTTAAACATGTTCGAGTTTTATATTTATCTAGAATCATATAGTGTTAGGTAGGTGAAGATTAATCTTTAAGTAAACGGATATGGGTAAAAAATGAAGGTGAGAGTTTGAGCTCTCACCTTTAAGTGTGAAGTATTAGTTTACCAATATAAGTGCTGCACTATTTTTTCACTGGAACCTCTACTTTTTTAGCAACAAAGGCAAGAATTATTGCTAATATAGCGCTAACTGCTGCAGAAATCCAAATAACCATAATTAGACTATTGAATTCCACACCCCATGTATCCATATAATATTCAGGGCCCCATGAACCTTCGTAAATAGGTAAGAAAAGTGCTCCCATTACGGCTAAAATTGCTATGACAACAAAACAAATCGAATAACTTTTCATATCTCCCACGCCTAACTTGGTTTTAGGATTAATAGGATAGTTTACTGGATCTGAAACAGACATACCTTTATATCTTCTTTTGAAATAAAAATAAGCAATAGGTCCTGTTGCAAGACCGATAAGTCCACCTAAGAAGTAATCTGTTCCATTTAATAAATATGCAATTACACCCACTACAATCGGTATAGAGAAAAATACATTAATAAGGCCTTGTGGTCCAGGAATTTTAATTGGTCTTTCCATTTCAGGCTTTTTATATCTCATAACAATCATAGTTATAAATAATAAGACTTGCATTGCAATTATCATAAGAACTGTCATTGTAAGTACTACGGAAAAATCAAAGGAGCCTAAAAGTAAACTAACTCCCCCCATTATTACGATAGGAACCCAAGGGACTCCTTTTTTATTTACTTTGTTACAAAATTTGGGGCCTAAATTATCATCTGCCATTGCAAAAAGCACTCTAGTTCCTGCACCCATCCAGTTAATATAGATTGAAATTGCTGAAAGAATTGCTACTATACCAAAAATAACTCCCCATCCGCTACCTAAGAAATCTATAAGAACTGTTCCATAGCCTACTGAATTACCATCAACTCCTTCTACCCAATTTTCCCATTGACCTACTGATGATAATCCTGCCATTGTAGGAAGAATATAGGTTAAAGCAATCATAGGAATGGCAATCATTGTGGCTTTAGGAATAGTCTTAGGATTTTTTACTTCTCCTGATATTGCAGACATTGCCTCATATCCTGAATACAACCAAATTCCTATAGCTAGTCCTCCCCCTAAACTTGTAAATATATCTGTATTAGTTGGTAAAAATGGTTCAAAAGGGTTATATTTTGCATTCAAAAATCCTACAATTGTAATAAGCACAAAAACCGCTAAAATAGTTACTCCTATTACAGAGGTAACTCTTCCAGATTCTTTAATACCCCTTAAATTAATCCCCATAACTATAAGAATAATGACAACTTGGAATAAATATCTAGTGGTATCGGTCAAGCCTATAACATAACCAGCGTAACTTCCCGCAAGTATTACATAAGTTGCCCCATCTAAATAATTGGCAATTGTTTTCCACCACCCTGCTTGAAATCCCCAAAACTCACCTAACGCCTCTTGAATCCATTTATAATAACCACCCTCTACTGGTCTAGCAGCACCTAATTCTACAGTTGCAAGCCCCATAGGAAGGGCCCAAACAAAAGGTATAACCATTAACAGTACTAAAGTAAGTCCTGGTCCAGAGGCAGGGATCATGGCTTCAATACCATACGCTCCTGCTGCACAAATACAAAATATCATAAACGCAACGGTCCCGACTTTCATATCATGCTGTTTAATTTGATTTTGATTGTTCATTTAATATCCTCCTTTATACAAGTAGCATTAAAAAAATATTTCTATAAATTTATGTCATATTCGCAAAGTATATTGTTTGATATTATTAATGCGCTTCCCTACAATGAGAGAGATCATTAGCTTTAACCTCCTTTCTAATTTGTGTTAAATGGTTATTATATACTTTGATAATTAACACGGAACTAGTAGACTTTTTTGCCATCAAAAAAAGTTGCAAAAGCTTCTATTTCAAGTAAGTTTTCAACTGAAGTTGAAAATAGATCCTTGTTCCAAACTGCAATGTCTGCTTTTTTCCCCTCTTCTAAAGAACCGACTAAATGATCAGTTTTCATAAGGTAAGCAGCATTTATTGTCACATTTTTTAAAGAAGCTTCAAGTGATTGCTTTTCGTTGGGGTTAAAACCTTCAATAGGCATTCCATCTTCCATTCTGCGAGTCATTGCGGAGTGAATTGTTTCCATTGGATTTAGATCAACAATAGGATAATCTGTTCCGAATGCCATTTTTGCACCATTATCTTCAAGAGATTTGGAGAGCCAAGTATATTTTGCCCTTTCCTCTCCTAATATATTAAATATGGGGTGACCCTCCATAGTGGGCATTAGCATGTGCGAAGGCTGAATTGAGGCTATAATATCTAAGTCTTTAAAGCGAATTAAATCATCCTTATGTATGCATTCAATATGTTCTACAGTATTTCTTACATCTAAATTACCAAAGATATTTTGACAATGTTCCACAATGGATAGAACTTCTCTTACAGCACCGTCACCACATGCATGAAGTCTAACAGGTATTTGTAATGGATATAGTTTTTCACATTTTTCTTTTAACCAATGTAAGTCTAAATAAGCTTCACCTTTAAACCCAGGGATTTCAGAATAATCTTCGACTAGAAGTCCAGTATATCCTAGTGGAACTCCGTCAATAAAGCCTTTGAGTCCAAGGAATTTTAATTTATCAGAGTTATAATCTTTTTTTAGGCTAAGAGCAGTTTCAACACTAGTCTCAATTGGTGGAGAAAAAGCAATTCTTAGTTGGAGATTGTTCTCATCTTCTAGAGCTTTGCAAGCTTCAAATTTATTGATTTCTAAAACATGCACATCTCCAATGGAAGTTACGCCCCGAGAATGTGCTCCTTTTATGAAACCAGCAATTGCAGACTTTTCATATTCTAGGTTTGGAGTTAAGGCTATATCAGATACAATTTTCATTGCAGGTTGCTCTAATAAATAGCCAGTTGGATCACCAAAATCATCCTTGAAAATGGTGTTTTTAATTTCTTCTTCTGTATTTTTATCTATTCCGCATATTTCCATAGCCTTACTGTTAACCCAAACAGCATGAATTTCATCATTAAATAGTAGGACAGGCCTATTAGGGAAAAATTTATCCAAAGAATGTTTTGTAGGTAGTTTTTCTCCTGGCCATTTATAATGGGTCCATCCAAAGCCGAGGCACCATTCATCATCTTTGTCTTTATAGAATTCATAAATAGCTTTTGCAGCCTCTTCTTCAGATAAACAAGAGTTTAAATTAACTTTACTCATATTTATTGCACCTAAATAAAGATGAACATGGGGATCACAGATTCCAGGGGTTATTGTTTTATTGCCAAAATCAATAAATTCATAGGAATTATCAATGGTTGGATTATAATTGATTAAAGTATTATTTATGATTTTTTCTATAACACTATCTTTAATGTATATGTATCCTGGAAATGCGTTGTTAGAGATACTGTCAAAAATTGAATCTGACTTCAAAATATAATTCATTTTTCTCCCTCCTATTGCGTTAATGAAAACATATTTTTGTGTTTGTGCAATTATATATCAATTTTTTTAATAAATACATATGTAAGTTGCTATATTATTATTTTTCGTATATACTTTTTTATAATTGTTGTTGTTTTTATAGGAGTTAAAATATTTTTAGCATATAGAGTAGCAAGAAAATTATGATTCTTAAAGAGTTTTGATTTGAACTACTGTATCTGTATGTAGGAGTGAGTAGTGAAAAAAGAAATTATATTTGAAAATAATTCGCCGATAAAAATTGAGATATTTAATATTATAGATTATCCTTGGCACTTTCATAGTGATATGCAAATATTTTATATGTTAGAAGGAGCGGTTGACCTCAAAGTGTCTCAATTTAGAAAAAAAATTAAAAAAGGAGATATTCATGTGGTTCAAACTGGAGATATCCATGGATTTAGCAATGGTACAGAAGATAATAGGGTGCTAATATTATCTCTCAGAAACGATTATTTTAATAGGTTTTTTCCTGAATTTGGGAATGATATTTATTCTACACATATGGCAAATACGGAGAGGGATAAGAATATAATTAATAAATTAAGGTCGATGATTATTCTTCATTATTGTATGTTCAACCTAAATGGTGAAGATAATAGACAAAAGAAAGAGCAATCAGCTTATGATTTAGTTGTTTTTTTGAGGAATAATTTTAGAAGTATTACTTTGAATGACAGTTGCTTGCTGGAACATAGAAATGAATATTCGAGACTGCAAGAAGGAAGAGTTTTGAGAACAATTCAGCACATATACACAAATTATGAAAAAAAAATAACTCTAGCTCAAATGGCAGAAAGAGAGAATGTTAGCTCTTTTTATTTTTCTCATCTAATGCATAAATTTACAGGGAAACCTTTTCGGGAGTTTATTTCTTTGCTTAGGGCTGAAATTTCAGAAGCTATGTTATTAGATACAAATTATAGCATTTCAAAAATTGCCAATGAAGTTGGGTTTTCCAATTATATATATTATGTGAAATATTTCAAAGAATTTTTCGGATATTCTCCTGCTGAGTATAGAGAAAAGTTTAAAAATGATTTAATCACTAGTCCTAATGCAAAAGTTAATTGTCGTGATGTTGCAAGTGAGCTAGATGATTATTTTAGAAGTTACTATGAAAAAATGATGCCAAATATGAAAGGTAAAACAATAGAGATTAATATTAATCAAAATGATGAAGATTATTCACATAATGAAAAGAATAAAGCTGGTTTCACTGCAAGGCATGAAATTGATTTAGTATTTCCTGTTTTTAGTGATGTTAAAGAAAACTTTTCATATAAAGGTAAAGATTTGGAGACGGAGATGATGGCTCCGAGTAACTTTTTGAAAAAGTTTTCTCAGTCTCAGGAAAGTTTAAAAAGCATAACTGTAATTGACAATAAAAATTTTCAGGGGTTATATACTTATAACGGGTTAAAAAAACCACTTTACTATGTATATAATTTTTTGAGGAAAATGGGTGTTAATTTGCTTTTGAAAAATAACTGTTATTTATTGTCCAAAGGAGAAAATAGCTATACGATTATTTTATTTAATCCTAATAAAGAAACAATGGATTTTAATGTGAAAATAAAAAATGAATTAACAGAAACGAGAATAGAGGAACATTTTTTAGAAACCTCAAATTCGGTAATAAGCATTTGGAAAAACATTGGCTTCATTCCTTTGTCAAAGGAAGAGGTAGAAGCAATTAATTTTTCCACATTTCCAAAAGTTTCTTTAAGAAAATTTGAAAAATCAAAAATCATTTGGCATCAAATAAGCTTGTTGCGGGGTGAGATTGTTTATTTAAAGATTACCTTATGACAGGTCAATAAAATGAGAAGGGATGAATTGTACATAAACATAATGTTGATTAATAAAAAGAGTCGATTTATGTTATAATTAAGTGTTAAAGATTATATGAATAAGAAAAAATGTACAGGAGGAATAATGGATACACTTACTTTAGTTGAAGCGATAATTTTAGGGCTGTTGCAAGGTTTAGCAGAATTTTTACCAATCAGTAGTTCAGGCCACTTGGCAGTAGCACAATACTTCTTTGGGATTGAAGGAGATAGCGTATTATTATTTGCTGTCCTACTTCATATTGGAACATTAGTATCTGTATTCATAGTTTATTGGAAGGATATAAAAGAGTTAGTCGTAGAGTTGTTTAAGTTGATTGCAGACCTTTGTACAGGTAAAGGATTTAGATTAAAAGACAACGAAGTTAGGAAGCTAGGTTGTCTAATTGTAGTAGCATCAATTCCTACTGCAATAATTGGACTTACTTTAAACGATACTTTTGGAGCTTTATATACTTCAATGCTTGCAGTAGGATGTAGCCTACTTTTTACAGGAATAATATTATTAGTGGCTGAAAAAATGGGCAAAGGAAAAAGGACTGCAAATGAAATGACATTTAAAAGTGCTATATTTGTAGGGCTTATGCAAGGGGTAGCAATAATGCCAGGAGTATCAAGATCGGGATCTACTTTGTTTGCAGGACTACTTACTGGCCAAGAAAGAGTGTTTGCTGTAAAGTTTGCATTTTTAGTTTCTATTCCCGCAATTATAGGGTCCTTCATACTTGAGGTTCCAGGGGCAATTCAAGAAGGTATCACTCTTTCTGCTGTAATTCCAATACTTGTCGGAATGATTGTTGCAGCAGTTTCGGGCTATCTTGCAATTAAATTTATGATCAGAATAGTAAGCAAACAAAAACTTGCATATTTTTCAATATATACATTTTTGCTAGGTAGCTTTTTAATTATTTATAGTTTAATAACAGGATAAAAGTTCCAACTGGAGGAGAAATAAATTGGCAAAAGGGAAAAGTTCAAAACCAAAAGGAAAGAAAAAAACAACTATTAAAAAAACAACGCCTAAAACTTCATCTGTACCTAAAAATAGGTCAAGGAAAAAAGGCGAAGGCGAAGCTCTTAATTCAACTGTAAAGAATAATATAATTGGATTAGTTCTTTTTGCATTTGGTTTATTTTTAATATTTGCGCTACAAACTACAGCATCAGGAATTATTGGCGAAAGAATTGGAGAGCTCCTAAAAGGTTTGTTTGGGTTTGTTGCCTTTTTGTTGCCTTATCTAATGATAGTATACGCAATTTTAATATTTACAAAGATCGCATCTAGAATTTCGACTAGAGTTGTAATTTCATTAATTATACTTTTTTTGATGATAAATATATTAAATGCAATGCAATTTGTAGATGCTAATAGTGGATTTTATAGTCTTCAATTAGTATACAAAAATGGGATTGATTTAGAAGGTGCTGGAGTAGTAGGAGATTATCTTGCCACCTTATTAGTTAAAGGAATAGGAGTATATGGAACCTTTATTGCTGTCATCTTAATAATAATAATTTGCCTGTTAATCTCATTAAACTCACCACTTGCACGACTTTTAGAAGCAAGAAAGGAAAGGCGAGAAAGACTTTATGAGTTGAGAAAAGAAAGGGAAGAAGAAGAACGACTAGAGAGAAGGCGGCAAGATGAAGAAAAAATTAGAGCTTCTTTAGAACGGCAATACACGCAAAAAAAAGAAACTACTACAGTTGATTATTTTGATAAACTACAACCTCGAGAGAAAACTTCTCCAATAAGAGAGGAATCTGAAGTGGAAAAAGTAGATATCCCTTTGTCATTTTTGAAAAAGAAGCCTGAAGACATCTTGAAAAAGGAAGAAGTGTTAAGAAAAACAGATGATGAGAATATTACTGAGCAACCTATCTCGAAATTTGATGCAGAGAATGAAAGGAAACAACAAGAATTATCTAAAAAAGAAGATGAGGATTTACCAGTAAAAGAAGCAAAAAAAATAGGGAAGAAAAATAAAATTAAAGTAGAAGAAATTGAGGATATGGAAATGGAACAAGTAAAACAGTTCCATAACTACAAAGCTCCTTCTCTTGAACTTCTTGCTATGAGCAATCAAGTAAGAAAAAATGGTTTATCCGATTTAGCTAAAGAAAGAGCTTTGCTACTTGAGCGAACTTTAAATAGTTTTGGAGTTGAAACTACAATTCTTGATGTTACAGAAGGGCCGACTATTACCAGATATGAAGTCCAACCAGCGGTTGGAGTAAAAGTTAGCAGTATCGTTAGACTTCAAGATGACTTAGCTTTGAATCTTAAGGCAAAAGGGCTTAGAATAGTACCACATATTCCAGGGAAAGCTGCAATTGGAATAGAGATTGAAAATGGAACCAGAGAGTTGGTTACTCTGGGAGACATTTTAAATACTAAAGCTTTTCAAAAAAATGATTCGGATATTGCATTTGCAGTGGGGAGAGACATTGAAGGACATCCTGTAATAGCAGATTTAAAAAACATGCCCCACCTATTAATTGCAGGAGCCACAGGAGCAGGAAAGTCTGTTTGCATTAATGTGATAATTTCAAGTCTATTATACAAATCTTCTCCAGAAGAAGTTAGGTTAGTGTTAATTGACCCCAAAATGGTTGAACTAGGAAACTACAATGGGATACCACATTTATTAATTCCAGTGGTAACGGATCCAAAGAAGGCTGCGTCAGCACTGAACTGGGCAGTTGGAGAAATGACTGATAGATATAAAAAGTTTGCAGAATCAGGGACAAAGAATATAACTACATATAATGAAAAGATGAGAAAAAATAATGAGGAAGAAAATGTTCTTCCTAAAATAGTAATAGTAATTGATGAATTAGCAGATTTGATGATGGTTGCATCTTCGGTCGTAGAAAGCGCTATATGTAGGCTAGCTCAAATGGCAAGAGCCGCAGGTATGCATCTAATAGTAGCAACCCAAAGGCCTTCAGTAGATGTAATTACCGGTTTAATTAAAGCTAATGTTCCTTCTAGAATTGCCTTTGCGGTTTCTTCTCAGATTGACTCTAGAACTATTATAGATATGACGGGAGCTGAAAAATTAGTTGGGAATGGGGATATGTTATTTAAGCCAGCTGACAAAGATAAGCCTATTAGAATACAATGCCCATTTGTTTCGGAGAAAGAAGTAAATGACATAATTCATTACATTATTAATAACAATAAAGATGAAGTAGAGTATGAAGAAGAAGTCATTGAGAAAATTGAAAAAGGAGACATAGGGGTTGCAGACAGTGCTGAAAGCCAAAGTGATGAGTTGCTAGAAGATGCTGCCCTTGTGGTGATTACTGCAGGCCAGGCTTCGGTTTCAATGTTACAACGAAGATTTAGAATTGGATATAACAGAGCTGCTAGATTGATAGATGAATTGGAAGAGTTGAGCGTAATAGGACCATCTGAAGGATCAAAGCCAAGACAGGTTTTAATTAATCAAATGGAATGGGAAGAATTAAAGGAAAACTCTGATACATTAGAATAGTTGAAGTGAAAGTTAAATACTGAAAGTAGATAATTTTAGAAAGGCAGATAATATGAACATTTTTATAGAAACTATGGGCTGCCCCAAAAACCTTTCGGACAGTGAAATGTTAGGAGGCCTTTTGGTTAAGGAAGGTCATTATCTAACAGACAATGAATATGAGGCAGAGGCTATTATAGTAAACACTTGCGGATTTATTAATGATGCAAAAATTGAATCAATAGATAAAATATTTGAGATGGGGAAGTTAGGTAAAAAACTGATAGTTACGGGATGCCTAACTCAAAGGTATAGTGATGAACTTTATATTGAAATTCCAGAAATTGATATAATTACAGGGGTAAACAACTATAAAGAACTAGTAATGTTAATATCTAAAGAAGAATGGGAAAGAAAAAATATATCAGGAAAATATACGGAAGCAGAAGATCTTTATGAAAATGGTAGTGAAAATTGGAAGGAAAGAGCTTCAAAAGACCAGCCGTGGTCATCTACAATAAAAATTTCAGAAGGTTGCGATAATAACTGTGCTTACTGTGTCATTCCCTCTATTAGGGGGCACTATAGAAGTAGGTTGCCAGAAGATATTTTGGAAGAAGCAAAATTTATGGCAGAAAGAGGGGTAAGAGAGCTAATCTTAATCGGGCAAGATACTACTAACTATGGCAGTGATTTTAAGAAAAATGAGATCAATAGTTTGTCTAAACTTGTTAGAGAACTATGTAAGATTGAAAAACTTAAATGGATCAGATTGATGTACTGCTATGAAGATAAGATAACAGATGAACTTATAAATACAATAAAAGAGGAAGAAAAAGTTTGCAACTATTTAGACATTC
>CAYJGT010000051.1:10068-11956 GCA_964370035.1 uncultured Oscillospiraceae bacterium
GAACTTATAAATACAATAAAAGAGGAAGAAAAAGTTTGCAACTATTTAGACATTCCACTACAACATGGAGCAGATTCAGTTTTAAAAGGCATGAGAAGAAAGTCAACTAGTTTATCAATTAATGAAACCCTTAATAAATTAAGAAATGAAGTTGAAGATATTCATATAAGGACAACTTTTATTGTTGGATTCCCGGGAGAAACTGAAAAAGACTATGATATACTGTATGATTTTGTAATGAAAGAAAAATTTGAAAGATTAGGTGTGTTTTCTTACTCAATGGAAGAGGGGACGCTTGCAGCAAAAATGCCAGTGCAAATTGATGAGGAAATTAAAGAAGAAAGAAAGAATTCTATTATGAATCTTCAAATTGAGAACTCTAGAGCTAGAAATGAAGAGAAAATTGGAAAAATTTTTGAAGTTTTAATAGAAGAAGAGGATGAAGAAGATCTAACATATATAGGTAGAACTAGGTTTGATGCACCAGAAATAGATAATGGTGTCATAGTAAAGTCAAATAGCAAATTAACTCTAGGAGATTTTGTTATGGTAAAGATAGAAGATGCATTTGATTATGATATAGTAGGCATAGTGATATAAAGTAATTGAAATACTTTAGCATTTTTGATATAAATAAAGATAGTAATTATAAACAAGATAAAAAGGAGAGGGAAATGAATATTCCAAATCAGTTAACCATGGGTAGAATAGTTATGATACCGGTTTTTATAGTTGTGTATCTATGGGGTTATAATTATTGGGCAGCTTTAATTTTTGTTATTGCTGCTGCAACAGATGCATTAGATGGCTATTTGGCGAGGAAGTGGAACTTAGTTTCAAATTTCGGAAAAATAATGGACCCTCTTGCAGATAAACTTTTAGTAATGGCCGCTCTTGTGTGTATGGTAGAAACAGGGCAAATTTACGGCTGGATGGTTATAATAATACTCGGAAGGGAATTTTTGATCTCAGGATTCAGGGCTGTAGCTGCCGCGCAAGGAATAGTAATAGCCGCAGGAATTACTGGAAAAATTAAAACAGTGTTGCAAATGGTAGCAATTCCATTACTTCTTCTTGAAAACTGGCCTTTTGCTTTGTTTACAACAATCCCATTTGACCAAATTGTTCTTTGGGCTGCTGTGGCAATGACTATTATTTCAGGTGCAGAATATATTGTTAAGAATGTAAATGTATTTAGAAGTTAAGATTTTTTTATATAGTGGAGGAAAAAATGCCCAAAGATTCTAATAGTAAAAAGAAAACTAATTCAAAAAACCTTACGGCAGAAGAAAAAGTTGCCAAGGATATTTTAGGTGGAAAAGATAATAATACAATTGAAAACCCTAAGGTGAGTGATGAAGGAATAAAGGAGAAAACTGAAACTAAAAAAACTGTAGCTAAGAAAAAAAGTGCTTCTACAGCAAAAAAAACTTCAGATGGGAAAACAACATCCTCTAAGGCTGCTTTAGATACAAAAGATAATGTTACTTCTGCTAAACAGGAGAAATTAATAGAAAAGCCAAAAGAAAAAGAAGAGCCTAAAAAAGCTGCAGCTAGTAAGAAAACTACTAAGAAGACAGAAAAAACTGAAGGAACAGAAGAGAAGGCTGTGTCTAAAAAAGCTGCAACGAGCAAGAAAACTACTAAAAAGACAACAACAAAGAAAAAGACCACAAAGGCTGAAGACACAGAAGAAAAGAATAGCACTAAAAGTCTGAAAAAGGAAACAGAGACTAAAGAAGAAAAGCAAGAAGGAAAAGGTAAAAAAAAGGAAGAAACGAAGTCTTCGTCTACTAAAAAAACTATTAAATCTGAAAAAACAGAAGATATAAAAGAAACAGAAAAAGATAAGGTTGGGGCAGAAAAAGAAAAGGAAGAGCCTAAAAAA
>CAYJGT010000052.1:0-11662 GCA_964370035.1 uncultured Oscillospiraceae bacterium
TGAAAAATACTCCCGACACAATATAGTATATCAATAAATTTGAGCCGCCTTCTGCAGATGGAATAGTTAAAGAAAGCATAATTATTGATATATTCACTACCAAAAATATTCCCGTCAGAAATTGAATATTTTTTCCATCCGACAGTATAGTATCTAAGTAAATCTTCGTCAAACTCTTTCTAGCAAGAACGATTGTGTTACTGGAAAACAAACAAGATAAAACCAATACCAAAATAAAGAAAACCTTATCCTCCATAACATCTATAGGACTTCCACCTTGCCAAAGAGAAATAGCCCCAATAAAAATTATTCTCTTAGCAAGTAGGTTTATCGTAAAAGTTACAGCTATGTATAATGCAATTTGAACCTTTAACTTAAATATTAATATAAACTCCACAAAAAGTAAAAGTAAGAAAGCGATTCCTGCAATAGCCTCATATGAAACACAGAAAAACTCAATGTATATTATCCAAAAGGCTAGGTTAACCACATAGCTCACAGAACCTAATAATACGGTCTTCTTTGTATAGTTAAATATATAAGACGAATATGAAAAAAATATTAAGTGGTACACACCATATACCGCAGCTAAAACTACATACCAAATCATTATTGCTCGCGCCCCCCTTCATTCTTATAATATGCCTCTTTTTCTATTCGCATATTAGCATCAGCCACACTAAGAATGTGATCAATACCTTTAGTTTTCAATTCATCACCAACATAAACAATTCCCACACTAGCAGAAACTGTAAAATCCTCATTTTCATTTTCAATTTGAATTTTTTCATTAAACCTAGCCAATATATCTTCTATTATTTCTTCCGAACTTTTTTCTATGATTACTATAAATTCATCTCCACCTAATCTTGCAACCACATCCTCTTCTCTTACGGAGCTAGCTAACGCTTTTGAAACTTTAATTATCAGCCTGTCTCCCGCTTCATGTCCGTACACATCATTTGTAAACTTCAAAGCATTTATATCTATGAACAATATTGTAAAGGATATATGCTCTAAAGAAAGCATCTTATCAAAGAAAGCGAATGCATACTTTCTGCTATAAACGCCAGTCAAATAGTCTTTTTCAATTTTTTCGTTTAACATTGTTTTTGTATTCTCTATATATTCTTTCTCACTTTGAGAGGCATCTGTTTTCATTCTATAAAAAGATGCACTTGTAAGTGATATTCCATAAATAAATAAAAAGTAAAACCCTCCTAATACAAAGAATGAAGAGGCAATACTTAACAGCAACATTTCTTCAAAGAAATGTTGCTCTAAAATAAGGAAAATATATAATGATTCATATAAAATAGTTCCCAGTATTGAAATCAAGAGCATAACTGAATAAGTTGGCATAGAAGTTATTCGTTGAATCTGTATTGGCTCAAAGAACTTCTCAACCAAAGGCTGTATAAAAAATGCCAAGGAAAAGCAGGTCGCAAATAAAACAATAAATTGAAGCTCTCCTGCCATATATACTTGAATAGGTGGGATTTTAAAAATAAAGCTAAAAATTGAAATTATCACAATATTCACGGCAGCAATATGCATAGCAAAAATTGAAGAACCACAGAAAGCCTGAACCCAACTTGCCTTGGAAATAAGCTTAAATTCCAATGCTAAAACTATAGTTATTACTGGATATAGAAAATATAATGGAATTCTAAAGTAAACATACGCAATAAACATAAGGCAATTAATAAATGACCACAAATATATTGCCGAAATGCGTTTTGTTCCTTTAACCAATACCTGCGCAGCGTATTTTAAGATTACAGTTTGATAGATAAAAAACATGCACAGCGCAAAAATTTCAATTGCGTATCCCACCATAATAACCTTCCTGATTTACAATAATTCAAAATATAACCTATCTTTTTGGAGTATAACACATCAAATAAAAAACTTCGTGTTCAATATGTGATGGTAAGGCAAAATTTTAAAATCCCCCATATGCCCACTTATAGCACTAGCTTCATAACCATTAATACCTGTTATTATTTTAACAATTTTTCTTTATTCTTTCAACACTTTTAAAATAAAATACTGCCGACATCAAAACAATACACCGCTAGCATCAAAAAATAAAAATACCGTTAACATCAAACCATAAAGTTAACAGTATAAATTTCACCCTTAATCGCCTTCCCCTCGCCAAGGCAATTGTTTGATTCCGTTCCTTCTGCAAATATCAACACAACGTCTTACCAACGGCTTATTCGCTCACAGTCATATTTCTTCATATAAAAAGATTCCGAACTTTAACATTCTACTTAGAAGTTACCTTTCTAGTTAAGTTCAATATACTCTATATGTGGTTTAGGATATACACTTCATTGTTTCCCCGAAAAATCTTAAATTGGTTCTTTTGTCATAATCTCCAGTTTATCTTTTCCCTTGCGCCGACAAGTAAAGTGATATCATTTTCACAACATGCTGGATAGTATGAATTTCTTCTTCCTTCCATACTCGATTACTCCTTTTATCATTAACTCCTAATATTAATCGTCCCTCTCCTTTCCCCTTTGTTTGAGTAATTAAGAAAGAGTTCGAACTCTCTAAAACTCCCTTTTTATTTTCCGCAGTGCTCTGAGAACTACTGCCTTTATTAAACATAACCCCTTTTTCTTCTAATTCAGCGAAGAGGCGAACCACTTCATCCCTAGGAATGCTTTGAAAATCATTTATCAACTCAAGATCTTTATTTACGGTCCACTCATATGTAATGCCGTAAGTTTTACCACCATCAAAGGTTTGAGAAATATAGCATCTATCCCCTTCCATATGAGCTCCAAGTAATCTTACAATTTTATTCATTGTAACTTCAGTATCTTTAGCCTCAAACATTAAATCAAAGGCTGCAGATATTACTTCTTGCTCAAAATACGAACCATCTAGCTTATCAACATGATCTACCTCTGTAAGATTCTTTGTATCCCCCTGTGCTATATCATCAGAATATATTGTGTACCTATCTTTTCCCGCTATCTTTGAAGAGTAAAGCGCTTTATCAGCACACTTATACAAACTTTCATATGTTTCCCCGTCTTTAGGGTAAAGAGCAACTCCTATGCTTCCAGATATTTTATAGTCCTTCTTTTCACCTGAATATGAGGTTTTAAAGGCTTCAGATATTGCCTTAGCCTTTTCCTTTATCAAGTCTTCACTTGATAAATTCTTCGCTAATACTAAAAATTCATCTCCTCCAATTCTTCCAACAATGTCATCACCTCTAAAATTAGCATGAAGCTTTTGGGCAATATCCCTTAAAACAATGTCTCCAAAAAAATGTCCTAACTCACTGTTTACAGATTTGAAGTCATCTACATCTATTATAAAAATTGCATGCGTAGATGATGGATATTCCTTTAGGGTTTTTTTAACCATGTTCTCTGTTGTCATTTTATTTAAACATTTTGTCAATTGGTCAGTTTGAGAAAGGGTTTCAAGTCTTTTTTCCGTATCAATATCATAGGTTTTCCCTATAGAAAATCTTGGAGCATCATCCTTATCAAGTATAGTCTTATACGTTATCCTATAAAACCTTTCCACTCCATCAACTCCAATAAATCGAACATCTACTGGAGCAACTACCCCATTCAACACATTTTCCGAAAACTCCAAAAAACCTTCTAGGTCGTCAGGGTAAACCATACCGCTATCCACTACATATGATGGAAATGGTTGCTTTTCACTAGATAAGCCAAGTATTTCTCTGCCTTTGCCAAAGAACTGAATAGTTCTCATCTTCACATCATGCACCCAGAACCATTCTTCTGTAAGTTCTGCAACTGTATTAAAAAGATCTTTGTAAGTGACACGGTTATAATAATATTCGTCGTAAATACTATTTTCCTCTTCTCCTGCAAGTTCTGGACTTAAATCTCTCATAGTACTTACTAATAATTTATTCCCATTTTCATCCGTCATATTAAGGCTGAAAATGCTTATAAATAATTGAAGTTCTTTCCCCGTCATTTTAATATCTAGCCAGTTAAAATGCTCTTTCCCTTTTTCTATAGCACTTAACACGTGTTCCGCAAAGGCAAGTTTAGAGTTTCTACCGTCTGGTTGATTTTCTGGAGTCAAATTATAAAAATTGCCATAGAAAGTTTCTTTAAAATCAACACCATACAATTCAAGTGTACTTGCATTACAATAGACGCTCTCTGCCTTTTCATTTAAAATGACTATTGAAACAGGAACATTGTCAAAAATCGAAAGTAATTGTTCCACTGAAAAATTATTTTCAATATATTTGTTCGTTATGCCTTTTGCATTTTTCTTTTTAAAACCATTATCCATAATACAGCTCCACTTATCTTTTTTTATCAAAATATTTTTCTTCAAATTCTTCAATTGAAATTGGCCGACTTATATAGTATCCTTGTCCTTTTTTACAATTAAGTTCTTTTAATATGTTCATCTGTTCTACTGTTTCTATACCTTCAGCGACAGAAACCATACCTTCAAATTCTTCACATAAATCCAAGGCAACTTTTGTCAAAATCTTTGACTTATTGTCCAAATGTAAGTCACTTGTAAGTCCCATATCAATCTTAATCTCATCGAAATCAGATAATTTAAGAGAAAATAAGTTTGCATGCCCACTACCAAAATCATCTAAGGAAACTGCAAAGCCTGCATTTTTTAATGAGGAAATAATATATGAAAAAACCTTATCATCTGCTTGACTTATAGTTTCAGTTATTTCAATAATTAATTTTGATGTTGATACAGAGTGTTTATTACATATCGCAAGCAACGTTTTCACAATATCTTTTTCCATAATTGTAGTTCTTGAACAGTTAACAGAAAGTTTAAAGCTATTAGGAATAATATCCTGCCTTTCCCATTTATGAATTAGCTGGCATAATGTTTCAAACACAAAAATATCGATTTTTGAAACTAATCCTTCCTTTTCATAAAACGGTACAAAAGAAGGCGGATACTGTAGGTTTCCACTTCCATCCAATCTTCTAACCAAAGCTTCCGCGCCATCAATCATATTTGTTTGAAGGTTTATTTGTGGCTGTAAGTATACTTTGTACTTTCCACTCTTTATTTCATTATCCAAATTCTTTCTCAACATAGTTGAATAACTACTATTACCCCATAGCGTATTAAAGGAACTGGTGTTCTCATCATCCTCTATATCCTCTAAATTCATATTCCATGTAAATCCTATGGAAACTTTAAGGTATTCCTCTTGGCTTACTCTATCTTTAAGCCTTGCAATTTTTCCTTCAAAAACTACTTCGTCAAGATTCTCTTCTAAAACAACAAACTCATCTCCGCCAACTCTAAATACTTTTTCATCAAATATTTCCGTTAAGAGTCTTGCCATTCTCTTTATTAACTCATCTCCATATCGAGTTCCCTTAGCCTCATTAATCTTCGAAAGCCCCGTTATGTCAATATATGCAACACCTAAAGATGAAAGATTTTCCCCTTCTATTCTCTTAAGTTCTTTCCGATAGCTATGTCTATTTTTAATACCTGTAAGAGTGTCATAAAAGCTTAATTGATTTAGATATTCAACAGTTTTATTTTTTTCAATAAAGTCGGACAGAAATACTGATATGGATCCTAAGAGCCAATCTTTGTCAAGGTTTTTCTCTGGATTTTCAATAGCACATAAGCCAATACCTTCTCCATTCATATCAAAGATTGGAGAAACAATAGCACTGTTTATGCCATGAGCCTTTAGATTTTTTCCAAACTCTTCACCCTCCGAGAAAAGCTCTAATACATCATCTACCATTATCGCAGATTTGGCTCGCAATTTTTCTACAAACTTGTTTACACAAGTTATTTCAAATTCATCCAATGTGCTTTTCTTCTTTTGAGACGCTTTGTCTTCCCACTCATGGGATTTAATCGCCTTTCTGCCATCTTCAATTATTCTAATTAACATACCCTTTGATGACCCGAAAAAGTCACATACGGTTTGAAGTATTTTATTAATCGACTCATCTGGACTATCATTTGAGTGTAACATTTTTATGCAATTTAAAAGCAATGTTTGTTCTTCAAGTTTATTTGTCAGTTCCTCTTCAAGGGTTACTAGTTTAGTTACATCTGTCGCTACCTGTAATTTAACAAGCTTTCCATTCAAAGGAATCAACTTATCTTTAAACAAATAGGTTTTATCAAATTTCGGGTTATAGTAATTCCATTCATAAAATTCATTTTCCGTAGTATATTTATTTGTACAAAATTCGCAGGGTTCAGTTTTTCCATGAAGTACCTGATAGCACTTCTTTTTCAACCATTCGCTTTCATTTTGCTTGCCATACATCAGAAGAGCCTTTTTATTCATATGCAACAATTCGAAATTCTCTGGATCTACTATATAAATAAAATTATCAGTATTCTCGCCTATATAAGCAGCTATCTTGCCCCTCTCATTAAGGGACTGTACTTCTTCATGTAGTGATTTCCCTTGTAGAATTATAGAAAATAATTTTAGAAGGTAATAAAGTGTATTTCCTTCTTCTTCTGTCCAGTTCTTAGTTTCACCAAAAGACTCCGCCCCCATGAACAGTGGAACAATTTCACCCCTTCTAATCTGTACATGCATTTTTGTTTTAGTTTTCAATTTTTTTATTATTTTGCCTAGATCACCACCAAGTTGGTCTGACGAAGTATCGTGCCATACAGATATACCATTTGACGGAGTTCTCTCAAATAGTTCCTTAAACACATGTCCCGGTAATTTATCACCTAGTTTATACTGATTTTCTTTATGCTGATTAAACCAGCCGTAGGTTATTTCATATGTTGCCCCTTGATCAAATGTTTCAGCTAAAAAACACTTCGTAACATCGTAGCTTTCTCCAATATATTTAAGGGCTTCGTCTATAGCCTCTGCATCACTTTCTCTTTTATCTAAAATATTAAACACTTCTGAAATTAACTTGTAATTTATTTCAGTTCCAAAAATACTTTCTGTTTTCTTTTCCTTTTCTATATATGCCAAATCATGTGTTTCAAATGATTCATCATAAATTTGCCATTTTTCTCCTCCTGTTACCTTTGACGCATATAAAGCTTTTGCGGCGTTCTTCATCCATTGGGAATAACTATCACATTCTTTTTCATAATATGAAATCCCAATACTAATTTTCACTTTCAACTCTTCCCCAAAAACATTATATATTCCATTTATATTTTCCAAGAGTAAACCTAAGGATTTTTCAAAATCTTTTCTCTTCTTAGTATCCTCAATATATACAGCAAAAGTATCGTTGCTTAGTCTACCAACAAATCCATTCCTACCTACCCAAACCTTTATTTTTTCCGCTAATTGTTTCAATACCTCATCGCCATAGGAATATCCCTTCTTTTCATTTATGTCTCTAAAAGAAGTAATATCCACTATTGCCAAAGCGGCCTTAGACTGTTTACCACTGCATATTTTCTCACATATAATTTCAACTAAATTATTTCTACTATAGCATTGGGTTAAAGGGTCAAACTTTGCCTTTTCTGTTAAGTCTTTTTTCTCACTTTCATCTTTTATTTTTCCCACAACAATGATGGCAACACCTTCTTCATCATAAATATATTCATATACAATTGAATAGCATTTGTTAACTCCATCTGAATTTACTGATTCAAATTCAATTGGCTCCACTATCCCTTTGCTCATATTATGAACTAGCTCACTACATAGCACATCTAATTTATCTTGACCTATTTCAATATCCTGTTTAATAAATTGAATTTTATTGCTTTGCCCATCTAATATAAAAAATGCATCCTCTGATAGCTTGCCCATCATTTCCAAAAAAAACAACGCGGCATCATTGGCCATTACAACTTCTTGTTGCCTGTCCATTAACACCACATTTTCTGGAATAATATTTAAACTAGAAATAAAAAAATCTTCGCTACTCTTAATGCTCATTTTGTACTTCCTTCTATACTCTAATTATAACATTTTTAATTCATCTAACTCCATTAATCAAAAAGTACTTTCTACGCTATTATACATCAGTATTGTATCACCGCGCAATAGGGCTAATATGTTGAATATATGAATTTTATCATTTCAATTTGTGGCTGACTTGTGAATAAAATACCTTTGCAGCCACTCTCCTCAGTATAATAAAGCTATTAATAATTGTTTTTTATGAAAATAATAAAAAATCATATACTTTTTTTGTTATACTTAAGGAAGTGGGGTTATGAATAAATTAGACACGAGGGGGCAAAATGAATATAGACATTAAAGATTTGCTAAAAGTTGCTGCAGATATTACAGATGAAATTGTTTATGCCATAGATATGGACACGAACCAATTATTGTATTGCAATAATGAAGGGAAAAAAATATTCAAGGATTATATCCAAAATGACAAATTAAAAGAAATGAATTCCAGCTTCCTAAGTAGCGGGCATAGCATTTTTGGCCAAGCCAGAAAAGAAATATTAGAAGACGAGGATATTAATAAATGGCAGTATTATAATCCAGCTACTGAAAAGTATTATATTTTAAAATCAAAAGAAATAACTTATGAGGAGCAACGAATCCTTATTGCTGTTGTAAATGACATTACAGATATCAAAACAAATAACGATGCATTAGGAAGAGATTTAGGCGTTCAGATAATCTTAAACTCTTGCGTAGAGTTAATGCATGGAAAAATAAATCCTAAAGACGCGATTGATGAAATACTCAAAATAATAGGCAGTTATTACTCTTCCGACAGAGTTCAATATTTCCAAATAAATTTCGAAGAAAACACAGTTGGAATTTTTAGCGAATGGTGTAAATCTGGAATTTCTTCCGAAAAAGAAACCATGCAGAACATCCCCATCGAAATGGTAAGTAATTTAACTAGCCAACTAAACAAAGGAAAAACTTTGTATATTCCAAATATCCAAGAAATACTAGGGCACTCCAATGAAGGCCAACAAGTATTGGAAGATGTAGGTATTGCAGAAAATGTTGAAAACTCATCAGCACTTTTGATAACTTCGATTCACGACGAAAAAGAAAATGTTTCTGGCTATTTAATAATAGAAAATGTTGACGAAGAATTCAAAGAGGACCAATTATTAAAGCCTTTGTCCTTCTTTATCAGTGACTTCATATATAAAGCAGAACTTTTAGAGAGTTTGAGTAAATTAAGTTTCAGAGATAGTTTAACTGGATTAAAAAACAGACATAGTTATAAAGAACTACTAAACAGATACGAAAAATTTCCTCCGAAAGCCTTAGGCGTTGGATATGCGGATATTAGCGGACTTAAAATAATTAACGACACATTCGGCCATTCTAAAGGAGACGAAATAATCATTAGAATGGGGCAACTTCTTTCATCTGAATTTGGAGAGGATGTTTACCGAATTGGTGGTGATGAATTTGTAATTCTCCAAGAAGGAGATGATATTAAAAAATTCGAAAGCCAAATCTCTTCACTTAAAAAAGCTATTGATAAGGAAGAATTTTTAAAAGCTTCAATTGGCTTTTCTTGGAGCCAAGAACCAGAAAGCGTAACCAAACAAGTTGAAGAAGCTGATGGAAGCATGTATAAAGAAAAACAAATCAAAAGTGCAGACATAACTGGTAACGGCAAATATAAGACAATACTAAAGGAAAGCCTTATTTCTGAAATATACCAGGGGAGTTTTATAGTATACCTGCAACCGCAGATTAATTTAAAAACAAACAAAATTTCAGGTGCAGAAGCTCTAGTAAGGAAGGTTGATAGTAAAGGGAAAATAGTCCCTCCAAACTCATTTATTCCTTTTTATGAAAAAGAAGGGATTATCCAAACACTAGATTTATTTGTTTTTGAAGAGATGTGTAAATTCTTAAATGATATCAAAAAATATGAATCAGGAAAAAATTTAAAACTGTCAATTAATTTTTCAAAAATAACTATTGCCGTTGACAATATCGCTAAAATTTTAAAAGAAAAATGCGCAGAATATAATATTGATCCTTCAAGAATAGTTATTGAAATAACCGAAACTTCTCATTCTATAGATATTAATGAACTAATAAAGACAGTAGAAGAATTTTCAAAAGAAGGTTTCTACGTATCCTTAGATGACTTTGGTTCAGGCTATGCTAACTTGTCCATGTTAACAAATCTAGACTTTGACGAAATAAAAATTGACAAGAGTTTAGTTGACGGTTTAGAAAACTGTGAAAAATCAAGAACTCTGACAAAGATGACCATTGATGTTTGCAACGGGTTAAATAAGACAATTTCAATAGCAGAAGGTATAGAAACAAAAGAGCAGTACCAAATTTTAAAAGATCTTCTCTGCGAAAATGGACAAGGCTATTATTTTGACAAGCCAATGCCTATTGCTGATTTTATTGCAAAGTATATCTCAACTTAAAATTCAACTTCTTTTGGCGAAGTTCTAATCAGACTTATATAAACTATTAACCACAAAAACAGGTAGCTGACTTTAAAAATCAATTACCTGTTTATCTTTTATAATTTTGTAGCCACTGAAAAAGAAAAACCCCCGAAAACCCTGTATCTATCAGGGTTTTCGTGGATATAGAAGTTATTCCCACTCTCTGTCTCAAATCATAACTTAAACAATTTTGTTTAAGTTATATTGCTTAGAGTGTCTGTATTATTCAAATTATATAAGATTTTTTAAGTATCTGATTTTTTGTTGCCAAAATGTTGCCACTGAATATTAAAAATTAACCCATTCGGCTTCTTCGTCAGATGTTGAAAGAATAGCAATCTTTTTATCTGTAACGAATGCATCTGATAGTACAAATTCACCTACTTTATATTTTTCTTTAGCAAATAGTAAGGCTTCTTCAAAAGTATTAGCTTCTACTTCAAATTCTTGTACTATTGTTTCCTCGATTGCAACTTTTATTAATCTCATACATTTCCTCCTGGTACATATTAATGCCTAAATATTACATCATTATGATATTCTAAATTTAACTTCATTTCGCTACTACAATTTGGTATATATATTCTGTTTTTATCTAAATTGATTATTTTAATATCATGTTCTGATATTTCTTGTGAAATCAGAACTTTCGTGTTTTTATCAAAAGATATGTAACCTAAGTCAAAAAGTTTATCGTATAATGGCGAGAGTGCTAATCCATTTTCAGGACTTAGTCTTTCGATATTGCTTGAACTTCTCCAAGGCTTAATATGGCTTGCTATAAGTAAAACAGGATTTTTTATATTAGTAATGATACATTTCTCAAACTTGTTTAATACATTCTTTCTGAATTGTCCTTGACCTTTTCTTGCAAGAATTATGGTCTCTTTTTCAGTTTGAGCAATATTTTCATTAGTTAAAACATTTTCTACTTGCCTATTTTCGAATGGTGTAAGCTCGTTATTAACATAATTATTTGTATATCCTAATAATCCCCATACACCTTCTCCTAATCCATATACAGAATAAAATAAATTCGTTGCACCTCTATATGATTTAGTTTGAGAGCAGTGACGTTGGATAGTTGCTCTAATATTATCTTTCCAATTTTTATTAGTATGAATGTATGGTAAAATATTTCGTTCTTCAATAATACTATTAACTTCAGTAAGAGTACCCATTCCATCTAAACTTTCTAATGCACAAATAATTTCAGAAATATATGTTATAGCTTCTTTCATAATATCAATACTCCAAACTAGCTATTTTA
>CAYJGT010000053.1:0-11242 GCA_964370035.1 uncultured Oscillospiraceae bacterium
ACTATCGTCAATGCCAATGTAAATATATCCACCGTTAGTATTTAAAAAAGCAACAACTTCTTTTTTTATATCATTTGTATAAACTTCTTTAAATTCAGTTATTTCATTTTCAATAAACTTCATTCTATCACCTTTCTATCAGTGTTAATATCTTATATTACTGATACTAACATATTTACGTTAGAATGCAAGTAGTTTATGCATATTTAAAATTTTTATTTATAACTCATTTTGGCGATATAACTACCCTAAACCACTTGTTAATGATAAAAACTCTCCAACTAAAGTCGTGAGTATGCCTATGGATTTTGATTTTAGTGAGGAGGATTAGGGTATGGCTACTTATAAACAAATTCAAGAATATGTAAAGTCTACTTATGGCTATGTCCCAAAAACCTGTTGGATAGCTCATATGAAAGAGTTAACAGGTCAAAATGTAAAAGTTGCTAATAATCGCTATGATGTTAACAAACGTGAAAAACCTTGTCCTGATGATAAAATGGCATCAATCAAAGAAGCTTTTATTCATTTTAATATGATAAAATAAATATACATTTCTCCCCAATCTACTAAGGTCTTTCACAATTACAGTTTATAAATAAACGCAAAAAACAGGTAACCGATTTCAAAAAATCAGTTACCTGTTTATCTTTTTATAATTTTTGTTGCCATTCTGTTGCCACGAGAGTAAATTCTCATTTTAATATTGCATAAATATTAGTAAACTCACTAAAATATACAATATTTATAGCTAGAACAACCTTTTTATACAGTTGTTTGAGTAATCATACAACTTGTAAGCCGTAGACCCTTACTCCCACTCTATTGTGGCATCTGGTTTTGGTGACATGTCATAGCAGACTCTGTTTACATTCTTAACTTCAGCCAGAATTCTATCTGTAATCTTTAGCAAAACATCCCACTCTACTCTTTCAACAGTTGCTGTCATTGCATCAATTGTGTTGATAGCTCTAATTATTACTGGATATTCATAAGTTCTTTCATGATTTCTCACACCTACTGATTTGAAATCAGGAACCACTGTAAAATACTGCCAAACAGTTTTGTCCAATCCTGCATTTGCAAACTCTTCTCTTAGGATAGCGTCCGCTTCTCTTACAGCTTCCAATCTGTCTTTTGCAATCGCTCCTAGGCATCTTACGCCAAGCCCTGGTCCTGGGAAAGGCTGACGATATACCATTTCTGGTGGTAACCCAAGTTCAATTCCGCAAGCTCTAACTTCATCTTTAAACAGCTGATATAATGGCTCAACTAGTTCAAACTCCATATCCTCCGGAAGTCCACCAACATTGTGATGGCTCTTTACAGTTTTCACTGTTTTTGTTCCAGATTCTATAATATCAGGATAAATTGTTCCTTGTGCAAGGAAGTCAATTCCAGATAACTTCTCTGCTTCTTCATCAAAGACTCTAATGAACTCTTCGCCAATAATCATCCTCTTCTTTTCAGGATCTGCGACACCTGCTAATTTCCCTAAAAATCTGTCTGTCGCATCTACGTAAACAAGATTAGCATCTAATTGATTTTTGAATACTTCAATTACAGCTTCACTTTCACCCTTTCTCATTAAACCGTGATTTACGTGAACACAAGTTAGCTGCTTCCCTATTGCCTTTATCAATAGAGCCGCTACTACTGACGAATCTACTCCACCAGAAAGAGCAAGTAGTACTTTCTTATCTCCAACCTGCTTCTTTACTTTTTCTATTTCATCAGCAACGAAATTCTTCATGTTCCAGTTTTTCTCGCATTTGCATGTTTCTAAAACGAAATCTTCTAAAATCTTCTTGCTTGTTTCCTCATCCCCAAAGCTCTCAAGACACTTAACCTGTTCTGCTTCTAAACCACTTTGCCTATGATCTACCGCCAATGTAGGAACTCCTAATTTTAATAGTTCTGGAAGAACCTCTATGTCCACTCCGTCTACATTCCTGTTTTCTCCACCATTAAGGATAATCCCCTTCAGGTTTTCCATCTTCTCTAACTGCTCTTTCGTAAGGTCATGCACATTGATTTCACTATACACACCAAATTCTCTAATTTGTCTCGCAATTACAGTGTTTTTTGTGCTTCCTAAGTCCAATACTAAAATAAGATCTTGCTTCATTTTCTTCTCCTTTTATATTAATATTAAATAATTTACAAGTTTATAATAATAGCCATGCTATTTAATTAATTACTTCCATAACTTATAGTATACACCAATTTTCTTTCTTTCGAAAATTTTTAAACTATTTAATATTTTTATAGCTGCCGCTCTTAATATTTTAGCCTCATGTATTGCACAATTATTCATTCAAAGAAGCAATTGCCTCATCAATTATTTCCTTTAACGACTTTAATTCTTCTTTTGTTAAAGTGACCCCTTTCCCCATTTTCTCATGATCTGGAGACCACTCTCTAAGATCATATTTTGGCGCTGCTTCATTCCAACTAACTAAATTAAGCTCTTTCTTCCAACCCTTTGCATTTTCAGAGATTGTTCCTAATTCACTAACAATTTCATATTTAAATTCTTTTTTTTCTGCCATCATGTCACCTTTCCTTTCTTCAATTAACATCTTCTTCTATATTTCTTATAAATATAATCCTGGCAAAACATTATCTGCCCTACGTGTTTTGTACATTTCAAGTGCGTCTACACCATTTAAAGCCTTACTCCATTTCGATAGTTCCAGGAGGCTTACTAGTCAAATCATACATTACTCTATTAACCCCCCTAACCTCATTAATAATTCTACTCATTACCTTATTAAGCACTTCATAAGGTATTTCAGCAGCTTCTGCTGTCATGAAGTCAATAGTGTTTACCGCCCTAAGGGCTACTGCAAAGTCATATGTTCTTTCATCCCCCATTACCCCAACAGATCTCATATTTGTAAGTGCTGCAAAATATTGACCTAACTTTCTATCTAACCCTGCCTTTGCAATTTCTTCTCGAAAAATAAAATCCGCTTCTTGAACTATTTTCACTTTGTCAGCTGTTACTTCTCCTATTATTCTAACTCCAAGACCTGGACCTGGGAAAGGCTGCCTAAACACCAGGTATTCTGGAATCCCCAACTCTAAGCCTGCTTTTCTAACTTCATCTTTAAATAAGTCTCTAAGAGGCTCTATAATTTCCTTAAAGTCTACATGATCAGGAAGCCCCCCCACATTATGATGAGATTTGATTACTACAGATTCACCACCAACTCCACTTTCTACAACATCTGGATAAATAGTTCCCTGTACTAAAAAGTCTACAGCACCTATTTTTTTTGCTTCTTCTTCGAAAACTCTAATAAACTCTTCGCCTATTATTTTACGCTTTGTTTCTGGGTCTTCAACACCCTTTAGTTTTTCGTAATATCTATCTGCAACATTAACCCTAATAAAGTTCAGATCATATTCTCCTCCTGGGCCAAACACTTCTTCAACTTCATCACCCTCATCTTTTCTTAACAGGCCATGGTCTACAAAAACACAGGTCAACTGTTTTCCCACTGCCTTTGAAAGTAACACCGCTGCAACAGAAGAGTCTACACCACCAGAAAGTGCACACAGCACTTTTCCATCTCCCACCTTTGCTCTAATAAGCTCAATCTGCTCATCTACAAAGGAAGCCATCTCCCAATCTCCCTTACATTCACAAACATTATAAACGAAATTTCTAAGCATTTCGCTTCCTTCTTCTGTATGTAGAACTTCTGGGTGGTATTGAATCGAATAAAGCTTCTTTTCCACATTCTCGCAGGCAGCAACTGGGCAGTCAGCTGTGTGTGCTGTTATTTCAAATCCATCTCCCACCTTGGAAATATAGTCAAAATGGCTCATCCAACAGATTGTCTTAGGAGAGATTCCTTTAAAAATTAAAGAGTTTGTCTTATCAATGATAACTTCTGTCTTTCCATATTCTCTTACATCTGCCAGCTCAACTTTACCTCCTAAAAGATGCGCCATTAACTGAGCTCCATAGCAAAGACCTAGCACCGGAATACCTAATTCAAAAAGTTCTTTAGCATATGTAGGCGCTCCTTCTTCATAGCAACTATTCGGGCCTCCAGTAAGAATTATTCCCTTTGGATTCATAGCTTTAATCTTCTCAATATCAGTTTTGTAAGAATAAATCTCACAATACACATTATTTTCTCTAACTCTCCTAGCAACAAGTTGATTATATTGCCCACCGAAGTCAACCACTATCACTAATTCTTTTTTCATTTTTTCTCCTAACATTTATCTTTCACTCACATTATTTAATCAAATTTAACTTTATAGTATTTTTACCCTGTGCCAATTAATTATTTTTACTATATCTAAATTATTGCGTTTAATTTTCTTTAATCATTCATAAGTTTTTGCCTAAGGCAAATAATCTACCTTTAATTATATCATATTTACCCTTGACAAAAACTAGTAACCCTTCTAAGACATATAGTTTTTTCATCCAGCTTTTTTCATCATTCCAAGACAGGTTGTTCTAATTTGTTCTGACTTCCCTAAAGGTGCCTTCGCATTAATAATAACTGCCCCTAAAAATTATCATATTATGTATAATATTTTGTTGACTATTATTATAATTTTTTATAGACTGAATTCATAGTTATGGAAGAGTAATAGTAGAGAAACTAACTTAGTAGTGCTAAAGGAGATAAATGATTTACAGAAAAATAGTTAAAAATGGGCCAGAAGTATCTTTACTTGGATATGGCTGCATGAGATTCCCAAAAAACGGAAACTCCATCAATAAAGATTTGGCCTTTTCCCAAATGAAATATGCTTTTGATGAAGGCGTAAATTATTTCGATACCGCCTATCTCTACCATGGAGGGAAAAGTGAAGTTATACTTGGCGAATTTATCAAAAAATTTCATATTAGAAAGAATGTTTATATTGCAGATAAGTTACCTACATTTTTGGTTAACAAGGCTGAACAAATGGAAAAGTTCTTCCAAACACAGCTAGAAAGGCTTGATACAGATTATATTGACTTTTATCTAATGCATATGCTAACGAGTGTATCTGACTGGGAAAAATTAAAGTCGCTAGGAATAATTGAGTTTATTGACGAAAAAAAGAAAAGCGGCAAAATACATCATATAGGATTCTCTTATCACGGCAGGCCTGATGACTTTATTAAAATCCTCGAAGATTATCCATGGGAGTTTTGTCAAATTCAATATAATTATATCGACGAAAACTATCAAGCGGGGAAGGCTGGTCTAATAAGAGCCCATGAACTCGGAATCGGCGTAGTGGTAATGGAGCCACTTCGAGGAGGTGGACTTGCAAATCAAGCTCCTGATAGAGTAAAAGAGCTTTTCGAATTATATCCTGAAAAAAGAAGCCCCGCTTATTGGGCACTTAGATTTATTATGAGCCATGATGGTGTAAGTACTGTACTAAGCGGCATGAATGTTAATGAACATATTAAAGACAATATCAATGTTGCAAGCACAACCGCCGAAAACAGTATGAGCGAAGAGGAACTAAACATAATTGAAGGCGCTAAGACCGTTTATAAGGAACTTATGCAAGTTCCTTGCACCGGCTGTAATTATTGTATGCCATGTCCATTTGGAGTTGACATTCCTCTGGTTTTCGCCGACTATAATAGTAAGTATTTCTTCAAGGGCGGTGTGACTAGATTCCATTATCTTGCAAGGCATGTAGGGATGCTAGGGGAAAAAAGTGGCGTGAATTTATGTACAACCTGCGGAAAATGCTCAAAGCACTGTCCTCAAGATATTAATATCCCAGCAAAATTACAAGACGCTCATAAATCTCTTGATAATCCACTTTTACGGGTGGTATTGTCAATTGCAAAAATATTCTTAGTAAGAAAAAACCTTAAGCAAAACTCTGTGTAAACAATTATTTGGAGGTATTATTCAATGAATCGTACCTCCAAATAATAAAATAATCGAGTTATCTCTTTTCTTGTTTTATATTTTAAGTTCTTATCTATTGATTGCTGATGCCTCAATATCAATAACTGCCTTACTTACAGCTTCACAGACTCTTGTATCAAATGCATCCGGAAGAACATAATCTTCTCTCAGTTCCTCTTCAGGTATTACCCCTGCAATAGCTACTGCCGCAGCCGCTTTCATCTCTTCTGTAACATTCTTAGCTCTTGAATCTAGCAGCCCCCGAAAAATTCCTGGAAAGGCAAGTACATTGTTTACCTGATTTGGGTAATCACTTCTTCCTGTTCCTACAATTTTTGCACCTGCTTTCTTTGCCAAGTCAGGCATAATTTCTGGTGTAGGGTTTGCCATAGCAAATACTATAGGCTCTTTTGCCATAGACTTAACCATTTCTTCTGTAACCATTCCTGGTCGGGAAACACCTACAAAGGCATCAGCGCCTTTCATAGCCTCTGCTAAAGAGCCCTTTAACATATGCTTATTTGTTTCCTTTGATAGTTCAATCTGCCTGTCATTTAATCCTTCCATCCCTTCGAATATTACCCCATCCTTGTCACATAAAATAATATCTCTTATTCCCATTTGGAGGAACAGACCTGCAACTGATGTTCCAGCTGCTCCAGCCCCATTAATTACAACCTTCATCTCTTCAAACTTTCTCCCTGTTAGTTTCGCACTGTTAATTAGTGCCGCCCCAGTTACTATTGCTGTTCCATGTTGGTCGTCATGAAAAACAGGGATATCGCATCTTTTCTGCAGCTCAGCCTCTATTTCAAAACATCTTGGAGCTGCAATATCTTCAAGATTTATCCCCCCAAAGCTCTTGGATATATTCACTATAGTTTCAATTATTACTTTGGGATCCTTAGAGTCTATACAAATAGGGAATGCGTCTACATCTGCAAAATCTTTAAGTAATACACACTTGCCTTCCATTACCGGCATTGAAGCTGAAGGCCCTATATCTCCCAGGCCAAGGACAGCAGTCCCATCCGTAATTACTGCTACTAAATTCCCCTTTCTTGTGTATGTATATGCCAACTCTTCATCTTTGTGTATCTCTTGGCAGGGCTCTGCAACACCTGGTGTATATGCAATAGATAGATCTTCCCTAGATTTTACAGGACTTCTTGAAATTACTTCTATCTTACCCTTCCACTCTCTATGTTTTTCTATAGCTTTTGTTTCAGTCATCATTCCCCTCTCATTCTATTTCATAAACATTCACTCGTCTATTTTTTCCAGAAATCACTTCTCTGTTGCCTAAATTTGTTTATCACTAAGGCTTTTTCTTCTAAGCTCAAATCATATTATATTCCAAGACCCGTTACGTAGACAAAAAAGTTACTATTGGACTCCTTTTAAACCATCTTGCTTGGGTTCACAGCCTTTTTAAATTCTTCTTCTGTCATGTATCCTAATTCTAAAACTGCCTCCAACAAAGTCGTGTCCTCTTTATGAGCTTTCTTTGCCACCTCTGCCGCCTTTTCATATCCAATATGAGGATTTAGAGCAGTCACATTCATTAATGATTTTTCTAAATTTTCTTCAATGACCTTTTTATTCGGTTTAATTCCAGCAATGCAATTATCAGCAAAGGACACCATTCCATCTGCAAGGAGCCTAACCGATTGCAAGTAATTAAATATTATCACTGGCATAAACACATTCAACTGGAAGTTCCCTTGGGAAGACGCAACACCGATAGTTGTATCATTCCCCATTATTTGAACGCTTATCATTGTAAGGGCTTCGCTTTGAGTTGGGTTTACCTTTCCAGGCATTATAGAGCTTCCTGGCTCATTCTCCGGTATGAAAATTTCCCCTATTCCGCATCTTGGTCCTGAAGCAAGCCACCTAACATCATTGGCAATCTTCATAAGATCTCCCGCCAAGGCTTTTAGCGCTCCATGAGCAAAGACCATAGTATCTTTAGAAGTTAATGAGTGAAATTTGTTAGGCGCTGTCACAAATGGTAAACCTGTCATTTCTGTTATTTCCGTTGCCACAGCCACTCCAAAGTCTTTATGGGCATTAAGTCCCGTTCCAACTGCCGTTCCTCCTAAGGCTAGCTCCTTCATGCCCGGTTGGGCTAGCTCTATCATATTCTTACTTTTTTCAAGCATCGCCACCCAGCCGCTAATTTCTTGCCCCAGTGTTATTGGAGTTGCATCTTGAAGATGTGTTCTAGCAATTTTCACCACATCCTTGTTTTCTACTTCTAATTTTTTCAAGGCTTCAATGATTTTTTTAAAAGCTGGATACAAAGTTTTTTCTACAGAAATAAGCCCAGCAATACTCATTGCTGAAGGAAAAGTGTCGTTTGAACTCTGAGATTTATTCACATGGTCATTAGGATGAACTATTTTCTCTCCTAAAATTTCATTAGCCCTATTAGCGATAACTTCGTTTAAGTTCATATTAGTTTGAGTTCCGCTTCCTGTTTGCCACACAACAAGAGGAAAATTATCTTTTAACCTTCCCTCTAAAATTTCATCGCAGGCCGATATTATTGCCCCCCCTATAGTCGGATCTAACACACCTAACTTCAGATTTGCCTTAGCCGCCCCTTTTTTAACTATAGCCATGGCATCAATTATTTCTGTCGGCATTTTCTCTGTTCCAATTTTAAAGTTCTCTAAACTCCTTTGAGTTTGCGCTCCCCAAAGTTTATCTGCAGGAACTTTTATTTCCCCCATAGTATCTTTTTCTATTCTATATTCCATAGTTATCCTCTCTGGTAATTTATACAATTAATCCTTCTCTTACTAGAATTATCTAGTTTTACTATTAACTCTAAACAGGATTAATATTTCATATAACATTTGATTTAAGAAATATTTACCAACTTTGCTCTCAGCAGTCGTCAGCGTCTTTATACTCAGTTTACCATAATTGCAGCATCTTTTAAATTATCTTTAATTTATTACCCTAATTCAACCATTCAATTATAACTATATTAAACCATTCCTTGCTAAGCTGATCGAATCCTTCAAAATCAAACCATTTCTTTTTAAGCAGAGTGGTATATCCCAATTACTATGATATAATAAAAGTTAAGAATTTTACATTAGACTTCGTCTAACATAAAGGGTTGGGATGGCTTTCGCTCTGCAGTATCTGTTTGCGAAAATACCCAATAAATAACCCTTCTGATTATTTATATCATATGAAAAATACAAAAGGATTATAGGAGGAATAATGAAGTATTTAGTTATTGGTGCAGGTGGTACTGGTGGTGCCCTTGCTGGTTATTTAGCAGCAGGAAATAAAGATGTCACTCTAATTGCAAGAGGGCTTCATCTAAAAGCTATACAAGAAAAGGGTTTAACTATACTTGAAGGGAACAACGAAAAAAACATTCCCGTAAAAGCTCTTTCAGAAGAAAGATATCAAGAAAAAGCCGATACGATTTTTGTCTGTGTAAAATACTATTCCCTCAAAGAAATCTACAGCATAATTGAGCATTCTTGCCACGAAAATACCATTGTAATTCCAGTATTAAATATTTTTGGTTCTGGAGAGGTAATGTCCTCTAAACTTAAATCCCTTCAAGTGTTAAACGGTTGCATATATATTGCTTCTCAAATAGAAAGTCCTGGCATAATCAGTAGAAGCGGAGAAATTTTCAGAGTGGTTTTTGGTAGACTTGACGGCAAAACTGATGACAAAAGACTAATCCAAATAGAAAAAGACCTTGATGAAAGTGGAATCACCCCTATTTTGTCTAACAATGTAAGAAGAGACACTCTGCAAAAGTTCTCTTTTGTATCACCAATGGCTGCTGCTGGTACCTACCTAGATGGAGATGCAAAGCTTTTTAAGAATGATATAAACGCTAGAGCAATTTACATAGAATGTGTAAAGGAGATTTCTAATCTCGGAAAAGCAATGGATATTGAGTTGCCCGAAAATATTGTAGCTATTAACCTAAAGATTATGGATGATTTGGACGATGACTTTACATCATCCATGCAAAAAGATATTAAGAAAGGTGGGAATTCAGAAATAGATGGTTTAGTCTTTGAAGTTATCCGTCTTGGAGAAAAGTATAATGTAGAACTTCCTACATACAATAAAATAGGTTCATATTTAACTACCCAATCAATTTTATAAGCTTTTCAACCTGAAAAAGTAAAACATTAAGCCAGACGCTTGATCACTAATTTGAATACGAAAGCTAACAATACAAATTCACATTCACATTCACATTCACATTCACATTCACATTCACATTCACAAGTCAATTTTACCAAGGGAGTTGACCCTATGCGACATAAATCGTAGGGAGAAAGGAAAGGTATATTAATTACTCAATTAGATGAGTAATTACAACATACCAGGAAAACAAATGGAAATTAGTATAAAAATAAGAAAAACTAAAGAAGAAGATAAGAGTCAAATCCTTGAACTAGCCAGAAAAAATGTTGACTCCTATGAGCGAACTCACCTAGGCGATGAAACAGTAAATGAATATTTAAAAGGTAATACTTTAGAAGAAGATCTAATGAAATACTTTGAAAGCGGTGCCGTCGCCCTAGAGAACGAGGAGATAATCGGCTTTTTATTCACAAACAAAAACGAGATAACTGGCCTTGCCCTTGACAGTGAGCACTGGGGGAAAGGAATAGCCCAAAGACTAATAGCCTTTGCCACAGGAGAATTCTTCAATGAGGAAGAAGAGATACAACTTGAATGCTTTATTACTTCTCCTCGCGCAAATAGGTTTTATAGAAAAATGGGCTTCGAACTAGCTGGAATAGCAGATGGTTCTGGAGGAGCTAGAGCAGTATACAAGCGAAGGCTAAGAGGCGTATATTTAACTCCAAAAGACATACTTCTTAACTGGATAGATACTTTTAATAGAGGTGATGCAAAGGCTCTTGCTGATTTTTATAGGAGTGACGCTACAAACCATCAAGTAGTAACGGAGCCAATAGTCGGCAAAGCAGCTATTTACGAAAAATTTCTTCAAGAATTTAACGAAGCAGAAATGGTTTGTATTTTAGAAAATATTTTTCAAGATGGAGAATGGGCAATAATGGAATGGAAAGACCCAAAAGGATTTAGAGGTTGCGGTTTCTTTAACTTTATTGGTGATGAGATATCCTTCCAAAGAGGCTATATGGACAAACTCAGCTTTCTCAATGCAAACAACCTGCCTACAACATAATTTTTAAATTTAATAAGTTATTTATTATATTTTCCCCTTCCAAAACACCCTTTCCATAAAGTAAATCCCAAATTCTCTGTGTCCAATTGTAAATTACTGGGTATTATACAACTAATATGAATCTCATACATTCACA
>CAYJGT010000054.1:0-11193 GCA_964370035.1 uncultured Oscillospiraceae bacterium
GTAGCTAAAATTTTTCTTGTTTTCATAATTATTCCTTTCTTAATTTCACTTTGTGCAAGTTTATTATCACCTACACCTCACCCCTTAAACTAACCACATAATTCAAGTTTTCATTCTCCTGCAGTATATAACCTCATTAAATAAATGTCAATATTTTCAGCCTTTTTTCGCCTTATTTAGCCTTTAAAATCTTAAAGATCTTTAATCCAATTATCAATTATTCAATTCTGCGAAAATCTCGCACATATAGCTTCATAAAACAAGATTCTATCTACTGTTCAAGTTATTTCTTTTTCCACTTCGTCACATAAATTAAATTCACATTCATCTTTAGTCTGCAATACGTTCGAAAACTAAATTACAAACTGTTCGGTCTCCTCCACCAAAGCCACTAGAATTTGCTGTTGACTGTGCGAAAGTATGCAGCCTATAGCCCTCTCTGTATTGCTCGTTACACACATCTTCAATTTCAGTGAAATTTTTCGACCCTTTTCCTGTGAATTTTTCTCTTAATACAATCTGCATTACGCGGTACTTTTCTCCCCCTGAATTTTCCTTATCCTTTTCATCATTAAACGCATCTAACAATCCCATAATACTCATTCCTCCTTAACCACTAATACTTCTTCATAAATAAACAGTCTTCTTTATCCTCTTTTTATTTCCACACTATATTCTATTAGTTTCTCAATTAGCATCTTATTTTTTCATTTTTGCCATAGTCAATTTAATCTTCTACCACTTCTCCCATTAAACTGAAAGTATTTGCATCTGTTATTTTAACATCCACAACTTTTCCTATATAGTCTTCTAAACTTCCGCTCCTTATTTTGAAGTTAGCAGTTTTAAATTGGCTAGTTCTACCTGTAAGTATGGATTTATTCGTTTTGCTTTCTCCTTCAACAAGAACTTGTTCAACTTTGCCTATTCTAGCTTTATTTTTCTTGTCAGAAATTTTATTTATCTCCTCAACTAGCCTGTTAAACCTATCATGCTTAATCTCTTCAGGTATTTGATTCGGGTAGTTTTCAGCAGGGGTTCCCTTTCTTTGGGAATATATGAATGTAAAAGCTGAATCAAACTCTACTTGTCTTACCACATCAAGGGTTTCTAAGAAATCTTCTTCACTTTCTCCTGGGAAACCAACAATAATATCTGTAGACAGAGCCAGGTCATTTCTTTTTTCCTTAATTTTTTTAATCAATTGGAGATAATCTTCTTTAGAGTATTTCCTATTCATCCTCTCTAGGATTTCACTACTTCCTGACTGGAATGGCAAATGAATTGAGTCACATAGTATTTTTGATTTACCGTAAACATCTATCAATTCATCTGAAAGATCTTTCGGGTGAGATGTCATAAACCTTAATCTTTCTAAATCAGTCTCTGCCTCTATAGCCTCAATTAGCTGAGGAAAGGTGATTCTTCCCGATTGTTCCGAATCATCTTTTTCTCCAGAGGTTTCTGCTCCTTCTCCTTCTCCAAAATATGAATTCACATTCTGCCCTAGAAGAGTAACTTCCTTGCATCCGCCTTCAACCAGTTCCTTAATTTCTTTGATTATTTCATCTTTCGACCTGCTCTTTTCCCTACCTCTAGTGTAAGGAACTATGCAGTATGTGCAAAAATTATTACACCCATACATTATTGTCACAAAAGCCTTATGATCATACATCCTCTTTACAGGAAGATTTTCAACAATTGCCTCTGCATCTTCTAAAATTTCAACAATTCCACCTTTTGCGTTAATAGCCCTTCTTTTTTTCTCAGAAAGGGTTCTCTCTAGCAAAGTAGGAAAGCTATGTATGTTGTGAGTTCCAAAAACAATGTCTACCCAAGGGTAGCTTTCTTTGACTGTATCTACTATATGTTGTTGTTGCATCATGCAACCGCATACGCAGATAATATAGTCTTCGTCAGCCTTTAGTCTTTTTTCCTTGGTCTTCTTAAATTGGCCTAAGGTTCCGTAAAACCTTTGGTCTGCGTTATCTCTTACGCTACATGTGTTAATTATAACTACATCAGCCTCTTCTTTTGTTTCTACTTCTAGATAACCTTGCTGGGATAACATTCCTGCAATAGTTTCTGAATCTCTTTCATTCATCTGGCAACCAAATGTCTGTATATAGAAGCCTTTATTCATCTAGCCGTCCTTATTCCTCTCTCTTCTCTCTGCCCATTAAAACTCCTACCGCCTCTTCCGCTGTAAGTTGGTCATTTATTATCCTATATATACCTTCAATAATTGGCATTTCAACTCCTACCTTTTGAGCAAGTCCATAAATGGCTTCTGTAGAAAACATACCTTCTACTACCATTTGGATTTTAGCAGTAGCTTCCTGTGGTTTAAGGCCTTCACCTATTAATATTCCACACCTTCTATTTCTCGAGTGCATACTGGTACATGTTACAATTAAATCACCTACACCAGTTAATCCTGCGAAAGTATTAGATTCAGCTCCTACCGCTTCCCCTAACCTTTTCATTTCAGCAATTCCTCTAGTCATTAAAGCTGCTTTTGCGTTATCACCAAATCCCATTCCATCAGAAATTCCCGCCCCCAAAGCTATAGAGTTTTTAATTGCTCCGCCAAGCTCTGCTCCAACAACATCATTCCCTGTGTATACTCTAAATCTATCAGTTATGAACAGGTCTTGAATCTCTTCTGCAAGCTTAGGGTCTTTAGATGCTGAAACGACAGTAGTCGGAAGCTTTCGCCCAACCTCTTCTGCATGAGATGGTCCCGAAAGAACTACATATTTTACTCCAGGTTTAATTTCTTCTGCAATTTCAGAAAGCCTCATATATGTTTTTTGCTCTATTCCCTTAGCCACATTCACAATAATGGTTTCATCTTTCAAGAAAGGCAGTGCATTTTTAAAAGCTCCCCTGAATACTTGTGTTGGCGCGGCAAAAAGAGCGACATCTACATCCTTTAATGTTTCTTCTACCTCTGTCATCGGTGTGATATTCTCATTAAACGGAATACCTTTAAGGTATTTAATATTTTCCCTTTCACCAATAAGGCTATTTACATGTTCCTTATCAATATCCCAAAGATTTACTTTATGTCCTTTTTCACTCAGTGTAATTGCAAGGGCAGTTCCCCAGCTTCCAGCTCCTATTACTCCAATTTTTTTCATACTCAGTAATTCGTGCGTCTAGTTCTTCCGCACTCTCCTTTCTACTCTCAATACATCTCTAGACAACTTCTCTTTTTCAGCCATATATTTCCAGAATTCAAGGTGTCTAAATCTTTTGTATAGATCAAATTTTAAGAATTGCTAATATTCTAATTTGATTAATTCTATACATTAATTTGTTTTGTTGTACGATTATCAAGTTGGTTTTTCTTATTTTTTTGCAAACAGCTTTGGTTCTTCTCCTTTTATTAGCCTTACAATATTTCCTCTATGCTTAAATATTAGAATCACTGCAAGTACGCACCCCGGAATAATAAATGTAGGCTGTAAAAAATATGCTAACAACGGGAATGTTAGAGCTCCCAATATTGATCCTGCCGACATTCTTCGACTCAGAACTACTCCTATAAGTACTATTCCAAGAGCGGATAGTCCAAGTACAGGATTCAAGCCCATCAAAGCTCCAAAGGCTGTAGCCACACCCTTGCCCCCTTTAAATCCAAAAAATATTGGCCAAACATGTCCCATGAATACTGCAACTACGCAAAGTTCCGCAATGAACTCGCCACCAATATAGCCGGCTACATAGACTGCTGTAGTCCCTTTTAGGATGTCCACCACTAAAGTAATTACTGCAGCCTTCTTTCCCAGCACCCTTAAAGCATTGGTAGTTCCAGCATTACCACTTCCCTTAGTCCTAATATCCAAATTCTTTCTCTTCGCCAATAGTATTGATGGGGATATGTTTCCTATTAGGTACGAACCTAGGACCAATAATACCATTTGTAAAGTTATTGTCATCTTCTTATCTCCTATATTTTTTCCTGCTCAGATTTACTAATTGTTATACTTTTACAAAATCGCCTCGACAACCTATATCAAAGGCTCTTTCAATCTTTTCTAAATTACTGATCTTTTTCTCTTTTCTCTCTAAATACAAACTTGATTGAAGTACCTTCAAACCCATAGGCTTCTCTAATTTTATTTTCTAGGTACCTAGAATATGAGAAATGTGTTAACTCTCTTGAGTTGATTTTAAATGAAAATAAAGGAGGCTTTACTCCCACCTGTGATACATAGTATATCTTTAATCTTTTGCCCTTGTCTGATGGTGGTTGTTTCATCATTACCGCATCGGCTAAAAGACTATTAAGTTGCCCTGTAGGAACTCTTAAGGCTCTCTTTTCAGCAACATACTTGGACATTTCAATTACTTGATTTACTCTTTGTCCGTCTTTTACCGAAATAAATATTGAAGGAGCATAGGCCATAAATGGGAACTCTGCTTTTATTCTATCTTTAAAAACCTTCATAGTGTTGGTTTCTTTTTCTACCAAATCCCACTTGTTTATTACTACAACTATACCTTTTCCAGCTTCATGGGCAATACCTGCAATCTTCTTATCTTGTTCGCTGATTCCTTCTTCGCCACTTATCATCAATAAGCAAACATCACATCTTTCTATTGCGGCAACCGCTCTTACAATACTGTATTTCTCTATAGTTTCATTTATCTTGCTTTTTCTTCTAATTCCTGCCGTGTCTATTAAGGTATACTTTTCTCCACCACTTTCAAATGGAGTATCTATAGAGTCCCTTGTAGTTCCTGCAATATCAGATACTATTACTCTATTTTCTCCAAGAAGTTTATTTATTAAAGAAGATTTCCCTACATTAGGTTTTCCTATAACTGCAATTCTTGTAACTTCATCATCTTCCTCTTCAATATCATCAGGAAAGCTTTCTACAACTAAGTCTAGCAAATCACCAAGGCCTAACATATTTGCAGCTGAAATCGGCACAGGGTCGCCAAGTCCTAGCTCATAAAAGTCATATATCACATCGTTAAAGGCATGGGTGTCTACTTTATTTACTACAAGTATTACTTTTTTTCCAGTGTGCATTAACATTGTAGCAACATCCCTATCTGAGGTTGTTAATCCATCCTTACCATCTACTATGAAAAGGATTACATCTGCCATGTCCATTGCAATTTGGGCTTGTTCTCTCATTTGAGCTGGAATAATCTCTTCTGAATCCGGCTCAATACCACCCGTGTCAACTAGGGCAAAATGAATGCTATTCCACTCTGCTTCTGCATATATTCTATCTCTTGTTACCCCAGGAGTATCCTCTACTATTGAAATTCTCTGTCCAACCACTTTGTTAAAAAAAGTGGATTTTCCTACATTTGGGCGGCCTACTACCGCTACAATTGGTTTACTCATCGAATATACCTCCAACATATTTTTCTGGGTCAAATTCTCTTAAATCTTCGGCTTTTTCACCTACACCTATTAACTTTATTGGAATATCATACTGGTCAGCAATTGTAATTGCAATTCCCCCTTTTGCTGTTCCATCAAGCTTAGTAATTACTAATCCCGTAATCTCTGAAATTTTCGAAAATTCTTCAACCTGCGAAATTGCGTTCTTTCCAGTAGTAGCATCTAATACCAAAAGGGTTTCCTGTGAAGCCTCTTCATATTCTCTTTGAATGATTTTGTTCATCTTTTTCAGTTCTTCCATTAGGTTTTTCTTGGTTTGCAGTCTTCCTGCAGTATCACATATTAAAACATCTACTTTTTTTGCCTTTGCTGATGCTATTGCATCAAAAATTACTGCTGAAGGATCTGCTCCCTCTCCATGTCTTACAATTGGAACCCCTGCCCTGTCTGCCCATATAGCCAGCTGATCACTAGCCGCCGCTCTAAATGTATCAGCCGCTCCAAGGACTACTGATTTTCCTTCATTCATATATTTGGTAGCTAACTTTCCAATCGTAGTAGTCTTTCCAGAGCCATTTATGCCGATAACTAAAATCACCAAAGGATATGTGTGTGACATCTTTCCATCGTCACCCTTGTCCATAATCTCAGCCATAATCTTTGCTAAGTGTTTTTTAACACTGTCTGGACTTGTAATATTCTCTTCTTTGATTTCTTTCCGTAGTCTTTTAATAATTTCCATAGTCGTGTCTAGGCCTATGTCTGCCATTATTAAGATTTCTTCCAGTTCCTCTAAAAGCTCTTCATCAACAGCCGCTCTTGCAAAAAAAGCGTCTGTGATTTTCTCTGATAAATTTCCAAAAAAACTCTTCTTTTCTCTTAATCCAAAACTCATTGTTGTCTTATCTCCTTTTCCTAGTGTTCAGTTCATTCCCATTTTCTAAAGTTCAAATTTAACTTATTTCAACTAAATACTACTAGGATTAGTTCAGTCATTTATTAGTTAACTTTTTCATCTTTATCTATTCTTTATAACGATATCCTCTAGCTATACAGCTTGTTGTTTTGTGTTAACTATACCAATTACGGTTTTGCAATCTCACATTCGTTATAAAGTTAAATTTGTTTTTTTAACTGCTTTTTAATGTTTCTCCTAGTGCAACTATGAAATAGCCTCTTCCATTTTCAAAGAGTAGATCTTTGAAATACCTCTCTCTGGCATAGTAATACCATACATTGCATCTGCATGTTCCATTGTTGCCTTCTGGTGTGTTATTAATGTAAATTGAATTTCTTCAAATTTTCTTAGGTACTTAGCAAATATATCAATATTAGCATCGTCTAATGCCGCTTCTACCTCATCTAGTATACAGCACGGTGTTGGCTTCGTCTTTAAAACAGCAAACATTAATGCTATGGCAGTCATTGTTTTTTCTCCACCAGATAGGAGATTTATATGCTTCAGTTGTTTCCCTGGTGGCTGTGCGTTAATCTCAATAGTGGCTTCGAGAGGATTCTCTTCATCATCAATTGTGATAGTGGCTTGGCCACCTCCGAAAAATTCCTTGAATACCTCTTCGAAATTTGTAACTATCTGATCGAAACTTTCTTTAAACCTAACAGTAATTATCTTATCCATATCTTTAATAATAGAAATTAATTCTTTTAAAGATTTTTCAATATCTTCCCTTTGTTCTGTTAGGAAATCGTATTTTTCGCTTACCTTTTCATATTCTTCGATAGCGCCTATATTTACATCTCCAAGAATTCGCATCCTATCTTTTATCTCTCTATTTTCCCTAGTAGATGTAGACATTACAAAATCATCTTTCTTGAATTCCAAAGCTCCCATATAGGAAACTTCAAATTCTTCCCACAACTTGTTGGTCAGGTTTTCAAGCTGAGTTTCCTGCTTAGCCACTCTTAAACTTAGCTCATGTTTTTGATTTTGAATCTTCTCTAACTCAATATCAATCTGGTCTCTAGATGCTATTATCTTATTAAAGTATGTTAACTTTTCCGCTTTAATAGATGAAATGTCTTGAACCTTCTTTTCTAGCTCAGCTTTTTCTAACTTTAGTTCTTCTATAACCTGGCTAGATCCTGTATTACCCGACAGAAACTTTTCTTTATCTTGATCAATGCTAGCTACCTCTGCAACCTTCTCTTGTCGTCCCTTTTCCAAATTTGATATTGTATTTTGGATAATTTCAACTATTGCATCGATCTTATTTTTCTCTGTTTCTTTTTTCGAAAATTCTATTTTTATTCCTGTTATCTCTTCCGAAAATGATTCAAGGCCAATTCTTTGCTCCCCTGAAAAGGACATCATTTCTTCGATTTTCTTTTCAGTGTCCATAAACTGAGTTTCAAACTCTTTCACCTTATGTTCTATCTTTTGTATTTCATTTTGTGAGTTCTCTTGCTCTCTTTCAATTTCAAGCAACTCTCTGTTCCATTTTTCTTTTGTGTCTTCAAAGTCTTTTAAGTTATTTCTATAAATACTAATTTGGTTATTTTTTTCAATAGCAGTTCTTTCTGTTTCTTTTAGGTTCTCTTTCACTTGAACGCTTTTTATTTGGGCTTCATTTAAATAATCTCTTACTTCTTCAAGTTTTGTCACCCCTAACCTACTGTTTTGTTCTATACTTTTTATCTCATCAGAAAGCTTAACTATTTCCGACCTTCTTTCTAGTATATTAGCCGTCTTATTTTTAAACTTTCCTCCAGTAATAGCTCCTCCGCTATTAATTACCTCTCCCTCTAGAGTTACATATCTTACTCTAGGCTCTTTCTTTGACATAGAAACTGCCGTGTCCATATCTTCAGCAATTACCACGTTGCCTAACAGATATTCCATTATCCCATCATATTTTGGATTAAAATCAATTACATCTGCTCCGAAACCTTTAAACCCTTTTTCATTTGATAATTCTCTTTTATCCCTTCTTCTAGGTTTAATGCTTTCAATAGGAAGGAAAGTAAGTCTTCCCGCTTTGCTTTCTTTTAACGCTCTTATCGCTTGCTTAGCATCTTCGTCCCTTTCACAAATAATATTTTGGAGGCTTCCTCCTAAGGCTGTTTCAAGTGCAACTTCAAACCCTTTTGGTACATCAATTAGCTCTGCAACAACCCCTTCGATGCCTTTCCTTTTTCCTTGCATAATAAACTTAACGGATCCAAAATAACCTTCATAGTTACTTTCCATTTCCTCAATTGTCTTCTTTCTAGAACTAATCTGCCCTTCCTTTATTCTTAGGCCTTCTAGTTTTCTTAGAATATCCTTTTCTTTTTCTTGAGCTTCAATTATTCCTCCAGTAAGTTCCTTATCTTCTTTTTCTAAGGATAACAGGTTAGCATTTATTTGATTAATTTCTTTTTCCATTTCTTTTAGAAAAGTTTCTGTAGACTTTAGGTTATCTCCGCCGTTTTCTATTTCCTCAACGATTTGAAGCCTTCTTCTTTCCAAGGTTTCTTTTAAACTTAAAAGACCCGTCTTCTCATTATTCTTTGCGGCTATTTGATTTTGAATTGAAAAAATGCTATTTTTCTTTTCTTCAACCTCTCTTTGAGATTTGCTTTGAGTTTCCTGCATTAAAGAATATTCTTTAGTTTTTTCATCAAGGGCAACTTTAAGAGATGCAGCTTCCTTATCTACACCTTCTTTTAAAGTAAGCTGTTTTTCTTCATCTGCTTTTTCTTTTTTTAAATTTTCTTCAATTTCTTCAATCTCTTTTGTCAGTCTAACTTTATCTTTTTCTTTAGACTGTAACCTTTCTTCATTTACTTCTCTTTCACTTTCTAGACTATTTATTTCTGCAATAGCCTTAAGCATTTGCTCTCGTGCCTCTTCCCCTTGGGCCTCTAGCCGTTCTGTTTCCTTTCCCAGTTCTTCTTTTTCTATATCAAAGTTAGATTTTAGATTTCTCTTTTCTTCCACTGATTTTTCCAAGGCTTCAATATCTTCTTTAAAAGTTGTATTTTTACTTTCTAAGCCTTCCATATTCTTTAGGGTGATATTAATCTCTAGCTCTTTATACCTTTCCCTTAACTTTACAAACTCTTGAGCCTTTTCACTGTCTTCCTTTAGCCCATCTATTCTTCCCTCAATTTCTCCAATTATATCATTTACCCTGTCTAAGTTTAGTCTTGTAGACTTTAACTTTGACTCTGCCTTAGCTTTTCTACTTCTATACATTACAACGCCAGCAGTTTCTTCAAAAATTTCTCTAATGCTCTCACTTTTATTACTAATAATATCTGAAATTTTTCCTTGGCCGATTAAGGAGTATCCATCAACTCCTATCCCTGTATCCATAAAAAGCTCCCTTACGTCTTTCATTCTGCAAGGGTTGTTATTTATCGAATATTCACTTTCTCCGGACCTATACATTCTTCTAGTAACAGCCACTTCATTATAGTCTATTGGAAGTAATCCTTTTGAGTTATCAATTACAAGGGTAACCTCTGCCATACCTCTTGATTTCCTACCTGTAGTACCAGCAAAAATAACATCTTCCATTTTGCCCCCTCTTAGGGTTTTGGCACTTTGTTCTCCTAGTACCCATCTAATGGCATCGCTAATATTGCTTTTCCCGCTGCCATTTGGTCCAACAACGCAGGTCACTCCTTTATCAAATTCTATAATTGCAGGATCTGCAAATGATTTGAATCCGTGCATTTCTATTCTCTTAAAATACATTTACTTACCTTTCTTCCAAAGCCATCTTGGCAGCTTGTTGCTCCCCTTCTTTTTTACTTTTTCCTGTTCCTACCCCAACCACTTTTCCTCTAATTTCTAATTCTATTACAAAGCTTTTGTTATGGGCGGGGCCTTCTTCTTTGACGACTTTATATTTTATGTCTTCTGTAGTTAAAGCAGTTGAAAATCTTTTCCCTTTGAACTTTGTCTTTCCTTGTAAGGCTTCTTGGATTTTGCTTTTATAGTCTCTGCTTTCTAGCCCTTCTCTAATGATATTATCAATTTCATCTCGAAAAATGTTATAAATAATTCTTTTTGCTTCTTCAAATTGGCAGTCAAGATATATGGCTCCAATAAGCGCTTCTACAGCATCAGCTAGTATAGCCTTTTTCTTTCTGCCTCCACTGTTGTTTTCTCCCTTAGTCAAAATTAGGTGCTCTCCAATTTCTAACTCTAATCCAATTCTAGCAATTGGTTCTTGGGAAACAATACTTGCTCTTGCTCTTGTAAGCTTCCCCTCGTCTGCCTCTGGAAGGCGTTTATAAAGCTCCTCTCCCACGATAACATCCAAAACAGCATCTCCTAGAAACTCAAGTCGTTGGTTGCTTTGAATACTATCTCCAATTTCTCTTCGTTCATGTTCTAGGGATGCGTGTGTCAGGGCAGTTTCTAATAATTTTTTATCATTAAAACTATAACCTATTCTTTTTTCAAGATTAGCATAAGTTTTACTCATCGGCTATATCATTCTGTATTTCTTCAATTTCAAGTACTGCGGCTTTAATCGTTTCTACAACCTGTTCTTCTACAAATGGAACCGCCTTTATAATTGAGTTTTTCACACCATTTGCATTTGAGGATCCATGCATTTTAATCAAAGGACCCTTAACTCCTAAAATTGGAGCCCCACCATACTCAGAATAATCAAATTCCTGCTTGATCTCTTTTAGCTTATTTATCAAGAAAAGAGCTCCTACTTTCGCCTTTAAGCCTTCTGTGAATTTGGTTTTTAATAAAGCAGAAATATTTAAAGCTAAACCTTCTGATAGTTTAAGGATAACATTTCCAACAAAGCCATCGCATACAATTACGTCGCAGGCACCTCTAGGAACTTCTCTAG
>CAYJGT010000055.1:0-10907 GCA_964370035.1 uncultured Oscillospiraceae bacterium
TTTTATGGTGCACTGTGAGGGATTCGAACCCCCGACCTTCGCATTCGTAGTGCGCTACTCTATCCAGCTGAGCTAACAATGCAAATTTTTAAACCTGTTATAGTATAATATATATACAAAGAAATTTCAATTACTATTTTTTGTAATTGGTTTTCTTCCTTGTTCCTTCCTTGTAAATTATATAATTGGTATTATTTATACCATTATTAAACACTTCTATTATGATTTTTCTCTTACAGTACTCTCTTTGTAAAAATCCCTAATAATAATCTAAGTATTATTTACTAATATTAATAATGCTCTGGAATTTCTCCATTTCTAAAAGCTTGAATTAGCCTTTTCAACTCTTCTACTTCTTTTTTCAAAATCACTCCATTATCTGTATCTTTAATTTTTATCTGAGTGTTCATCGATTTAACTACTGTCATATTGGGTTTATGGAATGTAAAAGAACCATCTTCATTGATTCCTGTATAAGGTTTATGTTCAACTAATGCCATATGGAATGAGTTGAAAATTAAAGTATATCCAGCAATCCCAGTAGTCTTGTGGTAGGCTTTTGATATTCCCCCATCAATAATGAACCTTAAGCCTTCTGCCCTTACAGGGCTCTCTCCATCTTTTAGCTTAACAGGGACATGGCCATTTAAAATCACACTACTACCATCGGTCTTTAGCCCAAATTCAGAAAGTAAAAGTTGACACGTTTCTTTTTTATCAATAAACCTATAGTATGGAGCAGTAATTTCTTTATGGGTTTTCTTATCAGCAATAAAACATCTCTCAAAAGTTGTCATCTGATCTTTTCCAAAAAACGGTGATTTAGGTCCAAGCCATAAATACCACATTAGATTCCCTGCTTTTATTCTATCCGCCTTATTGGAATTATCATAATTCGCTTTCCTAACTTCTCTGTCTAAAAAATCCATAAGAGCTTTTCCCTTATACTCTTTTCCATCCACCTTCCAAGTGTCTAGTTCTCCCTTGTCATTAAAAGGTAAACAGCCATGAAATAGTAGGTTTCCATTAGAAATTTTATACATTCCTCCATTAGTAAATAGAAAGTCAATATGCTTTTGAAGCTTTCCGCTATTAACAATTGAATTTGAAAGTGCTTCTAGCAACTCTTTCTCTTCTTCCGTAAGTTTATAAGGATCATTAGGATCTATTGTAGGGAGCTCTTTATCTCTCAAAGGATAGTCTACGCCCTTTATTGTTATTGTTCCCTTTTCATAATCTATTTGCTCTAAAGATAACCTGTTCTCTAAATTAAAATCCGGATTTTCCTTTATTAGTTTTCCCTCAACTTTAAATTGACATATAGCTATCGCCTTATGCATTTTTGCTGATAAGTTTTCTTCAAGTCCCCCATAAATATTTTCATCTATTCCCTTTGGTTTAAAAAAAGTGCAAGGATCGTCTTTATATATTTCTTGAGCAAACACTGCCAATGGTCTTAAATTAATTCCATATCCTACTTCTATCATATCTATATTATTATACGAAATATTAATTCTAAGTAAATTACAAATACACGCCACGTTTCCAGCTGCTGCACCCATCCAAAGGATATCATGATTTCCCCATTGAATATCAACATCATGGTGACTCATTAAAAAATCCATAATATAGTCTGGATGAGGTCCCCTATCATAAATATCTCCAATAATATGTAGTTTATCTACAGCTAAACTAGTTATTACCTTGGCAAGCTTTTCCATATAAGAATCGGCTACTCCAACCTCTAATATAGACTTCAAAATTTCCGTATAATAGTTTGACCTATTTGTTTCTCCATCAGCATGAAGTAACTCATCAATACTATACCCCCAATATTTAGGCAGTCTTTTTCTTGCTTTTGATCTTGTATATTTAGTGGATACTGCTCTGCAAACTATTATCATATTATATAGGGATCTAAAATACCAATCATTTAATTCTTCTTGAGAAAGTAATTTCTTTTGCCTATCAATTTCAGCTTTTGGCTCATAAATCAAAGTAGCAAAATCGCTTCTTTCTTTTGAAGATAAGTCATCTCCAAAAATTTCATCAATTTTGCTTCTAATTACTCCTGATGCACTCTTTATCATATGAGCAAAAGCATCATGCTCTCCATGTAAATCACTTAAAAAATATTCAGTACCCTTAGGTAAAGCTAATATTGCATTAAGATTAATTACTTCTGCTGCTGCTGCAAATTCATTAGGATATTTTTTTGCTAATAGTTCTAAAACTCTTCTATCTTGCATATTATACCTCAATTAATATTTATACTTCTATTTCTTCTACTTTCTCAATATTTCCGCCTAGAGATCTGAATTTTTCTACGAACTTTTCATAACCTCTTTCAATATGATAAATCTCTGAAACTAAAGTTTCACCTTCAGCCACAAATCCAGCAAGGACAACTGCAGCCCCTGCTCTTAAGTCAGTAGCTTTTACTTCTGCTCCTACAAGTTCTTTCTTCCCCTCAATTATTGCACTTCTATCATGTACTTTCAGCTTTGCGCCCATTTTTTCTAGCTCTTTTACATGCATATATCTATTTTCAAAAACACTTTCAATTACAACACTTGATCCTTCTACAATTGTAAGAAGCGACATGAATTGAGCTTGCATATCTGTTGGAAATCCAGGATATGGTAAAGTTTTTATATCAGTTGAAACTAACTTACCCTTATTGCCCCTAACAATAACTGTATCCTCATGTTCTTCAACTTCTACTCCGCATTCTCGAAGTTTTGCAATAATAGGCCTCATATGTTCAGGAACGACATTTTTCACCATGATTTCACCTTTGGTAATAGCTGCCGCTACCATAAATGTCCCTGCTTCTATTCTATCGGGAATCACATTATGCTTAGCACCCTTTAATTTGCTTACTCCCTCAATTTTGATTGTGTCAGTTCCTGCTCCTCTGATCTTTGCTCCCATTTTGTTTAGAAAATTTGCAAGGTCAACAATTTCAGGTTCTTGTGCTGCATTTTCTAATATTGTAATACCTTCTGCCATTGAAGCCGCCATCATAATGTTCTCAGTAGCGCCAACACTTGGAAAGTCAAGATATATTGTTGTTCCAACAAGTTTTTCTGCTTCACAAACAAGACTCCCATCATTACCGACTTCTATTTTAGCACCTAATGCTCTAAGTCCTTTTAGATGTAGTTCAATAGGTCTATCTCCAATTGCGCAGCCTCCAGGTAATGCTATCTTTGCTTTTCCTTGCCTTGCAAGAAGCGGCCCTAGCACTAAAATAGAAGCTCGCATTTTTTTCACAAGTTCGATTGGTGTTTCTTCTGAAATTATATTTTCTGCATGTATTTCTATTACATTGCTTTCCAAATAATCGACAACTTTAACGCCCATTGCTTTAAGAAGTTTACACATTATCTCAACGTCCTTTAAATCAGGAGCATCCATAATTATTGCTTCCTCTTCTGTAAGTAACGCTGCTGCCATTAGCGGTAACACCGCATTCTTTGCTCCACTAATTTTGATTTCCCCTCTTAAAGGGTCACTTTTTTTAACTATATACTTAGCCAAGTTGTCCTCCGTTTAAAATGAATATCATTAAAACGACAGGTACCCCTGCCGTTTTAATGATTTTTACATAACTTATAATTTGCTAATTTCTTTTACGCAATTCCCGCACACATTTTTATTATTAATTTTTTTAACGTCCCTCGCATTACCACAAAATACGCAAGCCGGCTCGTATTTTTTTAAGATAATGTGCTCGTCATCTACAAATATTTCTATTGCATCCTTTATTGCAATATCTAAAGTTCTCCTGATTTCTATTGGGAGTACTATTCTACCTAACTCATCTACCTTTCTTACTATTCCTGTCGCTTTCATTCTAACCATTTCCCTTCTTTCTTATCATTCCTATCAATGAGCTTATGGCAGAAACTAGATTAGAAAGTGATTTAACTGTACTTTCTTTGCCTTTAAACGAATCAGTTGCGGCTCCTACCGCGCTAGACACATTATCTACAATACCATCTAGGTCTTTTGTTCTCTTGTTTGCAAGTGCAGTCATTTCTTCAGTGTCAGCCAAGATCTTATTAGTTCTTTTTACTGTTTCAATACTGTTTTTAACCAAAACTATGAGATAAACCAGTAGTACTGTAAGTGCGATGAAAATACATATTAAGCCTAAGTCTTTAATACTTATAACAGTATCCATTACTTTCTTTCCTCCTATATTCTGCTTATTGTTCAATAATGTAACTTATTTACCATTATTTTAACATAATAAGTGTGAAATTTCCATATTGATTTAGTGAATTTTCGTATAATTAGCATGATAGAAAAGTATACACATATCACATACTTTTCGATAATAATCACTTCATACACAAAAAATAATATTGCATTTTAAAGTAATTCTGTTACTTTTCAATTAATTTTTTAATTTCTTCTGGCAACGCTTCTTCCTTTTTTGAAGGCTTTCCACCCTTCTTTTTTTCAATTCTTTTTATATCATCTCTATTTAAGTTCATCACTTCATTGCTCAGCTTTTCTTGGAACTTGTCTTCTTCAGTTCCTTTAGAAACAACTAACCTTGCTTTAAGTTTATGTTCCAAAATATTCACTTCAATTACAACAGCTTCTCCTTCTTCTGTAATTATTTTTTCCCCTACACTTGGCATCCCTTTACGCATTTCAACATACATGTCATTTTCAAACTTCAAACAACACATGAGCCTTCCACAAATTCCAGAAATTTTAGTAGGGTTTAATGACAAATTTTGAACTTTTGCCATTTTAATTGATACAGAGTCAAAATCATGAAGCCAGGTATGGCAACAAAGGCTTTTACCACAATTCCCTATGCCCCCCAATAATTTTGCTTCATCCCTAACTCCAATTTGTCTAAGCTCAATTCTCTTCTTAAATATTGCTGCTAAGTCTTTTACAAGCTCTCTAAAGTCAACTCTTCCATCTGATGTAAAGTAAAAAATTATTTTACTATTATCAAAAGTATATTCAACATCTGTTAGTTTCATATCTAAGAGGTGTTTGTCTACCTTTTCTTGGCAAAGTCTTAAGGCTTCTTCTCTTTTTTCAATATTGTTCCTGTTTTGCTTTTCGTCTGCATCAGTAGCTTTTCTCACTATTTTTTTTAAAGGTTCCACAATGGATGAATCCGCTACTTCTGTTTCAATTGTAGCAATACTACCAAACTCTAATCCACGGGAAGTTTCTACAATTACATTTTCTTTTAGTTTAAGGGAAAGTCCATTAGGGTCGAAATAATACTCTCTTCCCGTAGTTCTAAACTTAACTCCCACGACTTTTCTCATATTTTATCCTCCGATATTCAAGATAAGTTTTTTTAGTGTATTTCCTGTACTAGCATCACTTTGTAACTCTTTTCTTGCTCTTTCAATTTTTATAATTGCCCCTATTGCCCATTCTCTACAATCTGTCCTATTTTCATCTAAAGCATAACTCATAACCACTTCTTCAAGTTCATCTAAAAAAGCTAACCCTTCGTCTTGGTTTTTTATGAACTTTTCCAGCAAATTTTTAATTTGATAATATGGGCCGTTAGCAACTAAAAGTTCCACTATCTTTGTTGCTGTTTCTTTAGTATTTTTTTTCTTTACACTTTTATTATCTAAAGTTTCTGAAATATAGTATTTAACACAACGTGAGCGAATTGTTTCTGGTATTAATTGACTATTTTCAACTAATATAATTATAATGGAGCCTAAAGGTGGTTCTTCTAAGGTTTTAAGCAATGTGTTGTAACCACTTTTGCTTAGAGTTTGTCCATCTTTAATAATAACAACATTTCGACTTCCCTCAAAAGGCTTATTCATTAACCTTTGTTGCATATCTATTATTTGCTCGTTCTTTATGCTTTTCTTAGAACTCCCTTTAGCCTGCTGTTTTTCAATAATTGTAATATCCACGTGATTTTCTGCAATTATTTTTTTGCATGTGCCGCATTTGCCACATCCTACACCTTTATTATTATCACATAATATAGCCATAATAAATGATTTTGCTAGTGCATACTTCTGACTAGTTATAGACCCTTCAAAAATATACCCGTGTTTTATAGTCTCTAGTTCAATATCATTTCTTAAATTCTTTATTATTTTCTCATTATGATTATAATTGAAAAACCCTTCTATTCTGCTCATTTTACCCCTAATTCTCTAAGAACTTTTCTAAAGCTTGAGATATTTGATTGCTTATTTCTTCCATACTCTTTGTCCCATCCACGATTAGAATTCTTTCTTGGAATTTGTTCTTTAATGATTTATATCCATTGTAAACTTTCTGGTGAAAAGAATTATTCTCTGATTCAATTCTGTCTTCTTCTCTATTAGAACGTCTACTTTTTCCAGTATCTGGGTCAACAATAATTACTATTGTCAAATCTGGCATCAGCCCATCTGTAGCCCACTTACTAATTTCTTCTACATAATCTCCTAAATTTCTTGCTATTCCTTGATAAACAATAGAAGAATCTATATATCTATCACAAATAACAATTCTCCCACTCTCTAAAGCAGGCCTTATCACTTGGCTGACATGTTGCGCTCTGGAAGCAGCATATAGCAGAGCTTCCGCTTTTGCATCCATCCCTTTATTTTCTTTATCCAAGATAATTTCTCGAATTTTTTCACTAATAGCCGTTCCCCCTGGTTCTCTTGTATAAACAGGTTCGATTTCAAGTTTTTCAAAATATTTTTTTATAAAGTTAAGTTGTGTAGATTTTCCCGATCCATCAGGACCTTCTATGGTTACGAATATTCCTTTTTTCATAGTCATTCATTCCTTTTTTTCTTATATCTTCATTACTTCTATTCTCTCTCTTTTGATTTTTTTGTGCTTCTTCAATTGCAGATAGATCTTTTTTATGAATCTCCCTGGCAGAAATGAACAACCGTAAACATAAGAAAAGAAAAGGTAAGACTAACAAAATTAGTAAAACTATTTTTAGAATAATCACAATTTACCTCCCTTTTGTATATAATATTATATCATAACTTGTGGTTTTTTTTTAACAAATATTGTATAATTTACTGGTAATATTAGTAACGGAAAAGGAGAAGAGAATGAAATTTTCAAACAGAATCAATGACATCAATTATTCTAATGTCAGAAAATTAGTCCCTTTCATGGAAGCGGCACAAAAAGAAGGTGTGTATGTACATGAAATGCATATAGGACAACCTAATTTAGCGACCCCTCAAGTTTTTTTAGATAGTGCAAAAGGCTTTGAAGAAAAGGTGCTAAAATACACTAACTCCAAAGGAATAGAGCCTCTACTTGAAGCTTTTTCTAATGATTATAATTCTTTGGGCATAAAAATCGCTCCAAACGATATGTTAATCACACAAGGTGGAAGTGAAGCTTTAACTTTTACTATTGCCACAATATGTGATGAAGGTGATCAAGTATTAATATTTGAGCCATTTTATTCAAATTATGATAGTTTCTTAAAATTATCAGGAGCAACAATGGTAACTGCCGAATTAAAAATCGAAAACCAATATGCATTACCTTCAAAAGAAGAAATACTTTCTCAAATAACAGATAAAACTAAGGCTATTTTATTTTCAAACCCAAACAACCCTATCGGTGCCGTTTTAACTGAAGATGAAATGAAAACAATTTGCGAAATCGCTATCGAAAAGGACTTATTTATCATTGCCGATGAAGTCTATAGACATTTTATCTACGGAAATGAATTTTACAAGTCATTCCTTGAAATGGATAATGTTGAAGATAGAGTAATCGTTATTGACAGTATTTCTAAAAACTACAGCGCCTGTGGCGCAAGAGTTGGAGTAATAGCTTCTAAGAATAAAGAATTTATAGCTCAAGGATTAAAACTTTGCCAGGCTAGACTTTCAGTATCAACAATAGATCAAGTAGCAACTGCAAGTTTATTAGGAAATGCTAATCAATATATAATAGACTCCAGAGAAACCTACAAAGAGCGTAGAGACACGATGTGCGACTTATTAGCCTCTATGGAAGGCGTAACTTGTGTAGCTCCTAAAAGCGCATTATATGCCTTTGTACAACTTCCAATTGATGATACAGATGACTTTGCAGAATGGATGTTAAGAAACTTTAGGTATAATAATGAGACTATTTCATTTGCCCCTGGTTCTGGGTTTTATTGCGACTCTGAAAAAGGAAAGCAAAAAGTCAGATTTTCATTCTGCGCGAGCACTCCTGACGAAATAATTAGAGCTATGAAAATCTTAGAAGAAGGTATGAAAGCTTACAAAAATAAATAGTTTTGAAATCACATAGCACAAAACATTTAGGGGCCACACTTAGATAAATGGATATATCCATTTATCTCAACAAAAACAAGAGCGTATCCACATGGGATACGCTCTTTTAAAGTTCTATAGTAAATATTGAGCAGAACCTCTTTTAATTCAACATAATCTAAACTTATGAGCACATATTTGCACTTTGTTTTATATTAATTCATAGTACATCTAGAAAACTGTTTGGATTTTATTTGCTCGTTAGTAATATTTGATTAATTAACTCTATTTTATTGTCAGCAAGTCATCTACAGTTTTTCTTTTAGGAGCAGCCAATGTCTCGGCTGGATAACCAATAGGAATTAAACATGCTATTTTTTGTTCATTAGGAATATCGAGAATCTTCTTTATTTCAACTTCATCAAAGTATCCCAAAATTACAGTGCCTAGCCCTCTATCATTAGCAGCAAGGCAAAAAGTTTGAGAAGCAACTCCTGCATCAAACATCTCAAACCTATCTTCTTTTGGAGTAGAAAAGGATCCATCTTTTTCAAAGCCTGATCTTTTTTCAATCATAGTTACAACTATCATTGCTGGCGCGTTTTTAATTGTTGCAGTATTAAACGTAAATCCAAGAACATGATTTTCTGCTATATTTTCCAGTTTATTTTTATCTTCAACATATGTATACCTTACAATTTGAGTATTCTTCCAAGAAGGCGAAAATGATGCAATTTCAATTATTTCTTTTATCTCTTCTTGTGGCACCTTTTTATCAAGAAATTTTCTAACACTTCTTCTTGATTTAACGCATTCAATTAAATTCATTTTTTCAGTTCCTTTCATAGCTTATTTCGTATTTAATAAATTATTTATTCTTTTTCAAATATAATAGAATTACTATCACTATTTTCAATTACCATTACTTTTCCTTCTTTTTCTTCAAAAAAATCAGAAGCATCCGTAAAATAGGCTTCAATTTTGTCAATTCCATCATCAATAATAATTATCTCATCTTGTACAGACCATTTAAGATCCGCCGTTACTCCAAAAGTTGTAACAGTGCCCGTTCCATCGCTCTTCAAATCAAAATCAAGAAGCGACTCCCCCCCTAAAGTTTCATAATAGCTTTGTCCATCTAACAAGTTTTCTGTATTCGTCCATTGGCCAACAGCTAACTCACTAGTATCTTGCTCAACATCTCCACAAGCCGTAAATGCAAGCATCATTATTATCATCAAGATTGTAAAAAAAATTTTCTTCATAGTTGGTCTCCTTAAACAAAGTATAACTTTAAACAAACTGTAACCCTTCTAAACGCTTAGTTTATACTTTACTTACCAATTATAGTTAGAGGTTAAATTTATTTATTCTTCATTGATATTATATGTGAAGATTTTCGCATAGTCAATAAGATTATTTTATCCCATACATTAATTGATCTAGCATTAGTTTAAACTCTAGTTCTATTTGAAATCATATGTCAGATTAATCCATAAGCAATTCTGTACTTAAGTTTATAAATTAAGTAGGTTAATATCAAAACACTATAATTCTTGCAAGCGCTTCCTAGAACTGCATTTCGAAATTTAAATTTCGTTCAACCCGCTTAACCTCTTATCATTATCATTTAAGTTGAATTTGTTACCCATATTTGTTATAATAAACATGAGAAAAAGTATTATAAATAATATCTCACTCAATAATAACTATCAAATATAACATTATAAATAAGGTGACTTAATGAACAAATCTATTTTAACTAAATCAAAAAAGGGTTTCACTCTACTAGAAGTAATTTCTGTTATTGCTATGCTTAGTATACTTGCTTCTGTTGCAATACCTGCATACTCTGGTTATATGGAGAGTACAAGGCAGCATAATGACTTCCTTATTGGTGAAAACTTAATAGAATCCGCTTCTATTGCAGCACTTACAATCGATCATGATATTCCTGAGAATATGTTTGTAGAGCTAATATGGTCAACAAGATCAGGCCATAGTGGTCAAAAGTATTATGGTAGTGTAATTATTCGTAATCCTGGTCCACGATTATCAGTATTTAACGAACCAGGAAGCACATATGATATGGAACCATTTAACGGTACCTCCTCTGACTATAATAAATTAACCGAAGCCATAGTTGAATCTTTAAACGGTGACCCTGACAAGATTTATGACTGGAGTACCGCTGTAAGTCACGAAAAGGGAGCCTACGGTTTTATAGGTTTCGGAGAATCAGCTGTTTCTAAACAAACTAATTTATCATTTCATTTAAATATGTCTACAGGAGAAGTTGCACTTGCACGACCGGATAAATTTTCTGCTGGCTCAGAAGTAGTAAACGACTGGTATGATATTATAGGCTTGGATATAATTCCTGCACCTAAATAGTAGATTTTCACATATAAAAAAACTCCAAAATATATCAGTTTAAGGATCTGATAGGCAAGCAATATAGAAGCTCTCCCTATTCAGAATACCTCCAAGAGAATATCCCTACTAACAAATAATAAAAATAAATAAAGAGTTCTTAATATAGATGTTCTGCAAAATATGTAGGATATCTATTTTTGTGTGCCTATGTTAGGCACACAAGCAGAATAAAAAAACACCTACATTACTGTAAGTGTTTTTGTTTAACTGGCAACGTCC
>CAYJGT010000056.1:0-10738 GCA_964370035.1 uncultured Oscillospiraceae bacterium
GGAAGCACTTCTCTTTTTGGTACATTTCCTTTTCTTGGCACTTTCTTCCCTCCTTAACTAATGTAATCGGTACTCGACAAATATCCCATTACTTCTCTTATAATTAATTTCATAAAATACTTTGAAATATTATGCCGTGTTATGCCCTTTGACTGATCTAACTTGTTCTATCAAAGGCATTGTTTCCCGACTATTTACTTTGCTTTTGGTTTCTTTGTTCCATATTTAGAACGCGACTGTGATCTGTTTGCAACTCCAGCAGCATCTAATGTTCCTCTAACTAAGTGGTATCTTACACCTGGAAGGTCCTTTACTCTTCCGCCTCTGATAAGTACAACACTATGTTCCTGCAAATTGTGACCAATTCCAGGAATATATGCAGTTACTTCGATACCGTTAGTAAGACGCACTCTAGCTACTTTTCTAAGAGCCGAATTTGGCTTCTTAGGTGTGATAGTTTTTACAGCTGTACAAACACCTCTTTTTTGAGGCGATTTAGTGTTGGTAGAAACTCTTTTTAGAGAGTTCATTCCCTTCAATAAAGCTGGCGCTGTAGATTTCTTTTCACTTGTCGCTCTTCCTTGTCGTACTAGTTGGTTAATAGTAGGCATACAATTCTCCTTTCTTTCTTATTTTATATTTAGTCTGATTCGCAAAGCGAACCAAAGACTAGTATATCATTAATTATTACCGAAAGTCAATCTTCTTTCAATATATTTACCCTTTAGCTTTCGATAAATTTCTTTTTGAAATGGTTATTTAAACCGTCATTTCATTTACTAAATTATCTCTTTAATATTATCAAAATAAATTCATCACAGTAATTATTTCCGCAGTAAGGTAAGTCTCCCATCTTACTACGGAAATATTTATTTTAAACTTTTTACTACAGCAGGCTTTCCTCTGGCTGAAGTTCTTCTAATGGCTCAGAATTTAATCCAATAGGTGCAGAGTCATTTTTTTTGTTAGCAGCTTCCTCTTTTTCAGCTTTGCTTTTTTCCAGCCTTCTTTCTGCTATGGCTCTCTCTATATATTCCTTATTCTCGCCATAATCAACAGCTGTATTCCTATAAGTTTTCATTCCTGTTCCTGCTGGTATTAGCTTACCAATTATTACATTTTCCTTAAGCCCTACAAGATTGTCCTTTTTGCCCTTTATTGCAGCATCAGTAAGAACTTTTGTTGTCTCTTGGAAAGAAGCAGCTGACAAGAATGACGAAGTTGCTAGTGACGCCTTTGTAATTCCAAGTAAAACTCTATTAACTTCTGGCTCCATTCCATCTGGTTTCAAGTTATTTACAGCCTCTTCAATTTCAAACCTATCATATAAAGCTCCTGGCAATAGTGTAGTATCTCCAGCATTTTCAATCTTAAACTTGCTAAGCATTTGGCTAACAATAACTTCAATATGTTTATCATTAATATCTACACCCTGCAATTTATATACTCTTTGTACTTCCCTTAGTAAGTATTGATAAACACCACCTACTCCGTTTAGCCTTAATTTATCATGAGGATTTAATGGTCCTTTTGTTATATTATCTCCTGCTGACACTCTGTCTCCTTCTGAAACAGCCATGCTTGCTCCAAATGGAACAGTATATATCTTTTCAGTCTCTCCAAGCACAACAACTTCTGTTCTACTATTTTCAACTGCCCTAATTTGAGTAACAACACCATCTTCTTCGCAAATCTCCGCAATACCTTTAGGTTTTCTCGCCTCGAAAAGCTCAACTACTCTTGGTAGACCTTGAGTGATGTCGTCTCCCGCAATACCTCCAGTATGGAAAGTTCTCATTGTAAGCTGTGTTCCTGGCTCTCCAATTGACTGAGCTGCAGTGATTCCAACAGCTTCACCAATATTAACTGTCTTTCCTGTCGCAAGATTTCTTCCGTAGCACATAGCACAAACGCCATCCCTGCTTTCACAAGTTAACGCAGATCTAATTGTTACTTCTTCAATGCTATTTTCTTCAGTTCCAGCATTTTCTATTTTAGACGCAATTTCTTCTGTGATTTCATTATTCGCTGCGCAAATAATTTCACCAGTTACTGGGTCAGAGATATCATTCAAAGATATTCTTCCTAAAATTCTCTCTCTTAAAGTTTCAATAACTTCTTTTCCATCAGTGAAGGCTTTTACTGCAACACCCTTTTCTGAGCCACAGTCTTCACTTCTAATGATTACATTATGTGATACATCTACTAGTCTTCTAGTTAAATAGCCTGAGTCAGCAGTTCTAAGTGCAGTATCTGCAAGACCTTTTCTCGCTCCATTAGTAGAAATAAAGTACTCTAGTACTGATAGTCCTTCTCTAAAGTTTGCTTTTATTGGAATTTCAATAGTCTTACCCGCTGCATTGGCCATAAGGCCTCTCATTCCTCCAATTTGCTTGATTTGGTCCTTACTACCTCTTGCTCCAGAGTCTGCCATTATAAACAGGTTGTTTGTGCTTCCAAGAGTTTCAATTAATGCGTCGGAAACGCTCTCTGTAGTCTTTTCCCAAACTTCTTTAACTCTTTCATACCGTTCTTCATTAGAGATTAGACCTTCTTTATAGTAATAATCATATTGGTCAACATTTTTATCTGCTTCTGCAAGTAATTCTTCTTTTTCTTCCGGAATAACCATGTCAGAAATACCGATTGTAATTGCACCTAAAGTAGAATAATGGAACCCTGTATCTTTGATGTAGTCAAGCATAATAGCCGTTCTAGCATTCCCATGTTTCGTATAGCATTTTTGAATTATCTGGCCTAGTTTCTTTTTATTACAAACAAAATCCACTTCTAATGAATATGGGTCCAGTTCCCTATCTTCTACAAAACCTAAGTCTTGTGGAATTTCTTGATTAAAGATAAATCTTCCCACTGTTGACTCTACAAGTTGTCCTCTTGAATCTTCTTTATCTTTAAAACATCTGACTTTAACTTTCGAGTGAAGAGTAACAACTCCCTCTTTATAAGCCATAAGCATTTCTTCAAAGTCTGCAAAGACTTTAACAACTTCATCTTTTTCTTCACCTAAATAAGTCAAGTAATAGGATCCAAGAATCATATCTTGAGTAGGCGTTGTAATTGGCGAGCCATCTTTCGGCGCTAAAATATTATTTGTAGACAGCATAAGGAATCTTGCCTCTGCTTGCGCCTCCATGGAAAGAGGTACATGCACCGCCATTTGGTCTCCGTCAAAGTCCGCATTAAATGCTGTACAAACTAGTGGGTGAAGCTTAATAGCTTTGCCTTCTACTAATATTGGTTCAAATGCTTGAATTCCTAACCTATGAAGAGTCGGAGCACGGTTTAGCATTACTGGGTGTTCTTGAATTATCTCATCTAAGATATCCCAAACTTTAGGGTCAACCTTATCTATCATTTTTCTAGCATTTTTTATGTTATATGCGTCTCCATCCTTCACAAGTCTTTTCATTATAAATGGTTTGAAAAGTTCAAGAGCCATATCTTTTGGTAAACCGCACTGATAAAACTTAAGCTCTGGACCAACTACGATTACTGATCTACCTGAGTAGTCTGCACGTTTTCCTAATAGATTTTGTCTAAATCTTCCTTGCTTACCCTTAAGCATATCAGAAAGTGATTTTAAAGGTCTAGCTCCAGGCCCAGTTACTGGTCTGCCTCTTCTTCCATTATCAATTAAAGAGTCTACCGCTTCTTGAAGCATTCTCTTTTCATTTCTAACAATAATATCTGGAGCCTTAAGTTCTAACAATCTCTTAAGCCTGTTATTTCTATTTATTACTCTTCTATACAAATCATTTAAGTCCGATGTTGCAAATCTACCACCATCTAATTGAACCATTGGTCTAAGGTCTGGAGGTATAACAGGAATAATATCCATGATCATCCATTCAGGCTTGTTTCCTGATTGTCTAAGAGCTTCAATTACCTCTAATCTTCTTATTAGTTTTATTCTCTTTTGGCTTTTAGCTGTTTCTAGCTCATCTCTTAGCTCTACAACTAGTTGTTCTACATCAATAATAGATAATAAAGTTTTAACTGCTTCTGCACCAGTATCTGCCACAAAAGAATCCCCGTATTGATCTTTTAAATCTCTAAATTGCTGCTCTCCTATAATTTCTTTGAATTGTAATCCAGTATCTCCTGGTTCAATTACAATATATGCAGCGAAATAAAGTATTTTTTCTAAATTTTTTGGTGTAATATCAAGGATTAATCCCATTCTTGAAGGAATCCCTTTAAAATACCAAATGTGTGAAACAGGAGTTGCAAGTTCAATATGCCCAAGTCTTTCTCTTCTAACTTTTGCACTAGTAATTTCTACTCCACACTTATCACAAACCATTCCTTTATGTCTATTTTTCTTGTATTTTCCACAATGACAAGCCCAGTCTCTTTGGGGTCCAAATATCTTCTCACAAAATAAACCTTCTGGCTCTGGCTTTAATGATCTATAGTTTATAGTCTCCGGCTTCGTTACTTCCCCTTTTGACCAACTAAGTATTTTTTCTGAAGATGCTATTCCTATTTTCAAGGACTCAAAATTTACTAACTCATTATTATTTTCGTACATCATCTTCCTCCTCAAATCCTAAATCTTCAAACTCTTCTTCTACTTCATCTGTTTGGAACCCTTCATCTTCCATGAATTTATCTTCATGTTTATAATCTTTTAGAAGTTCATCATCAGAGAAAGGAGCAGCATTAAATTCTGATGAATCTTTGATAACCACTTCCTCTTCGTTCTCAGATAAAACTTTCACATCAAGTCCCAGACTCTGCATCTCTTTAATTAAAACTTTAAAAGATTCAGGAATTCCTGGTTCTTCAATATTTTCGCCTTTAACTATAGCAGCATAAGTTTTTACACGTCCGATAACATCGTCAGATTTAACTGTAAGTATTTCTTGTAATGTGTATGCAGCACCATAAGCTTCAAGAGCCCATACTTCCATCTCTCCAAAACGTTGTCCACCAAACTGAGCTTTTCCGCCTAATGGCTGTTGTGTTACTAAAGAGTAAGGCCCCGTACTTCTCGCATGTATTTTATCATCTACCAAGTGGTGAAGCTTAAGCATGTACATATATCCTACAGTTACTGGGTTATCTAATGGTTGCCCTGTCCTACCGTCTCTTAAGATAAGCTTGCCACTTTCGTCATGACCACACTCTTTTAATAATTGTCTAATATCTCTTTCATTTGCTCCGTCAAATACTGGTGTTGCAATATGCCAGCCTTTATCTTTTGCTGCTAAGCCCAAATGCACTTCAAGAACCTGTCCAATATTCATACGCGAAGGTACTCCAAGTGGATTCAGCATTACTTGTAAAGGTCTTCCATCTTCTGTAAACGGCATATCTTCTTCAGGTAGAATTGTTGAAATAACACCCTTGTTTCCGTGTCTTCCAGCCATTTTGTCTCCAACACTGATTTTTCTCTTAGTTGCAACATAACATCTTACAACCTTATTTACCCCTGGCGGAAGTTCTCCTTCGTCTTCTTTAGATAAAGTTTTAACTGAAACAACTACACCTGTCTCTCCATGAGGGATCTTTAGTGAAGTATCTCTAACTTCTTTAGCCTTTTCTCCAAAAATAGCTCTAAGTAATCTTTCTTCTGGACTTAAGTCGCTTTCTCCTTTTGGAGTTACTTTACCAACTAATATATCTCTAGTCTTTACTTCAGAACCAGGAACAATTATTCCATCTTCATCTAAGTTTTTAAGCATGTCTTCGCCAACATTTGGAATGTCACGAGTAATTTCTTCTGCCCCTAGCTTAGTTTCTCTTGCTTCTATTTCATATTTTTCTATATGGATAGATGTTAATACATCATCCATAATCAGTCTTTCATTTAGGATAATAGCATCCTCGTAATTGTAGCCTTCCCATGTCATAAATCCAACAAGAAGATTCTTTCCTAATGCTATTTCTCCTGTGTCAGTTGAAGGACCATCTGCTAATACCTCACCTTTTTCAACTTTCTCACCTTCAAATACTATAGGTCTTTGATTTATACATGTTCCTTGGTTAGATCTTTTAAATTTAAGTAAGTTGTATGTATCTACAGAACCCTCATCGCTTCTCACTTTTATAAGGTCTGCATCAACATATTCAACTATTCCCGCATTTTTAGCAATTTGAACTACTCCAGAATCTTTCGCTGCCTTTCCTTCCATTCCGGTACCTATCATAGGCGCTTCAGTTACTAATAGTGGAACAGCCTGTCTCTGCATGTTAGCTCCCATTAGAGCTCTGTTCGCATCATCGTTTTCTAGGAAAGGTATCATAGCTGTTGCAACTGATACTACCTGTTTCGGAGATACATCCATATAATGGATCTTTGTTCTTTCAACTAAGTCTATCTCTCCCCCTACTCCTCTAGAAGCTACTTTTAGGTTTGCAAACATCCCTGTTGAGTCTAAAGGCTCATTTGCTTGTGCTATTATCATTCTTTCTTCTTCATCGGCTGAAAGATACTTAATTTCCTCTGTTACTATTCCATCCTTAACCACTCTATATGGTGTTTCAATAAATCCATATTCATTTACAATACCATATGTAGTAAGTGATCCAATAAGTCCAATGTTTGGCCCCTCTGGAGTTTCTATCGGACACATTCTTCCATAATGAGAATGATGTACGTCTCTAACTTCAAAACTAGCTCTTTCTCTTGATAATCCGCCAGGTCCTAGGGCTGACAATTTTCTTTTGTGTGTTAATTCTGAAAGAGGATTAGTTTGATCCGTAAACTGTGATAGCTGTGAACTTCCAAAGAAATCTCTGATAGCTACAGTTACTGGCTTGATATTGATTAATCCTTGAGGAGTAATTTCAGCAATATCTTGTGTTGCCATTCTGTCCTTCACTGCTCTTTCTATCTTAGATAAGGCTACTCTAAATTGATGCTGAAGAAGCTCACCAACAGTTTTAAGTCTTCTATTTCCTAAGTGATCTATATCATCAATCTTTCCTATATTATGATCTAAGTTAAGCAAATAACTTACCGAAGCTATTACATCATCAATTATTAAGTGCTTAGGATAAAGGTCATTTCTTTTTTCATAAAGAGTTTGGATTAAATCTGCCTCTTCTGTATTTTCTAATATGTCTTTCAGCACTGGGTAATATACCTTTTCAGTGATCTTGCTAGCTCTTGGGTCTTCAGGATCAATGGTTACATAAGCAGCAAGCTCTACGAAATGATTTCCGATCACCCTTGTGTTGGTAATATTTCCTTTATTATCAAATGTCTTTGCCAATACAGATTTTACCCCTGCATTTTCTATTTCCTTTGCAATTGACACTGTAACTTCTCCATCATTTTCTAGTATTATTTCTCCAGTATTAGGATCAACAATGTCTTCTGCTACTATAATAGTATCAACTCCATTATAAAGTCTTTCTGATAAACAAAGCTTCTTGTTGTACTTATATCTACCAACTTTTGAAACATCATATCTCTTTGAATCAAATAAAAGAGAATTAATTAAATTCCAAGCGTTTATAGTTGTAATATTATCCGCTTCATCAGGCCTTAACTTCTTATAGATTTCTTTTAAAGCTTCTTCTGAAGATCCTGTGTGATCCTTATCTAAAGTTGTTAACAATTTTGGTTCTTCTCCAAATATATCTATTAAATCTTTGTTTGTTTCTAAAGACAATTCTAAGTTGCTTCCAAACCTAATTTGCTCATTCTCTAAATACTGACCCATAGCTCTTACCAATGTACTAATTGGCTGTTTTCTATTTCTATCAACTTTTACATAAAGTACATCATTAGTTGTTTCATATTCAAGCCAAGCACCCTTATTAGGAATTAGTTGGCCCTTGAAAAGAGTCTTTCCTGTCTTTGTATCCATTTCACTTGAGTAATAAGGTCCTGGAGCTCTTACTAACTGAGTAACCACTACACGCTCAGCTCCATTATAAATGAAAGTTCCTGTTTCAGTCATCAATGGGAAATTCCCCATGAAAACTTCTTGTTCTTTTATTTCCCCAGTTTCTTCATTAATTAGTCTAACGCTAACTTTAAGAGGAGTTGCATAAGTTGCATCTCTTTCTTTGCAAACCTCTTGTGTATACTTTGGTGTTTCTCCTAATGAACAATCAACAAATTCCAGTATAAGGTTTCCACTTTCTGCTTCTCTTCCTTCTTTATCTTGCTTACCCATACTTTGGATCGGGGAAAAGTCCTCAAAAACTTCTCTTAGTCCCTCTCTAATAAACCAATCATATGATTTGGTTTGAATCTGAATTAGGTTGGGCATCTCCCCAATTTCTCCTATTTTAGAAAATGTTTGACGCTCTCTTTTTCCCAATTTTATAGCCTTAGGCATAGTCACTCTCCTTAAACTTTTTATTAACATCGCATTAAAATATAACATAAAATTCGCATCTACTTTTCTTAAAAGATGCACTGATTCACACTATAAGTCAATTTATAATAATACCACAGCTCAGACAACTAATCAATAGTATTTTTAACTTTTTGAAATATTTTTTCTTAATATTGCTAATTAATCTAACTCCTATTTTCTATCCACAGTATATTACTTTATTTATGCCACTTTATTCTTCCATATATATCTATAACATTTTAATTATTTTCTTATATTTACTTGCTTAATATGATATGGTATAATTTGTTAAATGTTGTCCAATTAGAATTAGGAGGTTTCGTATGTTAGATTTTATTAAAAAAATGGTACCAGAAAAAGGCAAGACTAAGACCAGCAAAATCCCCTCCTCATACCTTTCTTCAATGGCAGATCACCTTTCTCAAACTAACGTGATTGAAGCGGAGTTATATACTAAATATAATGTAAAGCGTGGCCTTAGAAATGCAAATGGTACTGGTGTTGTAGTAGGCCTGACTCGAATCGGAGAGGTTATCGGCTATGATACGGATGAAAACAAAAACAAAGTTCCTGTTCCAGGAGAACTTTATTATAGAGGTTATGAAATCCAACAATTGATTTCAAACTATCAAAAAGAAAACAGGTTTGGATTTGAAGAAATATCTTTCCTTTTACTTTTTGGAGAACTACCTACTAAAGATGAACTTTCTGAATTTAACAGGTTAATTTCAGAGAAAAAACTTCTACCTAGGGATTTTGCTAGAGATATGATACTTACAAACCCTTCAAAAAACATTATGAATAAGTTAGCAAGAGCGATTCTTAGCTTATATTCATACGACGAAAATCCTGATGACACTTCAATTACAAATATTTTAAAGCAATCGATTAGCCTAATTGGATGTTTCCCAGCCTTGGTTGCATATGCTTATCAAGCTAAAATTTCAGCTTTTGAAGAAAAATCTCTCGTACTTCATTTACCAAAAACAGAACTAAGTACAGCTGAAAATCTACTAAGGATGACTAGGCTTGATGGAGAGTATACAGATTTTGAGGCAAAAATACTTGATATATGCCTAATTCTTCACGCTGAACATGGTGGTGGAAATAACTCTTCTTTTGCAACTCATCTAGTTTCATCTTCAGGCACAGATACTTACTCTGTAATTTCAGCAGCCATAGGTTCCTTAAAAGGGCCCTTACATGGGGGCGCTAACATTACTGTTCTTGGAATGTTAGAAGATTTACATAAAAATGTTGACGATATTACAAATCCCGAAAAAGTTGATGCTTATTTATTAAAATTACTTAATAAGCAAGCATTTGATAATAAAGGGCTAATTTACGGTATGGGTCATGCAATATATACAATTTCTGATCCCCGAGCATTAATATTAAAAGAAATGGCAAAAGAACTTGCAGAAGAAAAAGGTATACTAGACGAGTTTAACCTTTGTGCATACATTGAAGAAAGAGCCCCTTCATTATATGAACAAGTTACAGGCACAAAAAAAGCTATGTGCGCTAATGTAGATTTATATTCCGGGTTTGTCTACAGAGCTTTAAACATTCCTGACGATATTGCAACTCCTTTATTTGCTACTGCAAGACTTTCCGGATGGCTTGCCCATAGACTAGAAGAAATGATTGCAGGAAAGAAACTAATGAGACCAGGATATGTTTGTGTACAAGAACACAAAGAATATATCCCATATAATAATAGAAAAGCTCTCGGAACCACCAGGAGTTTGAAGCTTGCCCAAAAAGAAGCAAAGCGAAGATCTACTATAGAACTAAAAGGACTAGCTGCAGCTGTAGCCCAAGCTAAGGCTGATGAAGAAAAAAAATCTAAAGGGTAATAAGGGATAGTTCTAAAACTAATATTGTTCTTCGTTTAGAATAAAATATTAATTTCAACCCTAACATTAAAAATAACACCAAATTATGCATCATAACCTTCAAGGATATTTTTAAAATTCCTTGAAGGTTTTTTGAAAATAAAATAGAAGGTAGAACCTATCACTCTGCCTTCTATTTATATAGTTCTTATTAACTTCCATACAAATCTACTTTGCTAAAGTCTATCAGTATATTTCTAATCGCTAACCCCCTGCCATTACTTTCAGAATCTTTATGACATCACCTTCCTGAATTACATAGGTGGAATATTGAGCTTTTAAAAGTTGTTCTCCATTTATCCAAACCGCTGGCCTTCTATTTTTTCTTTCCTTTAGTAATTCTTCAACTGTTAATCCAGTTCTAATATCTTCAGCTTTATTGTTAATAATAACCTTCATTCTAAATCCAATCTAATCCTAATTTTTCTATTATCTCTTTTGTTGGCAAGCCAGTTTCTACATCCCAATTTGCATATTCATAATAAGCATCAAGTGCTGATT
>CAYJGT010000057.1:0-10716 GCA_964370035.1 uncultured Oscillospiraceae bacterium
AATATGAAAAATGAAATTGCCTTTGTTTTGCCTGTAGACTGCCCTAATATACGAAGAGAGACAATATTAGAAATATTAGATTTTCATTTTACAAATCATAAAAGCTCCTCCTCTAGAGCAATCACATTATTACAACAAGGAGATAGACCTGAACCTCTCATTGGGGTATTTTCAAAAGATTTCCATAAGACCATTTTCCCTTTCATCGAAAATGGCCCTTCTAAAGTAATGGTTCCTATTAAACTCCTTCCTTTCAAAATATATCTTCATGAGCAAGAAGAATATCAAATATTTAACATTAACACAAAAGAGGATTTAAAGAAGCTATAACTTCTAAAATCCTCTTCTCAATTATCCCTTTAATCAGAACTTTAATTCAGCTTAATCTTCAAAATTCACATCATAACCGTAACATTAACAACTCTCTTCCAAAAGAATTAGTAGGGAATCCAAATTATGGATTTAATCGAATCATTCCTTTTATTTTTCTTCGCCTACTCTTGGCACTTCTCAATGCTAATTCCTATTTGCTTAAAGCCTGGGATTTTGCTTACTGGATCTAAGCTATCTGCATCACTTAGCATGTTTGCTCCATCGGCAAAGTGAAAAGGCATAAACATAGTATTTTCTTTAACGCTAGAACTTTCCTTTACCCTAGCTACAGTTTCTCCACGCAAAGACCTTACCTTAACTAAATCCCCTTGCTTTAGATTTAGTTTTTTCATATCTATAGGATTTATGTCCATATAGTTTTCAGAGTACAAATCATGTATTTTTTTTGTTCTCTTGGTCATAGTTCGTGTATGATAATGTTCCAAAATTCTTCCTGTTAATAAAATGTGCGGGAAATCTTCCAAACTTAATTCCTTAGACGGAGTCATACTTAATGGTGTAAGTACTCCCTTACCTCTATTTGGCCCATTAGCATGTAGAATTCTTGTTCCTGGATGATCTTCTGTAGGACAAGGCCAACAAAGTCCATCGGCCTCTAGTCTCTCATAGGTCATTCCCGCATAGGTCGGAGTAACTGATTTCATTTCATCAAAAATTTCTTCAGCATTTTTATATTCTTTTTCGTAACCAAGTCTAAGCATAATATCATTAATGATTTTCCAATCATCCTTTGCCTCCCCTTTAGGGCTTACTGCCCTTCTGACTTTTTGAACTCTTCTCTCTGTATTAGAGTAAGTTCCCTCTGTTTCAGCATAGGCAGTAGCAGGTAAAACAATATCTGCATAATCAGATGTTTCTGTTTCAAATATATCCTGGCATACTACAAAGGTTTCACAAAGAGAATGGGCAATATGAGCTGAGTTTGGATCTGATACCATTGGGTTTTCTCCCATAATGTACAATACTTTTATTTCACCATTTAGTATTGCATTAGGCGTCATTGTAACAGTTATTCCTGGTTTATCTGAAAGAGTCCTGCCCCAAGCCTTTTCGAATTTTTCATTAATCACTGGATCTGCAACCTTTTGATATCCAGGATAATCTGTAGGCAAGCAACCCATATCACAAGCCCCTTGAACATTATTTTGTCCTCTTAACGGGTTAACTCCTGTTCCCTCTCTTCCCAGGTTTCCTGTAACTAAGGCTAGATTTGCCATTGACTTTACGTTATCCGTTCCATTTGTATGTTGTGTTATTCCCATAGCATAAGCAATAAATGCCTTATCTGCTTTTCCATACATTCTAGCAGCTTCATAAACCTGCGTAGCTGTAACGCCACATATTTTAGCAACATATTCTGGAGTATAATCTTTTACAGATTCTCTAAGGGCTTCAATTCCCTCTGTATGGTTTTCTATATACTCTTTGTTATCTAAGTCTTCATTAAAAATTATATGTAGCATTCCATTGGTCAAAGGAACACTGGTTCCTGGGTTTATTTGCAAGAAAATATCGGCATGATCGCATAAAGGTATCCTTTTGGGATCTGCTATCATTATCTTTGCCCCATAATCCTTTGCCTGTTTCATATAGTATCCAATTACTGGGTGTGCCTCTGTTGTGTTAGACCCTGTTACAAAGAGTACATCTGTCTTCCTAACATCGGTCATTGGGTTTGTCATAGCTCCGCTACCAAGTGTTGTTGCAAGACCTGCAACTGAGGATGAATGTCAAAGCCTTGCGCAGTGGTCTACATTATTAGTTCCAACTACGCCCCTTATAAATTTTTGGAAAATATAATTACTCTCATTAGTCACCTTTGCACTTGCAAAGCCCATTATACTATTAGGTCCAAACTCTTCTTTGCTGCTTTTTATTTTTTCTTCAATAATATCATAAGCCTCATCCCAGCTAGCTTCCCTCCAAATTGGTTTTATTCCATCTCCTTTTTCGTTAACCCTAATAAGGGGTTTTTTCAACCTGTCTCTATGATTAACAAAATCATAAGCAAACATGCCTTTTACACATGAAAGCCCTTCATTTGCCCCTGCCATAACAGGCTTAACTCCTATTATTTTATCGAACTTTGTATAAAGGTCTAGCTGGCAACCAACCCCACAATAAGGGCAGGTTGTTCTAACCTTTTCCGTTTCCCAATAGTCTTTTTTGTATCTGCCTCTTCCCTCAATAGCTCCTGTTGGGCAAACTGCCACGCACTGTCCGCAGGAAACGCATCCATTATCCCTAAGAGATTTGTGATTTTCTGGTTCATATAGCTTTATTCCGCCTTCTTTTTCTTCTATTAGCGTATCTGCCAGCTTTCCATGAGCCCCTATTTTTACTAATGTTTCGCAAACTCTAATACAATTTCCGCAAGAAATACATTTATTAGAATCCCTAAAGATAAAATCTTCTTCCCTATCCACTTCTTTATTAATTGGAAGAGCTCTTAATCTTCCTTCAAAATTGACTGATTTTGCAGTTTTAATCAAACTGCAGCTATTGTAATCATGACAACCACATTCTAAACACATGGAACTGGCTTTTAGGGCTTCTTCTTCTGTATAACCTTTCATGTATTCGTCAAAATTGGTCTTTCTCTCATCAGCATGTATATGATCCATATGAGGTTTGAACATTTCCTCTCTTCTCTCATATGCATATATATCTGAGTCATCAATTTCAACTATTAAAGGATCTTTAATTTCAAAATGTTTTCCATTTAAAAATTCATCTACCCTAGTGGCAATCTTTTTCCCATCTCCAATAGCTTCTATAGCAATTGATATCTTATCGTTTCCACAGTCTCCACCTGCGAAAACTCCATCCATAGATGTTACAAATGTATCCTTATCACAAATTATCCCACCTTTTCTAGTTCTATCTAAACCTTCAATATTCTCAAAAGATACCGCCTGACCAATGGCTGGTATTACAGAGTCAAGCTCAATTATTTCAAATTCCCCTTCAATTGGTCTAGGGCGTCTTCTTCCGCTTTCATCTGCTTCCCCTAATTCCATTTTTTGAAGCTTAATTCCACAGACTTTTCCATTTTCATCAGCAAGAATTTCCATAGGAGATCTTAAATTCTTAAATATTACACCTTCTTCATCTGCTTCAATTACTTCTATTTCTTCTGCAGGCATTTCATCTTTGGTTCTTCTATAAATATTATATACTTCTTTCGCACCAAGCCTTACTGAGGTTCTACAAGCATCCATGGCAGTATTTCCACCACCAATTACACCTACCTTTTCCCCAATATCATATTTCTCTCCACGAGCAATTTTTTCAAGAAATTCTATACCTCCGATTACCCCTTTAGAGTCTTCTCCTTCAATTCCAACAGAACTTGAAACCCATGCCCCTATTCCAATTACAACACTGTCAAACTCTTTTCTAAAGTTTTCAAAAGCTTCTTTCCCTTCAATCTTACATCCTGTTTTTATTTTAACTCCCATTTTTTCAATTAAGGCAATCTCTTTATCTAGTACATCATTAGGAAGCCTATACTCAGGAATTCCATATCTAAGCATACCACCTGCCTTTGGCATTCCCTCAAATATAGTTACTGTATGTCCCATTTCTCTTAAATAGTAAGCAGCAGAAAGACCCATAGGGCCTCCTCCAATAATTCCTACTGTCTTATTTGTTTCAGGATTTATCTTTGGAATATATGGGTTTTCAGAAAACAAATCAAGGTCTGCAGCAAATCTTTTTAGCCACATAATTGGTACTGGCTCATCTATATTTCCACTTCTACACTTGTCTTCGCATGGATGTGGGCAGACTCTTCCTAATGCTGCGGGAAGTGGTAAATTATTCTTAATAACTTGTATCGCTTCATCATACTGACCATTTTTAATCAGGGTTACATATCCTTGACAGTCAGTTTCTCCAGGACAGTTTGTCATACAAGGCGGTCTACAGCTACCTCTATGCTTATTAAAGTGAAATGAAAGTATTTCCTTTACCTTCTCTTTAACTGAATTTGACTCTGTTGAAACTACCATTCCTTCTACTACAGTTGTTTCACAAGATTTAACCAGCTCCCCGCTTTCTCCTATTTGACATAGACAAACTCCACAATTGCCTTCCTTTTGAATTCTTTCATCAAAACAAAAATGTGGTATGTATATTTTGTTCCTATTTGCTGCTTGAAGGATTGTTTCCCCTTCATTAGCTAATATTTTTTGATTATTAATTTTAATTTCAATCTGTTTAAACATTCGCCACCTGCTATCTTTATCTAATCTTGCATTACAATTTTTTATTAACCCATTTACATATTAGCATATACCCCCAAAATATAAAGGTTCTTTTTTGTGTTGTTATATGCTTATTTTTGTCAAATTCTCTATGTTTTTTCTAAATTTTATTTTTACAAATAAAATAAATCCCAAATTGCCGTCAGATGACATTCACGACCTATCATGTTGATAGGTGGGTGTCCCGTCAAAGGCTCTGACGTCCCTTCAAAGAGGGCTTGCCATTTGCACAAAGAGTTCTGACTCCCTTTAGTGTGATGTAGGTTGAATTGCCATTCTTAACGCACAATCTAGGATAATTCTTGTATTATTATATTACTCTTTTCTTAAAATATGTCAATATGCCATAGTTACTTTTTTGTATTTTTCCCTCCACCAGCGTTCAGTATCTATACAAATAAACTTCAGTTTCCTTCATACTACAACATTTTAATTTTCTTCCGCTTTTACTATACTTTTTTAATATCAAACTATCAAAATGCTCTCCAGACTAGTTCTCGGATAATTACTTTAGTATTATTCCGACAAGTCAAAAGTACAGTTATGGTGAACTTTTTGCACATCGTCATCATCTTCTAATATGCTTATCATTTTCTTTAAGTTTTTAATATCATGTTCCTCTGTTGGAGTCTGTTCCATCGATGGCACGAACTCTACATCCGCCTCAACAGGTTCATATCCCGCAGCTTTTATAGCCTCCAAAACGGCATTAAAATCCTCTGGAGCTGTTGTTATTTCAAAGCTATCATCATAGGCTATCATATCTTCCATTCCAGCCTCTAAAGCAACATCCATTAATGCCTCTTCTTCAACTCCCTCAGTCTTTTCGATGATTATCAAACCTTTTCTTAAAAACATATAAGATACACAACCTGGTGTACCTAGGTTTCCACCATATTTATCAAAGGCATGTTTTACAGAGGACGTAGTCCTATTCTTGTTATCAGATAAAGTTTCTACAATTACCGCAACTCCTGCGGCACCATAGCCTTCAAAACTGCTTGATTCAAAATTTGCTCCATCAATCTCTCCAGCACCTTTCTTAATAGCTTTATTAATATTGTCATTTGGCATATTAATAGCTTTTGCTTTATCAACGGCATGCTTTAATGCTGCGTTATATTCCATATCACTCCCTGCCTTTGCAGCTACTATTATTGCTCTGGCATATTTTGTGAAAATTGCGGCTCTCTTTGAATCTTGTGCAGCTTTTCTACCTGCAATAGTTCCATGTCTTCCCATTTTGTACTACTCCTTCTTTACTTTTTATACGATTATTTATTAAGCTTCATCATTGTTTTGTTTTTTACAATGATTTATTTAACTGAAATCAAACTACTATGCATATATAGTAATTTCAATTCAAGATAACTCTTTTAAATACTTTCTAGCTTCTCCTCTTGTTTTGCTTTTAGGTTCTTATGGCTTGTGGCCATCATTAATTTAATTCTGTTCAGCTGGTTTACTTCACTAGCTCCTGGATCATAATCAATTGCAACAATATTAGCCTTTGGGTTTCGCTTTCTTAAAGCTTTCATCATACCCTTACCTGTAATGTGGTTTGGTAAACATGCAAATGGTTGTAGGCATGCAATATTTTCTACTCCATGATCTATCAACTCAATCATTTCCCCTGTTAATAGCCACCCTTCTCCACACTGGTTTCCGAGGGAAACAAGCTCTTTCGCTTTACCTGCAATCTCTTCAATTCGAGTAGGTTCCTCAAATCTTTCGCTTTCTCTAAGAGCTTTTCTCATAGGTTTTCTGAAAAATTCAACGACTTTTATTGCCATCTGGTTTGCATCCATAGCAAACTTTGTTCCTGACAGTTCTTGGAAATTAAACTTTTTATTATACATGCCGTACAAGAAAAAGTCTGCTAAATCTAAGACTACTGCTTCACCACCTTCTTTTTCAATTATATCTACAATGTCGTTATTGGCTATCGGGTGATATTTTACTAATATTTCTCCTACAACTCCAACTTTTGGCTTTACAATATCCTTATTTAAAGGTAAGGCGTCAAATTCTTCAACTATTTTTTTCATTATCAATTTGTACTTTACTAAACTACCAGACTTAATATTATTATTAACTAACTTGGACCATTTTTTATGCAACCTATCAGCAGAACCTGGCTCCAATTCATAAGGTCGCGTTTTATATAGCACTCTCATAAATAAGTCTCCATATAGTATTCCCATTACCAACCTTTTTACTAGTCCTGGTTTAAGTTTAAATCCTGGATTTGACTCTATAGTCCCTGCTGTTCCAAAAGAAACAACTGGAATATGCTCCAAATTCAAATCTTTTAAAGCTTTTCTAAGCATAGCAATATAGTTACTAGCTCTGCAACCTCCTCCAGTCTGAGACATGAAAATAGCAAGTTTATCCGTATCTACTTCACCACTCTTTACATAAGCTAAAATCTGCCCCAAAGTTACAATGGTAGGATAGCAAGCATCATTATTAATATACTTTAATCCTTCTTCAATTGCATTGCCAGTAACTTCCGGTAGAAGTTTTGCTTTATATCCATACTTCATCATAGCAGGTTCAATTACCGAAAAATGAATTGGTGACATTTGAGGCACAAGAATTGTATAATCTTTGCTCATTTTTTTAGTAAAGACAGTTCTTTTAAAAGGTTCCTTTTCCTTGTTTCTTTTTATGTCATACTTTTCTCTAGCTTCCATGGCTGATTTTAGAGATCTTATTCTAATCTTTGCTGCACCTAAATTATTTCCTTCATCAATTTTTAGAGCTGTATATAATTTATTTTTTGATTTAGTAATCTCTTCAACTTGATCAGTTGTTACTGCATCTATACCACAACCAAATGAATTTAGTTGTATGATTTCTGTATCATCAGTTGTACAAACATATTCTGCAGCTTTATATAATCTCGTATGATACATCCATTGATCTAGCACTCTAATAGGTCTTCTAAGGGGCTCTAATGAAGACACAGCATCTTCTGTTAAAACAACCATGTCATGGGTAGTAATTACCTGACTAATCCCATGATTTACCTCTGGATCCAAATGGTAAGGTCTTCCCGCCAAAACAATCGACTTCAAATTATGCTCTCTAGCATATTTTATCGCATAATCTCCATACTTTTTAACATCATCCTTAAATCGCTTGTCTGCCTTTCTTGCATTAGCAACTGCACTCTCAATTTCTACTAATCCCACACCAAAAGATTTCAAGAACTTGTATAAAGCCTTTATCAATCTAGCAGTATTATCATATGGTAAAAATGGATTAGTAAACCTAACGCCAGCGTCATTAAGAACATCATCCATATTATGAGCAATCACCTCAGGGTAAGTAGCTACAACCGGACAGTTAAAATGGTTATTGGCCTTTGGATCTTCTTCTATTTCATGATTAATGCAAGGATAGAAAATCCATTTTACCCCATTGTCCACAAGCCATTTAATATGCCCATGCACCAATTTTGCAGGATAGCAGGCAGTATCAGACGAAATTGTTTCCATCCCCTTTTCATACATCTCTTTGGTAGATGGTGGTGAAAGAACTACACTATACCCTAGTTGGCTAAAAAACTTGAACCAGAAAGGATAATTTTCATACATATTTAATACACGAGGAATTCCAACTACCCCTCTTTTTGACTTCTCTACTGTTATCGGTTTATAGTCAAAAACTCGCTTTGACTTATAGTCAAACATATTAGGTATAGTATTTTCTTCTTCCTTTTTTCCTGCTCCTCGTTCACATCTATTTCCAGTAATAAATTTTTCTTGGTTAGAAAAAGTTGTTATAGTAAGAAGGCATTTATTCTCACATTTTCTACATCTGGCATGGCTATTCTCTGTGGTAAAGGTCTCCAAGTCTTCTAAATCAAATATAGAAGATTCTGTTCCTTTAACATGATTTTCTTTTGCCATTAAGGCAGCCCCAAAGGCACCCATTATCCCTGAAATATCAGGCCTAACCACTTTTTTACCTATAACATTTTCCATACATCTTAGCACAGCCTCATTTAAGAAAGTTCCACCCTGAACTACAATTTTGTCCCCAGCTTCTTCTGGGTTTCTGAGTTTAATTACTTTGTATAAAGCATTTTTTATTACTGAATATGAAAGGCCTGCTGAGATATCCCCTATAGTAGCTCCTTCCTTTTGAGCTTGTTTAACTTTGGAATTCATAAAAACTGTGCATCTAGTTCCTAGGTCCACAGGTGCTTTCGCAAACAAAGCCTCTTTCGAAAAAGCTATTGTATCCATATTTACTGATTTTGCATAGGTTTCTAAAAAGGATCCACACCCAGAAGAGCAAGCTTCATTAAGCATGATATTGTACATAGCGCCATCTTTGATTCTCATACATTTCATGTCTTGGCCGCCAATATCCAAAATGAAATCTACTCCAGGTAAAAATTCTTCTGCCGCTCTATAATGAGCCATCGTTTCAATTTCACCATAGTCTACATCAAATGCAGCCTTAATAAGTCCCTCTCCATATCCAGTAACAGTAGCTCCTGCAATTTTAACATGGGTTGGTAGTAATCCATAAAGTTCCGTAAGCATTTTCCTTACAGCCTCAATTGGCTTGCCTTCATTGCCTTGGTAGAATGAATACAGTAAATTTTTGTTTTCATCAATTAAAGCAGCCTTTGTAGTAGTTGATCCGGCATCTATTCCCAAATAAACATCTCCATGGACAAGTTTAATACTTTTCCTTTTTATCTTATTTTCCTCATGCCTTTTCTTGAATTTTTCATAGTCTTCAGCATTTTTGAATAAGGGCTCAGCATACTTTGTTTCCCCAGCGCCTGTAGCGCTTTGTTTTTCCATATTATCTATCAGGCTCTCTAGCATAACTTCTTTTTGAGTTTCTGCAATTATTGCAGCTCCTATTGCTACAAAATACTTTGCGTCCTCGGGAAATATAACCTGATCTTCTCTTAAGTCTAATGTTTTAATAAACCTCTCTCTAAGTTCTGAAAGGAAAGAAAGTGGCCCCCCTAAAAATGCTATATTACCTGTAATTTTTCTTCCACAAGCCAAACCACTAATCGTCTGATTAACTACAGCCTGAAAAATTGATGCAGCTAAATTTTCTATTGCTGCCCCTTCATTTATTAATGGCTGAATATCTGTTTTTGCAAATACTCCACATCTTGCAGCAATAGGATATATCATATCATGTGTTTTTGCAGCTTCGTTTAGCCCTGTTGCATCAGTATTTAACAGCACTGCCATTTGGTCAATAAAAGCACCGGTCCCTCCAGCACAGGTCCCGTTCATTCTTTGTTCTATAGTTCCACCATAAAATGTAATCTTTGCGTCTTCCCCCCCCAGTTCAATTGCAACATCCGTTTCGCTAATTAGCTCCTCAACAGCTTTTGAGCAGGTTACAACTTCTTGTTCAAAGTGGATGCCAAGAATTTTAGACAGAGCAAGACCTCCTGACCCTGTTATAGTAAACTGGGCATTAATATTTCCTTTTTCTTTGTGAAAATTTTTTAGAATTTCAAGAAATTTTTCATATACGTTTGACATATGTCTTTCGTATCTTTCATAAATCAATTTGTTCTCATTATCTATTACGACTAGTTTAATTGTTGTAGACCCAACGTCTATACCTACTCTCATTTTTTTCCTCTTTTTTCTGCTCATCATCAATTGCTATTATTTGTTTTAACTATGCTATAGGAATTTGCTAGGACGACTTGCTAAATTTTGTTTTTCTAGCCGTAGATTATTCCTTAAATGACCTCTATAGTAACTTCTTCTGGCGAACTCGTAACATTTATTGCCTCTATATTTTGCATTTTTCTTGTCTAAACTTATATATTATTATTTTCTATTAAACTATATTTTTAATATTTGTTTCTATCGTTAAATTAAATCATTTGGGTGAGCATAAGCCGGGTTCTGTATTTGACAATCATCTATCTGGGACTTGCATTGCTACAAGCCTCTTGCGATCCACCTAACCGGGAGGCAGCGAGTAACCGCCTTTTGCCCCTATTCGATCTTGCTCCAGATGGGGTTTACACGGCCAGAATGTCTCCATCCTG
>CAYJGT010000058.1:0-10263 GCA_964370035.1 uncultured Oscillospiraceae bacterium
ATGAAATATTAAAATCGTTATTGACATTTTTTTAACGAAATGTTAAGATGTTATTGTTAAATGTTTGACAATACAATTGTAACAACTCTGTTTATCAAACCATATTTTAAGAGTTGTGCATATCATTAAAGAAAGGATGGACAAATATTATGTCAAGATTCACATTACCAAGAGATATTTATTATGGAAACGGAACTTTAGAAGAACTAAAGAACCTTAATGGAAAGCGCGCAATCATCGTTGTTGGCGGTGGTTCAATGAAAAGATTTGGTTTTTTAGATAGAGCTGTAGCATACCTAAAAGAAGCAGGTATGGAAGTAGAGCTATTCGAAAATGTAGAACCAGACCCTTCTGTAGAAACTGTAATGGCTGGAGCTGAAGCAATGAGAAAATTCCAACCAGATTGGATTGTGTCAATGGGAGGGGGTTCTCCTATAGATGCTGCTAAAGCTATGTGGGCATTCTATGAGTATCCAGAAACTACTTTTGAAAGTCTATGTATTCCATTTAATTTCCCTACTTTGAGAACAAAGGCACGTTTTGTAGCTATTCCATCTACATCAGGTACTGCTACAGAAGTTACGGCATTTTCTGTAATTACAGACTACTCAAAAGGCGTAAAGTATCCTTTAGCTGATTTTAATATTACTCCAGATGTAGCTATAGTCGATGCTGAAATAGCTGAAACCATGCCACCAACACTAGTTGCACATACTGGAATGGATGCTCTAACTCATGCTTTTGAAGCTTATGTTTCTACATTAAATTCAGATTTTACGGATCCATTAGCGTTAAAAGCTATTCAAATGGTATTTGACAATTTAGAAGCTTCTTATGCTGGCGACAAGGCTGCAAAAGAGAAAATGCACTACGCACAATGTCTAGCTGGAATGGCATTCTCTAATGCCTTACTTGGAATAGTACACTCTATGGCACATAAGACAGGTGCTGTATTTTCAACAGGCCACATTCCTCACGGTTGTGCAAATGCTATGTATCTACCATTTGTTATTCAGTATAATAAAAAGACTGCATTAGGAAGGTATGCTGAAATTGCAAAGCACATAGGAATTGCCGGAAATAGCGATGAAGAGTTAACAGCTACATTAATCAAAAAGATTGATGACTTAAATAAAAAACTAGCAATCCCTAGAACTATGCAAGAGTTTGGAATAAATGAAGAAGAGTTTTTAGAGAAGTTATCTACTTTCTCAGAGCTTGCAGTTGGTGATGCTTGTACAGGTTCAAACCCTAGACCAATTACTCCAGCAGAAATGGAAGAATTATTTAAAAATTGCTACTACGGAACTCCGGTAACAATTTAAAAGCTTACGCAGCATTACAGTCAAGGAGAAGTTAGCCAGCTAAGGCCTTTCCCCCTCTCACACCGCTGCGTGCAGTTCTGTATAACGCTATTCAAGTTTTATCAAATATAAATTTAAAAAAGAGAGCTAATAATAATATTAGCCCTCTTTTTTAACTTGCAGTCGTTATAAAAGTCTTTAATATAGCTATTATAGCTGTATCCTTAGAGATATTTCTCTTTTAATTGTCGCTAACACAGGTAAGTTAACTAAGCTGTACCTTAATACATAAAAATTAAATCAATCTTTCTAGTATAGTTTCAAAGTTTTTAGAAATATAAGAATCTTTATTCAAGATTACTGGTTCTCCATAATTATTTGAAATAATTATATTTTCATCATATTGAATTATTCCTAGCAGCTCTGCTTTAAGCTTCTCAGATATTTCATTTAGTGTGGGAACTAATTTCTCATCAATAAGTTGCAAATGAACTTTATTTAATGTAAAGAAAATGTTTTGATTTTTGATTTTTTTTATATAATCAATCATTATCTCTGTATCTCTTAAAGCAATAGCACTTGGCTCAAAAATTATAATATTTATATCAGAAACTGAAGCCGCAAGTTCAACAGACCGCCCTTTTCCTGTTGAAGTATCAATTATAATATAATCAAAATATTTCTTAAGAATTTCTATTAGATTAATAAAAGTATTTGAAGTAATTACTCTTTCATCATTAAAAGTAGGACCAGCAATCATGAAAAGATGATCAAATCTTTTATCTCTAACAAGAGCTTGCCTTAATCTACAAACACCATCTAAGACATCCTTAATATTAAAAACAACCTTGCTTTCTAAACCTAAATACATATCTAAGTTTTTTAGATTTAGGTCCAAATCAATGACTACAATTTTATTACCCTTATCTGCTAGGGCGGCTCCTAAATTAGAACAAAAAAAAGTCTTCCCTGCTCCTCCTGTGCCTGATGTTACTGTAATTACTTTTGACATTTTTTCCTCTTATATCTAATACCAATCTCAAAATAAACTTATTTATATTAGCTACCTGCCATTGCGAAGGTTACTGAGCAATACTGGCAGAGCATACAATTCTATAAATAATCAACTTCAAGTTTACTAAAGATTATTTATATTAGACTTAGTCTAATATAAATTCGCTACCTGCCATTGCGAAGGTTTACTGAGCAATACTGGCAGAGCATACAATCCTATAAATAATCAATTTCAAGTTTACTAAAGATTATTTATATTTTCTTTATACCTTCTTTTTCTATTAATGAATTAATCCTTCACTCTTCATACTTACGAAGCTACCATCGCCTATTACTATATGGTCCAATACTTTAATGCCCATAATTGAACCAGCTTCAATTAGTCTATTGGTTACATTAATATCCTCTTGGCTTGGCTCTGGGTTTCCACTAGGGTGATTATGTACTAGAATAATTGCTGCAGCACTTCTTCTAACGGCCCAAACAAAGGTTTCTCTTGGATGTACAATGCTTGAAGCTATATCTCCAATGGAAATATTCTTCTCATCTATTATCTCTCCCTTACTATTTAAAAGTAAGATATTAAAATGTTCTTTCTCGTAGTATCTCATTCTTTCCATAAAGAGATTCGATACATCCTCTGCTGAAGTAATGTAATTTCTATCTAGTTTAGGTGTAGTTGCAATTCTTCTACCTAGTTCTACTGCTGCCTTAATTTTACAAGCTTTTGCAATGCCTACCCCTTTAATTCTTGAAAAATCCTCAATAGTACAGTTTGCTAAAAAACTTAATCCACTTTTGTCCAACGATAACACTTCTTCCCCAATCTCAATTGCAGACTTTTCTCTAGTGCCAGTGTCAATAAATATAGCCATAAGTTCTGCATTAGATAAGGATTCAACACCTTTTTGTAAAATTTTTTCTCTTGGCCTTTCATTTTCCGGCAACTCTCTTAGTTTCATTGCATAGTCCTCCACTGTTTTCTCGGGGACTTATTAAAGGAAATTGTTTATAATGACTTATTAAATTTAATAAGTACATGTTTATATGAAATCAAATTACTTTAAGCTATGTATAAATAAACCACTACCCATTTTTGGTTCGAACCAAGTTGACTTAGGTGGCATTATCATATCATTATCAGAAACACTAATAAGATCTTTGATATCTACTGCAAATGTTGAAAAAGCAATTTTCATATCTTTATTTACTCTGTCAATCAACCCATCTAAACCTCTAATGCCTCCAACAAAATCTATTCTCTTATCAGTTCTTGGGTCAGTAATGTTAAGAATTGGTTCTAATATATTATCTTGTAAAAGAGAAACATCTAATGAGTCTACAGGGTTATCTGGAATAATACTTTCATCAGCAATAAGTTCATACCACTGAGCATCTAGAAGCATTCCGAAATGTCTTTTTTTATTAGGCTTATATGGCTCAGTAACTTCATTAACTGTAAATCCTGCAGCTTTTACTCTATTAATAAATTCTAGCTTAGAAAGCCCGTTAGTGTCTTTAACCACTCTATTATAATCAAAAATCTTAAGATCACTATCTGGAAAAATTGCAGCCATAAAGAAGTTAAATCCTTCTGTACCAGTTGCCTGTCCTTCCATACTTTCTCTTCTTTCTTTGCACACATTATAAATTGAAGCTGTTCTGTGATGTCCATCTGCAATATATAAATCTTCCTTCATAAATAAAGAAGAAATTTCTTCAATAATTAAATCTTCATCTAATTTCCAAAGTGTATGGCTAACACCATCAGGTAACAAAATATCATATAGAGGCATATTTTCGTCAGCAAATTTATTAATAATACCTTTTATCGCATTTTGATCCTTATATGTTAAAAAAATCGGCTCTGTTTGAGCATCAACTACATCAAAGTGGTTTGTTCTATCAATTTCTTTCTCTACTCTAGTGAATTCATGTTTTTTTACAATATTGTTTGTGTAGTCATCAATTGATATACACGCAACAATACCTGTTTGAATGTTTCCGTTCATAACCTGACGATATACATAGTAACATTCTTTGTTTTCTTCAACAAATATACCTTTTTGCAAAAAATCTTCTAAATTCTCTTTTGCCTTTTCATATACCTCTGTACTATAAACATTTTCTACATCAGGTAAGTCAATTTCTGATCTAGAAATGTGTAAAAAAGAAAAAGGGTTTCCTTTTGCCATTTCCTTAGCTTCTTCTACATTCATTACATCATAGGGTAGAGCTATTATTCTTTCCGCCTTATCTTCGGTTGGTCTAATTGCTTTAAAAGGTCTAACTTTTGCCATTTTCTATTACTCCTTTAATCTTTGTAACTACTTCTTCTATTGTCATGCTTGTGGTATCCAGTTCAATTGCATCTTCTGCTTTTTTTAATGGGTTCAATTCTCTTGTCATATCATTATGGTCTCTAAGTTTAATCTCTTCAAGGACCTTATTAAAATCAACTTCTTGCCCTTTTTCTATTAGTTCTTTAAATCTTCTATTTGCTCTTTCTTCAATAGAAGCATTCATAAAAAATTTATATTCAGCATCTAACAGTACATTAGTCCCTATGTCTCTCCCATCCATTATCATACTTTTAGTTTGCCCCATTTTTCTTTGAATATTTACAAGTTTTTCTCGTACTATATCAATAGCAGAAATCTCAGATGCAACCATGGAAATTTCTGGTGTTCTAATCAGAGTATCTACATTCTGCCCATCTAAATAAATTGATCCGCTTTTAAAGTCAATCGTAGTATTATTCAAAGTATTGCTTAATATGTTTTTGTTAAAAACATCAATGTTTTCATTCTTTATTTTTAACCCTATGGCTCTGTACATTGCTCCCGTATCAACATAGTCAATATTAAGTTCCTTTGCTAATAGCTTTGCAATAGTGCTTTTTCCAGAACCTCCTGGCCCATCAATAGCAATTCTCAATAATCCTTTTTCTATCATTCTATATCCTTTCTGACTTTAAAACTATATATGTTAATATAATATAAGAACATAAGATATAACTACCTTATGCTCTTATTTGATCATTTTTTTCTAGATAAAGATTCAACTTCTGAAATAAAAGTGTTAACATCTGTAAATTGTCTATACACTGAAGCAAACCTAACATAAGCCACTTTGTCTAAATCTTGTAATTCATCCATTATTAGCTCACCTATAAAAGTGCTAGAGATTTCTTTTTCCATTGTGTTGTTGACACCTTTTTCAATCTTGTTTACGATTTCTTCAATTTGATTAAGGCTTATTGGGCGCTTCTCACAAGCTCTAATTATGCCATTAGTAATCTTAGCCTTGTCAAAAGCTTCTCTACTACCATCTTTCTTTTCCACCATTACAATAATAGCTTCAACTTTTTCATATGTAGTAAATCTTCTTTGACATTTTTCACATTCACGCCTTCTTCTAATACTACGACCATCCTCTGTAGCTCTCGAATCCAAAACTTTAGTTAGTTCATGTTCGCAATATGGGCACCTCATATTTTACCTCCTGTAAAACATTATGTAATATAATTAGTTACCTTTATTATAACTAATTACAATAAGGTTTTAAAGTGTAAAATTATCTATCCTTAATTTCCCCACTATTTAATCTATCAAAATATGACTTTGTTTCTTTTGCAATTATCCCAGAAAGAACTAACAACGCAATTAAGTTAGGCAATGCCATCATGCCGTTTAAAGTATCTGCCAATAGCCAAACTGTATCTAATGCGATAAATGGCCCTACTAGCACTGTAAGAATCCATAACCACCTAAATATTAAAATAGCAGTTTTGTTTTCTCCAACCAGGTATGCTAATGCTCTTTCTGCATAATAATTCCATCCTATGATTGTAGTAAATGCAAAGAAAGCAAGACTTAACATTAATATAAATGCTCCTATTTGGAAAGACCAAGGAAGCCCCGTTCCAAAAGCATTTATTGTAACATTAGCTCCTTCTAAACCAATATTGTAAGAATTTGTGACAACAATAGTCAAACCAGTCATGGTACAAATTATGATTGTGTCAAAGAAAGTTCCTGTCATTGCAACCAAACCTTGCCTTACTGGCTCTTTTGTTTTAGCTGCAGCTGAAGCAATTGGCGCACTACCAAGGCCAGCTTCATTAGAGAAAATCCCTCTTGCTACACCTGATTGCATTGCAATCATCATTGCACCTAAAGCTCCTCCCGCTACGGCTCTTACTCCGAAAGCGCTTTCAAAAATTGTAACTATAGCAGCTGGTATTTCTGATATATTATAAATTAATATTGCAAGGCAAACTAAAACATAAATCACAGCCATAAATGGTACTATAATTGTTGCAACATTTGAAATTCTTTTTATTCCTCCAATGATTACAAGACCTGTAAAAATCGCTACTGCTACAGCAGCTACAGTCAAGGCTATTGTGTATTCGTTTCCAAATAAACTAATTGTATTTACTCCTTCAGGGTCAAAGAAAGTTGAAACTGCAGCAGTAATACCATTAGTTTGAACCATGGTTCCTATTCCTAATATTCCAGCACCAATTGCAAAAATTGCAAAAAGTACACCAAGCCATTTCCAGCTCTTACCCATTCCTTTTTCTATATATAAGAAAGGTCCTCCTAAAGCTTTTCCTTCTGCATTTACTGTTCTATACTTTACAGCTAAAACACCTTCCCCAAACTTAGTTGCCATTCCAAAACAAGCAGCTAAAACCATCCAAAATAAAGCTCCTGGTCCTCCTGCTACCATTGCCGTTGCAACTCCTACGATGTTTCCAGTACCAATAGTTGCGGCCATGGCCGTACATAATGCAGCAAAACTAGAAACTTCTCCTTCTCCTTCTTTCTCATTATGGGTCATATAATAAATAGCCTTGCCAAGCTTTCTAAACTGTAGCAACCCTAACCTAGCAGTAAGCCAAATTCCGGTACCCATAATCATCACAATCATAGGGACTCCCCATACAAATCCATTTACAGCACTAATAATTTCTGTCATAATAATTTCCTTTCATTCTTCAAAACTTTCTACCAAATAAAATAAAGCCGAACAAACGACTTCTGAAGATGAACATATAAATATGTTTCTCTGTCCTTTTGCCTGAGAGATTTACATTCATATAAAATAAAAGCGAATGTATTACACCTTCGGCGCTCAAAAGAGACTCTCCAGAGATTGAATAAACTGTTAAAAAGTTTTCTAACAATTAATCCTTATATAGAATAACAATAATTGTTATAAAATGCAACACATTTGCTTCAATTTGAGTTTTTTTTCACAATTTTTCGAACAATAATTTAAAAAGTAGTAAAGTATGCTGTTTTATATAAAATATAGTTTGGTACTCCATTAGAATACTACCCTAAAGATAATCTGTTTGTGGAGTTAATATAAAAGAAAAAGTTGCCTCTAAAATATTAGAAACAACTTTAAATTAATCTAGTTTGTGACTTAGTACTAATTGCATTTACAATATGCTACTCACTTTTAGCTCCTAGTTCAATTACTCTTTCCATAACTTTGTCTACGAAAATAGCAAAGTAAATTGAGTCTTCTCCATAATACTCCAAGAATGATTCTCCACCACTAACTTCTTCAAATCCCTCTTTTGTGAGTCCTTGAGCAACTAAGCTTTCTTCAATATATGCATCAACTTCTTCTTCAGAAACCGTGATGTCTTCCGCTTGAGCTATAGCATATACCACTAATTCTTCTTCAAGGGCAGTCTTTCCATAGTCGGTCACTGTTTCATCAAATTCTTCACTTGTCATCAGTAGTCCTTGCTCGAGATACTCTTCAAAGGTAAAGCCATATAGTTCAGCTTCTTCTTCAACACTTTCTACAATTTTATCTTCAATTGCTTTTAATTGTTTTTCAGGATATTCTGGGAATTTAGAATCATCTACGATTAAACCTAATAGTCTTAATTTTTCATCATATTCTGCTTGCATATATGCATTTTCTTCTAGTTCTTTTTTTACACCTGCTTCATAGTCTGCAACAGTGTTATATCCTTGATCATTTGCAAAGTCATCATCAAGTATAGGATACTCATTTTTTGTGATTTCATTTACTGTAACTTCGAATTCTACATCTTCACCTGCTAAAGATTCTTCTGTATAATCATCAGGGAATGTTAAATCAAGAACTACAGTTTCACCTTTTTCAACACCTATTAAACCTTCCTCAAAACCTTCAATAAAAGAACCGGAGCCGATTTCTAAGGCATAAGCTTCTGCAGTACCACCATCAAAGGCCTCTCCATCTTTTGTGCCCACATAGTCAATTACAGCCGTAGACCCATCCTCAACTACATCAATAGGAGTTTGAACCATCTGAGTTTCTAGTTCTTGAGCAATCTGAAGATTTACATCTTCTTCTGTTATTTCTACTGTGATTGGGTTAACTTCTAACCCTTTGTACTCTCCAAGTTCAATATAACCTTCCGTATCATAATTAACACGATCTACTCCAACGCCTGAAACAAAAAACCAAATAATAGCAGCAATAGCAACTAGCCCTATTACCGAGACAGTTGCTACTCTTTTTTTGCTTAATTCGATTTTTTTAGTCTTAACAGTTGCTGTTTGAGTTTTATCAACTTGATTTTTTTCAGTGTTTTCTTTATTATTTTCAACACTTGCTTCTGCATTATTTTCTGCAGACTCTTCAACTAAAGTGTCTTCAATACCTTCTTTATTACTTTCGACACTTGTTTCTACATTCTTCGCTGTAGTTTCTTCAACTTGATTGTTGTCAGAATTTTTATCTGTCATTTAACACCTCACTGTTTACTTTGCTTTCTGTTACTTTAAAGCACTCTTAGCAGTATCACAAAGTTTTGAGAATCCTGCAGCATCGTGTATTGCCATTTCTGAAAGCATTTTTCTGTTAATTTCAACTCCAGATAATTTAAGGCCGTTCATTAACTTGCTGTACGAAATATCATTCATTCTTGCAGCAGCATTGATTCTTGTTATCCAAAGTTTTCTGAAATCTCTCTTCTTATTTTTTCTACCGATATAAGCTGTTTTTAACGCTCTCATAACCGCTGGGTTAGCTGCTCTAAAAACTTTGCTTTTTTGTCCGTAGTAGCCTTTAGCTAATTTTAATACTTTTTTGTGTCTTTTATGTGCGTTTAAACCTTTTTTTACTCTTGCCATCTTTCTTACCTCCTAAATTACTTACTTAATACTGCTTTGATTCTCTTAAGGTCAGCAGATGTTAACATAGTAGCCTTTCTTAGACCTCTTTTTCTATTAGCTGATTTCTTAGTAAGAATGTGGCTTTTATATGCCTTATTTCTTTTAACTTTTCCAGACCCAGTGATTTTGAATCTTTTGCATGCACCTCTATGTGACTTCATTTTGTTTTTTGCCATTTCTTTTCCTCCTATATAAATTTTAGCTATTATTTCGTTTTCGGTGTCAAGAACATAGTTAAGCTTCTTCCCTCCATTTTGGGACTCTTTTCCATTTCTGCAATATCTACTAGTTCTTCAGCAAACTTGTTCATAACTTCAATTCCTCTAGCGGTACAGTCTCTCTCTCTACCTTTAAACCTTAAAGTTACTTTAACCTTGTCTCCATCCTTTAAAAATTTACTAGCTGTATTTGCTTTTACATGAATGTCATGATCTTCAATAAAGGTACTTAATCTTATTTCCTTAATTTGAATCATTTTCTGCTTCTTCTTAGATTCTTTTTCTTTCTTTTGTATTTCATACCTGTATTTACCAAAATCTAAAATTTTGCAAACTGGCGGATTTGCATTTGGTGAAATGTTTATTAAATCCAAACCTTTTTCTTCAGCTAGACTCATTGCCTCTTGGCGAGACATTACACCTAACTGTTCACCATCTTTCCCGATTACTCTCAGCTCTGGAGCTTTGATTTCATCATTAATTAAATATTCTTTACTAATTGTTTTTTCCTCCTCAAAACAAAAATGACAGATT
>CAYJGT010000059.1:0-9855 GCA_964370035.1 uncultured Oscillospiraceae bacterium
CAGATGATGTTGACTATGTAATTCCAGCAAACGATGATGCTATCAGAGCTGTAAAGTTAATTGCTAGTTTAATGGCAGATGCAGTAATTGAAGCTAATCAAGGGGAAAGTTTTGACGAAACTGAAGTAGCAGAAGAAATGGTAGAAGAAGTAGAAGCTACAGAAGAATAATAGGTTGAAAAAATCAAAGTTTAAATATAGAAACAGGAAAGGTGGAACAAATGGCAGTAACAGCTCAAATGGTAAAAGAGTTAAGAGAGAGAACTGGTGCAGGAATGATGGACTGCAAAAAAGTTCTTGTTGAAACAGACGGAGATATGGATAAAGCAATTGAAGTTTTAAGAGAAAAAGGACTTGCTAAAGCAGCAAAGAAAGCTGGAAGAGTTGCAGCAGAGGGTATTGTTAGAAGTGCTTACAGCGAAGATGGCAAAGTTGCAGCATTAATTGAAGTGAACTCAGAAACTGACTTCGTAGCAAAGAACGTAGAGTTTGTTCAATTTGTTGAAAAATTAGCTGAAAAAGTATTAGCTGAAAATCCAGCTGATGTTGAAGCTCTATTAGTACTAGACTTCGAAGGTGAAGGAACAGTGCAAGACGCGTTAAACAATAAAATTGCAACTATTGGCGAGAACTTAAGCATTAGAAGATTTGCAAGACATGATGATCCTGGAGTAGTATATACAGGATATATTCATGGAAATGATAAGGTTGGGGTAATTGTAGGTATCCAAACTGAAGGAACTAAAGAAGAGATTGCAGTTGTAGGTAAAGATGTAGCTATGCAAGTTGCAGCTATGAACCCTAAGTTTGTAAATGAAGGTGGAGTTGATCCAGCATACATTGAAGAAGAGAGAAAGATTACTGAGCAACAAATAATTAACGAGGAAGCTGAGAAAGTTGAAGAAGCTAAGGCAAAAGGAAAAGAAATTAAAGCTAAAACTCCTGAGTTAATTGAAAAAATGGTGAGTGGAAAAATCAGTAAGCTTCTTAAAGAGGTTTGTTTAGTTGAACAAAAATTTGTTAAAGATGGTGAGAAAACCGTTAAACAATATGTGAAAGAAGTTGCAGCTGCAGCAAATAAGGAAATGGAAGTTATTCACATGAGAAGATTCGAAGTAGGCGAAGGTATCGAAAAGAAAGAAGAAAATTTTGCTGAAGAAGTTGCGAAGCAATTAGGAAAGTAACTTAGAAGAAAGATTTGAATAACGATTTGAATAACGAGAAAAACCTTTCTATAAATGATAATTACTGGATATGTAAATAATACATATCCAGTTTTTTATGTTGAGCAGACTAAGTAAATTGTGGTATAATAATCAGTGTATATTTTATGAAAAGGAGTCTATATGAAACCAATGTATAAAAGAGTTCTGCTAAAAATAAGCGGTGAAGCTTTAGCAGGGGAAGACAAGTTTGGGATTAACGAAAAAGTAATTGAAAATGTAGCGGCTCAAGTAGAAGAGGTTTACAAATTAGGGGTGCAAATGGCTATTGTTGTTGGAGGTGGAAACTTCTGGAGAGGAAGAACTAGCAAGACTATGGACAAGGCAACAGCAGATTATATGGGAATGCTAGCCACAGCAATCAATGCACTAGCCTTACAAGATGCTTTAGAGGCTAAGGGTATGGATACAAGAGTTCAAACAGCCATTGAAATGAGAGAAGTAGCAGAACCTTATATTAGAAGAAAAGCTATGAATCATTTAGAAAAAAATAAGATTGTGATCTTTGGTGCAGGAACGGGAAATCCTTTTTTCTCTACGGATACAACAGCGGCATTAAGAGCAGCGGAGATTGAAGCAGAGGTGATACTGCTTGCAAAAACAATAGATGCGGTATATTCTGCAGATCCAAACATTGATAAGTCAGCGATAAAATATGATAACTTAACTCATTGGGAAGTTTTAGAAAGAGATTTAAAAGTTATGGACTCTACAGCAGCATCGCTATGCAGAGATAACGAGATAAAAATTCACGTTTTCTCTCTTGCGGAAGAAGGAAATATACTTAAAGCTGTTTGTGGAGAAAAAATTGGAACGATTATTACTTAGGAGGATATGATGAATAAGGATATTAAAGAAAATTTAAAAGAAAAAATCGAAAAAAGTTTAAATGTATTAAAAGAAGAATTAACAACAGTTAGAGCAGGGAGAGCAAACCCAGGAATACTTGACAAAATCCAAGTTGAATATTATGGGGTACCAACTCCATTGAAAAGTGTTGCAAATGTATCTGTTCCAGATCCAAGAACACTTATGATTACTCCTTTTGATGCAAAGTCAATACAAGAGATTGAAAAAGCGATTAATATTGCCAACATAGGTATTACTCCAAGTAATGACGGCAAGATAATCAGACTTGGAATACCTGAGGTTACAGAAGAAAGAAGAAAAGAATTGACAAAGACAGTAAAAAAACTTGGAGAAGATGACAAGGTTGCCATTAGAAATCTTAGAAGAGATGCTAATGACCATTTGAAAAAGTTGCAAAAAGCTGGTGACTTAACTGAAGATGATTTAGCATCAGATGAAAAAGATGTACAAAAAATTGTTGACGAAGCAATTAAAACCATTGATGAAATGGTAAAGAAAAAAGAAAAAGAAATAATGGAAGTTTAATGAGCTTTGGAGATGATATGCTAGATAAAAACAATCTTCCTGCCCATATAGCACTAATAATGGATGGAAATGGGCGTTGGGCAAAGAAAAAATTCTTACCGCGAATAATGGGACATAGAGGTGGAATTAAATCAATAAAAAAAGTTGTTATTAGAGCAAATGATATTGGCATTAAATTTATCACTGTTTATGCTTTTTCTACGGAAAACTGGAAAAGATCAAATGAAGAAATTAGCGGTATTTTTGACTTGTTAGTCGAGTTTACATTAAAAGAAAGAGCTGAGCTTCACAAAAAAAATGTGAAGGTTATTATGCTTGGACAATTTGAAGGAATTCCTAAAGCAGCTGAAAAAGCTATTAGGGATACTATTGAAATGACAAAAAACAATACAGGATTGGTGTTGAACTTAGCTGTAAATTATGGAAGTCGAGACGAATTGACAATGGCGACCAGAGCTATTGCACAACAGGTTAAGGAAGGAAGAATTTCACCAGAAGAGATTGACGAAGAGATGATTTCTAAGCATCTGTATACTGGTATTTTTAATATTCCAGATCCAGACTTAATAGTAAGGACAAGTGGAGAACAAAGGCTTTCCAACTACTTATTATGGCAGGTTGCTTATTCGGAATTTGTTTTTACAGATGTACTTTGGCCAGACTATGATGGAGATGAACTGGAGAAGTCAATAATAGAATATCAAAAGAGAAACCGAAGATTTGGCGAAAGGAAAGAGTAGATGAAAACAAGAGTTATTTCAGGATTAATTATGGTGCCTTTTTTAGGTATTCTCTTTTTAGGAGACTATATATTGCTTGCTGCGACATTTCTAATAGGTATTTCAGCTGTTTATGAGTTTTATAAAGGCTTCCATTCATTAGACATTAAACCTTGCTATCCTATAGCAGTAGTAACAGCATTGTTACTATATGGAATAAATGTTTTTCAATTACCTGAGATTTATTATTTTATGGTAATTATGGCAGCATTTTTCGCGTCGGCCTTATATTTATTCAATATTGAAAATCGCAAGCTAGAAGATGGGATGGCAACTCTTTTTGGCATAATCTATATTATAGGATGCGCATTCCAAGTAGCATTAGTAGAGCAACAGATTCATAACTTTGTTTGGCTAATAATTTGGACGGCTTTTGGAACTGATGTATTTGCGTATTTTTCAGGATTTCTATTTGGAAAACATAAACTTTGTCCTAAAATTAGCCCTAAAAAAACGATTGAAGGATCCATTGGAGGAACTTTAGGAAGTGTTCTTCTTTGTGGAATTTTTGGACACTTTGTAATACCTGAGTATTTTGTCCACTGCTTAATAATTGGTGTGCTTGGAGGCATAGTATCTCAACTTGGAGATCTTACAGCTTCAATTTTCAAAAGAAAAATGGGAATTAAAGATTATGGTAGTTTGATCCCAGGCCACGGTGGTATTTTAGACAGATTTGACAGCGTGCTATTCACGGCACCCTTAGTGTTTTCTTATATAGTGATTGTGATAAATGGAGGCGCGATTTAATAAAATGAAAGAATTTGTCATACTTGGAAGTACTGGCTCAATCGGAACACAATGCTTAGAAATTATAGAAAAGAACCAAGCGAACTATAAGGCTTCGGTTCTTTCTTGCGATAAAAGAATAGATGATTTAATAATGCAAATTCAAAAGTTTTCGCCAGATGTCGTTGTTGTATCAAAAAAAGAAGATGGTGAAAAACTAAGAGAAATGTTTAATGATCTTGAAATTTTAGTTGGTGATGAGGGTTTAGTAGAAGTTGCAAAAAGACCTTGCTATATGGTGATAAATGCCCTAGTAGGAATTAGGGGGTTACGCCCAACATGGGAAGCAATAAATGTTGGAAATAACATCGGCCTTGCAAATAAGGAAACACTAGTTGCTGGAGGCCAGCTTATTATGGAAAAAGCAAAAGAAATGAAAGTAAGTATTTTGCCTATCGACAGTGAGCACAGTGCCATTTTTCAATGCCTAAATGGAGAAAATAAGGAAAACGTAGAGAGAATAATACTTACAGCTTCAGGAGGGCCTTTTAGAGGTAAAGATAGAGGGTTTCTTGAAAATGTTAGATTAGAAGAAGCGTTAAAACATCCTAAGTGGGAAATGGGAGCAAAAATTACTATTGACTCCTCTACACTTATGAATAAAGGCCTTGAAGTAATTGAAGCAAGGTGGATTTTTGACATTCCTATGGAAAAAATTTCAGTAATTGTTCATCCGCAAAGTATTATCCATTCAATGGTTGAGTTCGTAGATGGCTCTGTAATAGCACAACTTGGAAATCCTGATATGAAAATACCAATTTCTTATGCAATGGAATATCCAGAAAGACTACCTATGAAGGGGGATAGACTTTCCCTTGTAGAAGAAGGTACATTAACTTTTGAAAAACCTGACATGGAAACATTTGAATGCCTTAAGTTAGCATATACTGCAATAGAAAAAGGAGGAGCCTATCCTATAATTCTTAATGGAGCAAATGAGGCATTAGTAGACCTTTTTCTAAATAAAAAAATTGAATATTTAGAGATACAAGAAACTTTAGTTAAAATTATGAAGGAAGCTAAATACAAAACTCCATCATCAATAGATGAGATAATTGAAATAGATGATGATGTAAAGAAAAAAATATATACTCAATTCGAGAATAGGAGAAGTTAATGACAACAATAATAGTAGTAATTCTTATGTTCGGTGTTCTAATAGGAATACATGAATTTGGACATTTAATAGCAGCAAAAAAATCAGGAGTAAAAGTAAATGAATTTGCTTTAGGTATGGGTCCTAAAATTTACTCCAAGCAAAAAGGTGAAACACTTTATTCTTTAAGGCTTCTTCCTATTGGAGGATTTTGTGCTATGGAGGGTGAAGATGATGAGTCTGATCATGAGAGAAGTTTTGGAAAAGCTAGCTACCCAAGGAAGATTATCATCATTGTTGCTGGTTCAATATGTAATTTTCTTTTAGCTATAATAATTATGATAGGAGTGGTAATGTACATAGGAACACCTTCGACGGAGGTGGAGTCTGTTGTACAAGGTGGACCAGCGGATACTGCTGGAATAATGGCAGGGGATATAATTCTTCAAGTTGACAATAGTGAGATAGGAAAATGGGAAGATTTAGGAGTTGCAATTGAGGAGAATACCAGTGGAAAAGCTGAAGTGGTTGTAGATAGAGATGGAAAAGAAATAACTTATACAACAGAAATCACAAAAGAAGACGGAAGAAGTATAATAGGGGTAACAAGTAAATTAGAAAAAAATATTTTGACAGCTATTCCATTAGGAATAGAAAGTACATGGAACTTAGCCACAAGTATGCTAGATGTATTAAAACAATTATTTACTGGGCAAGTAGGAATAGATCAATTAACAGGGCCGATAGGTATTGGATTTGTGGTTGATGAGACTTTGAATATTGGATTAGTTAACTTTTTTTACTTGGTAGCAATGATAAGTTTAAATCTTGGAATAATTAATATGTTACCGCTTCCAGCGTTGGATGGAGGAAGGCTTCTGTTTATTATAATTAATATGATTACAGGAAAGGCTGTATCGGATAAGGTTGAAGGAACTATTCACCTAGTTGGTATGAGTTTATTGTTGTTACTAGCCTTATATATTGCAGGCCAAGATATAATCAGATTTGTATTACCAAATTAACCAGAATTGCAGTGAGGGGTAATATGACAAAAGAAATAATATGTAGAGATATTAAAATAGGGAATGGAAATCCTATTTCAATTCAGTCTATGACAAACACAAAAACTTCTAATGTAAAGGCTACATTAGAACAAATTCGTCAACTCCATGAAGAAGGTTGCCAAATTATTAGGGTAGCAATAAATACTATGGAAGCTGCAGAAGCCCTTACGGAAATTAGAAAGAAAGTAGATTTGCCTTTGGTTGGAGATGTTCATTTTGATTATAGATTAGCAATAGCTGCAATAAAAAATGGTGTTGATAAAATTAGAATTAACCCTGGGAATATTGGCTCTGAAGAAAAGGTTAAAGCTGTAGTAGAAGCTGCAAAAGAAAGAAAAGTTCCCATTAGAGTTGGAATTAATGGCGGCTCTTTAGAAAAGGATATATTATCTAAATTTGGAGGGGTTTCTCCAGAAGCATTGACTGAAAGCGCTATTAGAAATATTAATCTTATTGAAAAATATAACTATGACCAAATTGTTGTATCAGTAAAATCTTCTAATGTGCTTACTAATGTTAAGGCATACAGATTACTCTCAAAGAAAACTGACTATCCACTTCATATTGGATTAACTGAGGCAGGCTATTCTACATCTGGAATAATTAAGTCATCAGTGGCATTAGGGGGACTTATTCTGGATGGAATAGGAGATACCATGAGAGTTTCTTTAACTGGAAACCCTGTTGAAGAAATAAAAATTGCAAAGGAAATTCTTTATGCTACAGGCAGTAGAAAAGCTTTGATTGAAGTGATTTCATGTCCTACTTGTGGACGGACCCATGGAGATTTAGAGAAATATGTAAAGCTTATATATAAAAAAATTGAAGAACAAAATCTAATAGAACAAATAATTGAACCCATTTCTGTTGCAGTAATGGGTTGTGAAGTCAATGGTCCTGGGGAAGCTAAGGAAGCTACCTATGGCGTAGCTTATGGAAAGGATGTGGCTTTGGTTTTTCAAAAAGGAAAAGTGGTATCTAAAGTAAAAGAAGAAGAAGGAATTCAAACGTTAATAGATACTATAACAAAATCAGTATGAAAAATTCAGCACTACAAAAGATAAAGGAGCAAATATAAATAATGAATGAAATATTCGATCAATATTTAAAACACGGATATAAATATAATATAAACAGAGCAGTAATCTCTAAAGACAGGAAAAGTCTTACTATAGAGATTACTCTTAATTTTTTATTGTCTGAAAAAGATTTAGAAGAAATTAAAAGAGAAATTATAGAAATCGCGGGAGTTGAAGAAGTGATTTTGTCTTTAAACTGTGAAGACATTGAAATGAGTCAAGGTGATATTGTAAGAAAAATGTTTCCGACAATAATAACTAAGCTTCCTTTGCATATTGAAGCAATATTAAAATCTGTAGAAGAAGAAGATATAGAAGTTGAAGGCAATAATGTAATCATACATGTAATAGGGAAAAGTATAGTAGGAGTTTTGAACGCGCAAGCTAAATATGAATTGGCTAAGGAATATAAAGATATGTTTCAAATGGAATTAGATTTTACTTTTACCCATCATAATGTTAAATTTGGAAATGTAAAAGATTTAATTAATGAGAGAACCCCTGAAGTTCTTAGTAAAATTCAGAGTAAACCGGTAGTAAAAAAACCTACATCTGCTGAGAGTAGCAGTGGGAAGCAGAACTTTGGGAGAAGGAAGAAAGCAAAGAGTTTTTTAACCGAAATAAATCCAGCACAGGCTATTTTGCCAATTAGAGATATTAATGAACCTAAAAAGGGTGTAGTTATTGAGGGGAAACTTTTTAAGAAAAGTAGTTTTATGACCAAAATAGGCTCCCATTTGCTTAGCTTGTATATAACGGATGAGGACTCTTCTGTATTAGTAAAAACATTTTTGAAGCAAGAATTTTTAGATGAATTTGAAGAGAAAATAAAATTAGGCGATGCAGTTAAAATAACTGGAGACATAGAGTGGGACACTTGGGATCGAAATTATGTAATTATGGCAAAGGGTATTATGAAATCTCAAGAAAAATCCAGAGAGGACAATGCTCCAGAAAAAAGAGTAGAGTTACATGCACATACTAAAATGAGCAGATTAGATGGACTGAATGATGTAGGGACCTTAATCAATACAGCGAAGAAATGGGGACATGAAGCTATTGCAATTACAGACCATGGTGTGGTACAAGCTTACCCGGAAGCCCATTATTGCTCAAAGGGGATTAAGGTTATATACGGGTTAGAGGGCTATTTTTTTGATGATAAAGATAAAATAGAGGAAGATGGCAGTATTGACTATAAGAAACATCCGACGAATCACATAATAATATTAGCTAAAAATCAAATTGGAATTAAGAATATGTACAAGTTGGTTTCTGCATCGCATATGGAGTATTTCTATAGAAGCCCGAGAATTCCCAAAAGCATTTTGACAAAATACAGGGAGGGACTTATTATAGGAACTGCCTGTGAAGCAGGAGAGTTATACCAAGCAATTTTAAACAAAAAAAGTGAAGAAGAAATTAAAGAAATTGCGGAGTTTTATGATTATTTAGAAATTCAGCCTCTTTCTAACAATAAATTTATGATTAGAAAGAACATTGTTGAGTCTGAAGAGGATTTAATTGATATTAATAAAAAAATAGTTAGCTTAGGTGAAAAGCTGGGAAAACCAGTTGTTGCTACCTGTGATACCCATTATACAAATATAGAGGATGGGAAATATAGGGATGTAATAATGGCAGGCCAAGGGTATAAAGATACGGAAGATAGTAGCGATTTATACTTTAGGACTACGGAAGAGATGCTAGGAGAATTTGCATATCTTGGAGAAGAAAAGGCTTATGAAGTGGTTGTTACTAATACAAATCTTGTTTCAGGTATGATAGAAGAGGTTAGCCCACTACAAAAAGGGAAATTTCCACCTAAGATTGATGGAGACAAGGAAGAACTTAGAGAAACCTGCGAACAAAAAGCAAAAAATATTTACGGTGACCCTTTACCGGAATTGATTAGAGAAAGGCTTGACAGAGAGCTTAATTCAATTATTAACAATGGCTATGCAGTAATGTATATTTCTGCAAAGAAGTTAGTGGATAAATCAATGGAGGATGGGTATGTTGTTGGATCAAGAGGGTCTGTAGGATCTTCATTTGCAGCAACAATGTCTGGAATTACAGAAGTTAATCCTTTGCCTCCACATTATATTTGTCCGAAGTGTAAGTATCTAGAGTGGGGAGATGAGGGTAAATATGAATGTGGTGTAGATCTTCCTAAAAAGAACTGCCCAAAATGTGATGAATTATTAAGGCAGGATGGGTTTTCAATTAGATTTGAAACTTTTCTTGGATTTGAAGGAGATAAAGAGCCTGATATTGATTTGAATTTTGCAGGAGAGTACCAAGGAAAAGCTCATAAATATGTTGAAGAAATTTTTGGAAGTGAAAATGTATTTAAGGCAGGAACAATAGGAACTATTGCAGAAAAAACTGCTTTTGGATTTGCAAAAAAGTACTTTGAAGAAAGAGG